>NZ_FYEW01000002.1:1200000-1514249 GCF_900187375.1 Hymenobacter gelipurpurascens | reverse complement strand
GGCCGGCTCATCTAGCCGGCGTGTTTCTCTTTTCTTTACGCTGCCCACCGAAGCGGGCGACAAAGGTAAGAGCTTATGTTCTAGTGGCAAACTTTTTAGAGAAATTCTTTTTCCCAGTCTGTGTGCCCTAGCCCCTTCCAGTTGAAGCGGGCTGCAAAGGTAAGAACCTTTTTTCTTACTTTGCAACTCGAAAATGAAAAAACTTTTTCAGGCTTTCGTCGTTTCCAGCCCGCTAGGCGCCTTTCAGCGGTAAGCGGGGTGCAAAGGTAAGTCGTTTTTTGCTACTTCCAAGCCCGAGGTCAAATTTCTTTTTTCTCGGTTAAGGTGGAAGCGCTTCCGGTCGAAGCGGGGTGCAAAGGTAAGACTAAGATCTTCCACTTTCCAACTCCCCGCACAACTTTCTTTTCTGCGTTTCCGTAGCCCGCCTCCGTTCGATTTGGGAGTGCAAAAGTGCACGCTTCCCTTCGGGTTTCCAACTACGACCTAAACAAATACTGGGTAATGGCAGAGCATTCGGCATACAGGCTTGAATTCCAACTGCATAATTTTCTCCTATATATCGTGTCATGTAGCCCTAGGCCACAAACGCTAGATTGCTATCTGTAGAACCTTTAGTTTATTACTCGCTCCGGCCAATCATGGTATGCGTTAGCAATGAACATGAAAAAGCCCTCTCATGTAGTAATGAGAGGGCTTTTTCAGTGCAACTGGCTACCTAGCGGCGGTAGGCCTGTACGTATTGCTGTAATTCTTGAACGTTACTTTGGAAGTCAAATGCCTCATAGACGCGGTAGAAGTTTTGAGGGTCTACGATACGAGGGTAGGCATATTTGGCTAATTCAACCCGGTTGCGGTCGAACGTGAGCGTAGACAGAATACGCGTTAGATCATCGGACTCTAGGGATGCCGCACCTAATGCTTCCCGCAAAATGGGGAGTTTGTTGTCATCAAAAGATTGCCGTTGCACAGACTGCAGCAGACGGGATACATCTTGAGGAGACATTACATTGTAATTGTTCCGGTTATCGGGATACGTATTGGGGTACGCAGGCTGCGACGGATAAGCTGGCCCATTTGGATACGGCCCTTGATTTGGGTAGGGAGAGTTCGGAGCTGGGTAACCGCCATCGTTTCGGCCCGGGCCGGCTGGTCCACCAGGGTACGTGTTATCATATCCTCCATTAGTAGGGTAGCCGTTACCGGGGCGGCCGGGAGGATAGTTTCCGCGAATAGGGATAGCCGACACTTTACGCAACATGGGCGGATAGCCATTGCGGGTGAAAAGGACGAAGTTGGTTTCTAGGCCACCATCCAGGAAAATCTGGGTACGGTAGTTTACGCTACGCCCGTAACCAGAGGGGATAATGAACTCTGCCCAATGGTAGCCAGGCATTAGACGGTCCAGAAATACCTGGCGGGCTCCGCCGCGCGTCAGGGCCCGACCGTCAAACACGAGCTGGAAAGGCACGCCGCGCTCTGAAGAGAAGTTGACGTTGGCTGGAGCAGCCTGCAGGCCACCCACTAAGAATAGGAATAGACTAGCAAAAAGTAGTAGCGCCTTTTTCATGGCAGTGGCTCGTTATCCTAGAGCAATCCGTTTGCTCCCGTATGAGAGCACTAAGCCAAGGATTGTGCCACATCTATATTAAGAGTACTAGGCTTCTCTCCTATCCTTTGTAAGAAGTACCCCTTATATAGGAGTGGCCTAGCAAACACTACAGCCCTTAATGCAAAAGACCTCCGAAGCTGGTAGCTCCGGAGGTCTTCTTATAGTAGATAGTAGAGGCTGAGTCCTCATTCAGCAATCTTGGTCACCTTAAACTCGGTGCGGCGGTTGCGTTGGTATTCCTCCTCCGTCTTGGCATTTTTGATGACTGGCTGGGTTTCGCCGTAGCCTCGGGCCGTAATGCGGCTCTTATCGATGCCTTTGGAGATGATATAGTCTACCGCTGATTGGGCCCGCCGCTGAGAAAGGGCTTGGTTATAGGCATCTTTACCGCGAGAGTCGGTGTGGGAGCTTAGCTCAATCGTGATTTGCGGGTTGTCGTTGAGGGTCTGTACCAGCTTATCCAGCTCCAAAGCAGCATCCGGACGAATGTTGGCCTTGTCGTAATCGTAGAAAATGTTCTCTACTACAATGGCTTTATTCTTCACGATTTTGGCGAGCGTCAGGGTAACGGGGATGCGCACATCCGTTAGGGGCTCGGTCAGGGCTTCTTGGGCAGGTTTGCGGCCGATAGTGCTCACGGAGTTGCGGGCAGTGAAGTAGCCGGCCCGGTTGGCAATAACCGCATAGTTGGCGGCTGCGGTATCAAGCTTGAAGCTGAATTTGCCATCGGAGCCAGTGGTGGCATCTTGCAGCTTCTGCCCTTTCGCGTTGTAGAGGGTTACCGTTTCGCTAGCGACGGGTAGCGTCTGGCCGGTTTTGTCGTTGCGCTCAACCAGAGTTCCGTCGGCATAGAAGTTCACGAGCTTGAGCATGCTCTCCCGAAATCGATACAAATCGTCGGAGCCTTTGCCACCAGCCCGGTTCGAGGCGAAGATGCCTGCCTTGTTAGCCGTGAAGAAGGGCGCGAAGTCGTCGCCGGTACTATTAATAGGAACCGCCAGGTTAACTACTTTGTTTTTCTCGACCTTGAAGATATCGAGCTTGCCTAGGCCAGGGTGCCCATCAGAAGAAAAGTACAGGGTGCCGTCGGGGGCAATAGCGGGGTAGTTCTCGTTGCCCGGCGTGTTGATCTGGTCGCCGAGGTTTTCGGGCGGCGAGAAGCGGCCCGGCGTTTCCATGGTGGTTTTGTAGATATCGTTGCCGCCTAGGCCACCCTTGCGGGTAGAAGCGAAATACAACGTCTTGCCATCGGGCGCGAATGAGGGCGAGAAGTCATCGGCGGTGCTGCTGTTGACTACCCGCAGAATCTCCGGCTCGGTCCAGGCCCCGTTCTTATTATAGGATACCCACAGATCTACGCTTAGGTAACCTTTCTTGGAGCCGTTGTTGGAACGGGCAAACACCATCATCTTGCCATCGGGCGTGTAGGTGGCGCTGGCTTCGTGCTTATCCTCGGAGTTAAAAAGAGGCTCCAGCTTGCGAACGGTGCCGCCGGTCATCTTGTCGGCGTCGTCGAACTTGACGGCGTAGAGGTCGTTGAACCCTTCCCCATTTCCTTTGTACACTTTGCTATCCCGGCCGGAGGCAAAAATCACTTCCTTGGTTTCGGGGAGAATAGTGGCGCTGAACTCGGCAGATGGGGTGTTGATTTGGTCCAGCGGCATGACTTCGCTATTGGTGCGCATGGCCACGATGCTGGTAGAAGCCCGGGCATTTTTGGCTTCCATTTCGGAGCGAGCTGCTAGGGTGCGGTTGCCGCCGTTTTGCGCGTAGGCATCAAACTGAGTGGCGGCTTCTTCAAACTTACCGTTGGCCTTTAGTGCTTCTCCATAATAGAAAGCTGCATCGGACACTTTTACTCCGCCATCCAAGGCCGCTTTATAATATGCTTCGGCCTGCTCAATACGGTTAGACAGCCGGTACGACTCGGCTACCCGGTAGTTCGACTGCGCAATGTTCTTGCCTTTGGCTACATCGGCTTTGTATAAGGCAATAGCAGGTTCATATTCACCACGAGCAAATTGCTTGTCTGCTTTGCTCAGGCTGCCGGACGTAGCACAACCAGTTAGCAGAGCAGCAGAGCCGGCGGCAGCACATACCAGAATAAAAGTTCTCATAAGCGGGAAGAGGGAGGGATAAGGAAACCAGCCGACCTAGCGTTGATCAACGCGGGACTAATAATACTAAGTTTAGGTAGGACTTTGGCCGGCTCTACTGGTTTTGTACGTCGGGTTAGAAATACCGGCCTAGCCAAGAGCTGGCCGCTGGGGTTGGCCAGGCAGTTTGCAGCTGCTCGTGCCGGGCAATAGTATTATCAAAGTAAGGTGTATCCGGCAGCAGCCGACCCTCAACCACCGCGGCCTTTAGCTCCCTCCTATCTAAGAGCTGCACCTTCCCATCGATGATAAAGGCCAACTGACTTTTTTCCAGTAGCGAGATACCCATCTGCTCTTCCAGCGCGCGCACGAACCGCACGGAGGCATCAATAGAACAGCCACTGGCATCGGCTACGGCTTCGTCTAGGCCTAGCACCAGAAACTGCTGGTGCATTAAGGCGGCCGAGGCTTGCAATACGCGGCCGTGGCTGGTCCATTCCTCCACAAATTGTTGGAGCGCGGGCTGTACAGCGGCCAGTTCAGCGGCCGTGAGCGGACGGCTAGCCTGATAGATCCACAGACGCGCCGAAGCGGGTAATTGATTGAAAGGAACGTACATACTGGTATTTCGCAGAAGAACGACTGGCCTACAGTCAACGGTAGGCCACCGTATTTTCTTGTAAAAGAAACAGCCTCGCCGAGAAGTTCCGGCGAGGCTGCACACAAATTTCATTTTGCAGGAAGAAAACGCGGCACTTTCTACGCGTTGAGACCTTCGGCGGAAGCAATCAGTTCGGCCAAGTCAAACACCTGCACATCTGATTCACGCTCCTTGTTTTTTACGCCGTCGGCCATCATGGTCATGCAGAACGGGCAGGCTACGGCAATTACGCTGCCACCCCGGTTGGAGCCGGCGGGCAGTACGGGAGCCGTGCTTTCCACACCCTGTAGGTTCAGCAGCACATCGGCGTCGCCATCGAGCGTGGCCAGTGCTTCTTCGGCGCGCTCTACATTGATGTCTTTTTTGCCGGGCTCGGGCTCTTTCCACATTTGGGCGCCACCGGCACCGCAGCACAGGCCGTTGGTTTTGCAGCGCTTCATTTCCAGCAGGTCGGCATCCAGCACTTCCAGAACCGCGCGAGGCGCTTCATAAATGTTATTGGCGCGGCCCAGGTAGCAGGAATCATGGAACGTAATGCGGCGACCTTTGAACGACTCACCGCCTTCGGCCTTCACTTTGCCCTCGTTGATGAGCTGCTGCAGGAAAGTACTGTGGTGAATCACCTCATACTCGCCACCCAACGCTGGGTATTCGTTCTTAATGGTATTGAAGCAATGCGGGCAGGCCGTTACCACCTTCTTGATGCCGTAGCCATTGAGGGTGGTGATGTTCTGCATGGCCTGCATCTGGAACAGAAACTCGTTGCCAGCGCGCTTGGCAGGGTCGCCGGTGCAGCTTTCTTCCATGCCCAGCACGGCGTAGTTCACGCCTACGTGCTCCAGAATGCGCACGAAAGCACGGGTCACGCGCTTATAGCGGTCATCGAAGGCACCGGCGCAGCCTACCCAGAACAGCACTTCGGGGGTTTCGCCCTTCGCTGCCAGATCGGCCATGAGTGGAACAGATACAGGACGTTTGGCAGTTTGCTCAGCCATATGGGTGGGATTCAGAAATCAGAAGTAAGAGTGAGATAGAACCGCTCTAGGCCTCTCTAGGCCAGTAGCGGTAGTGGCCTAGGCCACCGGAGCCGTAGCTTTATCCGCCACGTACAGGTCATCGGCCCAGTTGAAGCGGTCGGAAGGCGAGAAAGCCCACGGAGCGCCGTTGTTTTCGATGTTGCTGAACATCACGTTCAGAGAGTTTGGTGCGGCCGATTCTTCCAGCACAAGGAAGCGGCGCATCTCTACAATGCTTTCCAGTGGGTTGATGTTCACTGGGCAGGCCTCCACGCAGGCGTTGCAGGTGGTGCAGGCCCACAGTTCTTCGGGCGTTACGTAACCGCGCAGCAGCGTGTGGTTTTCGGCATCGAGCTGTTCTTGCGGGTCGTGCTTGGCTTCCTTACCGTAGAGGTTGGGGTTGAAGATGAGCGGAGAGTTATACTTCTCCTCCATTCGGTCCCGGGTATCCATGATGATTTTACGGGGCGACAATAGTTTGCCCGTCAGGTTAGCGGGGCAAACCGACGTGCAGCGGCCACACTCGGTGCACGAGTACGCATTGAGCAGATTGGTCCAGGCCAGGTCATCCACATCTTTTGCTCCGAAGGGCGTAGGCGCTAGGGCAGAGCCGTCGGGGCCTACCGGTGGGGCGGGCACCTCGTAGCTGGGGTCCATCATGGCTTTCACCTCGTGAGTGATGCTCTCCACATTCGAGAACTTTCCCTGCGGTACCAGCCGCGAGAAGTACACGTTCGGGAAGGCCATAATGATGTGGAAGTGCTTGCTGCTAGGCAAGTAGTTCAGGAACAGCAGAATGCCCACGATATGCGCCCACCAGCCAACGCGCTCCAGAACATGTAGCGCCGCCGGACTATCCGGAAAAAGGCCGGTCAGGAGGCTACTGATGGGGAAAGCGCCCGGTAGGTTGTCGCCATGCAGCTTCAGATCAGCGGTGTTCATGGTGAACAACGCAACCATCAGCACCACTTCCACATACAGGATGACGTTGGCATCCAGCTTAGGCCAGGCGCGTAACTCGGGCCCCGTAAAACGACGGATGGTATTCACGTTGCGGCGCCACCAGAAGGCAATTACCGCCAGCACAACTAGGGCGCCTAATACCTCGTTGGTACCAGTAAGGGCCGAGTACAAGGGGCCTAGGAACTGCAGGAACCGATGGGTTCCGAACAAACCGTCCACCAGAATCTCGATGACTTCAATGTTGATGACAATGAAACCGATATAAACGATCAGGTGGAGAAAGGCCGGCGTGAGGCGCTTAAACATTTTCTGCTGCCCAAAGGCGACCAGCAGCGTTTTGTAGAGGCGCTCATTGACGTTGCCACTCATATCCCGGTCGCGCCCGACCAGAATGTTGGCTCGAATCTTCCGGGCTTGCCACGCGAACAGGCCGAAGCCCGCCAACGCGACTAGCAGGAAGAGGATGTTTTGGATGGAGAAGTGCACGAGAAAGGGTAGGTTTGGGTTGGAGCCGAAATATACTCGGTATGCATAACAAATTACGGCTTTTCGCTGGAAAGTTTTTTTCTAATAAGTGTTGCAGGTTGATTTTGGTTTACTACTTTTGTGCTCCTCAACGGCTATAACGGCTTGCGAGGCGCCCAGAGCTGGTAATGTAGCTCAGTTGGTAGAGCACAGCACTGAAAATGCTGGTGTCGTTGGTTCGATTCCAATCATTACCACTAAAAAGCCCTTCTACTTCGCGTAGAAGGGCTTTTTTGTTTTCAATCCGTACGAATATAGATCGAGGTCCTGGTGGCCTAGAGGGCTACGGCATACCGTTAGTGGAGCATTCTGGGGGAGTTATTTCTTACTTCGCCGGGCAAGGCACTCCCTCCGTGCAAAGAGAAAAAGGCTTCCATATGACGCCGCAAGAGCAGTACATCATCGCTGTCTAGCTCCGCAACAATGTGCTCTAAGGAAGAAATGTGTTGCATGGTAGCCAGTAGGTAGCCTGGCTCATGGATCCAGGAGTAGGCATACAGGCGAGTACCATCGCGTGCTATGAGACGATGCTGGTAGCGCATATCCGTAATAGGCACAAAGGCTGCTTCCGTAGCACCCACGGGGTAATCCCAGGAGCGGTAAAGCGATAAAGGCTCGAAGCCCAGTTCTTGCAGATGAGCATCCTTGAGAGTAGAAAAGGTCATAGAGAGCAGTCAGAGGGATGTTCTATCAGCACGATACATTCTAATATGTACAATATCGTGCTGTCGGGGCTGTTCCGAAAGGACAATCACGGCTGTATCGTGACATTGATTTTCCTTATATAGCCCTCATAATTCAGTTATATATATTTAACAATCAGAATGATATAATTTATAAGTGTTAGCAAAAAGCCGGTATTGTGACATACTTCTCTCAGCAGTCAAGCTCAGCTATACAACGCTAGGCCACTTGTATGGCAGGGCTGCGCTAATCAGACTAAATAAATGCAACCGAATATGTCTTGGCTACAAGTTGCGCGACTCGGGTTTTTCCAGTAAGATTCCGTTTCACTTCTGCTTTACAGGTATGACTGCATCTGATGTGCGCCACGCTGAGCGACTTGCCACCACCATTTACCCCGACTCCGAACAGGCCTCTGTAGCCGTAGCCCGCCAAATTGCTGACCTGATCCGGCAACGAACGGCGGAGGGGCGCATGTGCGTACTAGGCCTAGCTACGGGCTCTACCCCTACTCGCCTGTACGAAGAACTAGTGCGGCTACACCAAGTGGAAGGGTTGAGCTTTCAGCACGTCATCACGTTTAATCTGGACGAGTACTTTCCGATGCAGCCCGATTCGCTGCAGAGCTACGTGCGGTTTATGCACGAGTACCTGTTCGACCACATTGACATTCCGGCCGCGCAAGTGCACATTCCGGATGGTACGGTGCCGCAGGAGCAGGTGGCGGAGTTCTGTCGGCACTACGAAGAGCAGATTAGGGAAGCCGGCGGCATTGACCTGCAGATTCTGGGCATCGGGCGCACCGGGCATATTGGATTCAACGAGCCTGGCTCGGGGGCCAGTTCCCGCACTCGTATGATCACGCTTGACCATATTACCCGCACCGATGCTGCTTCTGATTTCTACGGGGAAGAAAATGTACCCCGCCGCGCTATCACGATGGGTGTAGGCACCATTCTGGAAGCGCATGAGATTGTGCTGCTTGCCTGGGGTGAGGGAAAAGCGGCCGTGGTAAAGCGCATGGTGGAAGGCGAAATGACCGACTCGGTGCCAGCCACCTACCTGCAGAAGCACCCGAATGTGCGCGTGATACTGGACCAAGCAGCCGGCGCCGAGCTTACCCGCATGAAAAGCCCGTGGCTGGTGGGCTCCCGCCTTAACTGGCAGGATGAAGCACAGGTGCGAAAAGCCGTGACGTGGCTGGCGCGGAAGCTGCAGAAGCCCATTCTCAAACTCACCGACCAAGAATACAATGAGCACGGCCTCTCGGAGCTGCTAGCCGAATCCGGACTGGCTTACGAACTCAATATTAAGGTATTTAACCAATTACAGCGCACCATAACGGGATGGCCAGGCGGCAAGCCCAATGCCGATGACTCCAACCGGCCAGAGCGGGCTACCCCGTTTCCGAAGCGAGTCCTGATCTTCTCCCCTCACCCCGACGACGACGTTATTTCGATGGGCGGTACTCTGCTCCGGCTCGTGGACCAAGGCCATGAGGTGCATGTGGCCTACCAGACCAGTGGCAACATTGCGGTGTTTGACGAAGAGGCGGTACGGTTCGCGGAGTTTGTGGCCGAATACGATGAGGCTTTCCGCCTGGATGAGCAACCTGCCGAAAATTTGTATCACCGCGTTGCGGACTTTCTCAAGAACAAAGCCCCTGGGCAAGTCGACTCCGAAGAGGTCCAGCAGATTAAGGGCCTGATCAGGCGCGGGGAAGCCAAAAGCGCCTGCCGCTATGCAGGCATCCCGGATGAGAACGTGCATTTTATGGACCTTCCCTTTTATGAAACCGGCCGGGTGCGCAAGAAGCCCATCGGCCCCGAGGATATCCAACTGACGGTGGACCTGCTCAATAAAGTGCAGCCGCAGCAGATTTACGCGGCCGGCGACTTATCCGACCCGCACGGCACGCACCGCGTATGCTTGGCGGCTATTTTCGCGGCTGTAGGCCAGTTAAAAGCCCAAAACACGGCGTGGCTCCAAAACTGCTGGCTGTGGCTATACCGTGGCGCCTGGCAAGAATGGGACATCGACCAGATAGAAATGGCCGTGCCGTTGTCGCCGCAGGAGCTCACCCGGAAGCGCCGTGCTATTTTCAAACACCAGTCGCAGAAAGACCGGCCGCTATTCCCCGGCGCCGACCAGCGGGAGTTCTGGCAGCGGGCAGAAGACCGCAACCGTACTACGGCCCAGCTCTACGACTTGCTAGGCCTACCCGAATACGAGGCTATTGAAGCTTTCGTCCGCTGGCACTTCTAGGCCACTTCTTGCCCTAGCTTAGCCTCGAAGCTTAGTTGCGGGCGGGCTGAACCGGCGTAACTGGCAGCTGACGGCGGCCACAGGTTTCGTTGCGGGCATCCTCGGCAAACTGGTAACCCTGTACCACTGCCCGCCGGAAAAATTCGCAGGCATCGGGCAAGGCGCCTTCTTTTTGGGCTACGCGGCCGAGCAGGAAATAGACCTGCCCGCTCCGCGGCGTGAGGGTCAGCACCTGCCAGTAATCGGCACGGGCGGCTCCATAATCCTGATGCTTGTAGTGGGCCAGCCCTCGGTAAAGCATCAGGCGGGCCAAAAGCACCGAAGACCGGGTGTGGCGTAGGCCAGCACTAAAGTCGCGGATGGCTGAGGCATAGCGCCGCCGCTGAAACAGCTCTGCCTCGCCTCTGGCTAGTAGGGCCCGAACAACGGTAGAATCGAGTGCTAGTGCCTGCCGAAAAGCTTGCTGCGCCGAATCGGGGTGCTGCAGGGCAGCGTGGCACTGGCCTAGCCGGGACAGAAGCGCGGCGCGGCGGCGTGAACTTTCGATTTCTACGATTGCCGCCCGATAATCCTGGGCGGCAGCTACGTAGTCGTGGTAAATCAATTGCTCCAGCTCGGCACGCCTTTGCAACGCGGCGGTATGCTTGGGCTTGAAATGGAGAGTTTCTGTGAAGAAGCTATGTGCTGTACTCCATTCCCGGCGAGTGTAGGCCTCTATTCCGTCGTCGTAGTTGCTTACGGCCGTCACGTGGTCCATCGTCACCTTCACCGATAGCACAAACAGCAAAAGGCCTAGCAGGAACATAGCCGTCAGCCAATAGTCGCGGCGCGTGAACTTCTGGCGTTGGCGCGGGATGGTGCGGTAATGGCGCTCGGCAGAACCCGCGGGCCGGCGGGTGCGCAAGGGCGCCGGCGGCGGCATTGGCACGCCATATAGATGTTGTGCTTGCGCCCGGTATTGCTGCTGGCGCCGCGCTTCCTCGGCGCGGCGGGCAGCTATCTGCAGCTGATGGTCGTACTGAGCGCGGCGGCCGGGCTCTCCCAGAATATGATATGCAGCTGCTACGGCCTTAAACAGGTCTTCGTAGAGCGTATTGCCACCGTGTTTGTCCGGATGATACTGTACAGCTAGCCGCTTATACGCCAGCTTAATTTCACGGGCCGTAGCAGTAGTAGATACCCCTAAAATCTGGTAATGATTCTGACTCAAAATGCGGCGGTATATAGTAAAAGTACGTCAATTTTCAGACACGCATCGCCCTTTTCCGTATGAAGAGGCTACTTGAAAAACAGGCCTCTCCTCCGTTTCCTGACGCCTGAAATCATAACATTGTTCCCTGCTCAATTATCTTCCTTATCGTATGGGCCTCTTTTCCACTGAAGACGACGACACCACCAAAACGCCCCGCACCGATAACCTGATGGGCAACCTGATGGGCTACCTTGATACGCGCATAGATTTAGTGCGTTTGGAAGCCCAGGAGAAAGTGAAGCATGCCTTTGTCGGCACGATGCATGGCGTGGCTATGGCTACCATTGGTCTCATGTTTTTCGTATTTCTGAACCTGTTCATTGCCCTTTTGCTGAACGATGTGCTGGACAGCTCGTACTGGGGCTTCGGTATCGTAGCGGGCTTCTATCTGCTTTTGCTCATCATCTTTGTGGTAGGAGTCGACAAAAAAATGTTCCAGGGTGTAGCTGACAAGCTGCTGGACAATACCATTTACAAATCCGACAAACGTCAAGCCTAACCTAGTATATGGCCGATCTGCACAACCCGCTGTTTGAGGACGAAAAGGAATTCCTGGAGCGTCAGAAGCAAGAATACGAGCGTGCCCTGATGGGTGACGTAGAAGAAATTAAAGCCAAAACCCAGACTGTAGGCAAATATGTGGCTATGGGAGCGGGCGTTTTGGGTGGCATTTGGCTGCTCAAAAAAGCTTTCGGCGGAAAAAAAAAGGGCCTAGCGGCTCACGAAAAGCGAACCGCCCTCCACAGCCGTAGCAGCGCTCCTCGCCATCTGAAGAGCAGCCCTCAGCGGCCATTGCATTCCACTGGCGTAGACACAGCCGTGGCTGATGACCTCGGCTTTGGGGCTGGGCACCATCAGTTCGATCGGGGCCAGACACACACGGAACGTGCTCATCTAGCGCCTGATGTATACCACACCGATGCGGACCCGTTTGCCCCGGTAGGGCATGAGTCCGGCGCCGCGCACCTTCCTTCCACAAGCTATCAGCCGCAAGAAGCCCCGCAACATGAGGCGTCTTCTATCCTGGCTTCGGCTGTAAAATCCTTTCTGCAGTCAGATACTGGCAAGTTGTTAGTGGCCCAAGCTTCGGCTGTTCTGATGGCCTACGTAGCAAAGAAAGCAGGAGAGTACTTGCCAATTCTCAAAAATCCCGACCTTGCATCTTCCGCCAATGGCTACCAGACGGAGCCAGAAACCCGGGATGTTGAGTTTACCTATCACCACGACGACGCGGATGCGCCTCACCAGTCTTCATGAAGCCCTGACGAAACGCCGTAAGCACGGCCAGAAGTCGCTGGCTGTTCTACTTGACCCAGACCAGTTGGACGAGGCTAGCTGCCAGCATCTTCTGGAACTGTGCGAATCCTATCCGGTCGATTACTTTTTTATGGGAGGCAGTCTGGTGATGAATTCACGCCAGGCTGCCCTCATTCGTTTCATCAAGAGCCGTTCGGCTGTGCCGGTGCTGCTTTTCCCCAGCCACAGCCTACACCTGGATGATCAGGCGGATGGCATTCTGCTGCTGTCCCTGATATCTGGCCGCAACCCCGATTTCCTGATCGGGCAACATGTACTTGCAGCACCTTTGCTGCGCCAAAGCAATCTGCAGATTCTGCCCACCGGCTACATGCTCGTGGATACCGGCCGCCAGACTACGGCCAGCTACATGAGCGGCACCACCCCGCTGCCTCATGATAAGCCTGCTATTGCCGCGTGCACCGCTATGGCCGGTGAGCAATTAGGCCTACGCCTGATGTACCTCGATGGCGGCAGCGGCGCTATGTATCCCGTTTCGCCAGCCATGATTCGGGCGGTCCGGCAGGTAGTTGAGGTGCCGTTGATTGTGGGTGGCGGCATCAATACCGTAGAAAAAGCCCAGGCCACCTTAGCAGCAGGCGCCGATGTCATTGTCATCGGCAACCAGATTGAGAAGACGCCAGAGTTCTTGGGCGAGATGTCGAAAGTGGTGCAAAGCTTTAATACGGTTCTCAACGTCAACCAATAATACAGAAGCAGTGGCCTAGGCCACTCCGCTTTCCGCTAAACAAGAAGAGGCCGCCCAGTTTGGGCGGCCTCTTCTTGTTTATGGCACTGGTATTTGAAAGCTTAGATATTCATAGCTGACTCACGGCGACGCATCTTACCGGCCGGAATACCAAACATCATTTTGAAGCGGCGGCAGAAGTATGCCGTGTCCTTATAGCCCACTTCCTTACCAATATCGCGGATGCTTTTCTTGGTGGTACGCAGCAGGAACACGGCACGCTCCATGCGCTGGTACTCAATGTAGTCCTGGGGGTTGATGCCAGTCAGCATCTTAAAGTACTGGCCTACGTAGTCTTCGCTTACGTTTGCCACACCCGATAGCACTTTGTTGGACAGGTCGCCGCCGATGTTCTCTTTGATGTAATTGAACAGATCGATGAGACGCGGGTCCTTGAAGTAAGTGCTGTTGGTAGCGAGCTGCTCCACGAACATCTTGTTCTTCAAGATGTAGCGCACAATTTCCACCACAATGTTTTCGGTGTAAATCGTAATCAGACGCTCCCGGCCCGGTAGTTCCTGCAGGCTTTCCTCTACCACCTTAATGATGAGGTTAGCCAGCTTAGAGTTGCCCGTAATCAGGAAGGCAGGCACGTCCAGCGAAGCAAAGAAGTTGACGGAGTCAAACACCTTGGCCTCGAAGCTCACGTGGCTGTGGCTTTCTTCCGCATCTCCAATCAGATCCAGATCGGTGTTGGAGTGGAAGAACTTATCCTTGTTGCTGATCAGGTCGTCATTCGTAATGCTCTTCGAAGAGGCTTCGCCGTAGGATACCTTGGTAGCCCGGCCGCCTGGGATGAACAGCATCTCCCCTTCTTCCACAATTTGCTCTTCATCACCAAAGGTAATGCGACCCTTATGCAGCAGGATAAGGTTGTTGCCTACATCGTAGTAGTTGCGTACGGTGAAGGGCTGCTGGAGTACTAAATTTTTCGCCTTGATGTACCGGACACCTAGCGACTCTATCACTTTATTATAATCTTCCATCTTCGGCGGGTGGCTGAGTTACGTCATTCTGCCAGGGCAAATAGCACCCCGGACTTTTGTAATGCAAAATAACATATAAAAATTCACAAAAACGAAAAACCCAGCCTAAAAAAGACTGGGTTTAATGCAATGATTCTGAATTTTAGGCAATTCGGTTTTTACTTGAGGATTTCCCGAGAGATTACAATTTTCTGAATCTCGGAAGTTCCCTCGTAAATCTGCGTGATTTTGGCGTCGCGCATCATGCGTTCTACGTGGAATTCTTTCACGAATCCGTAGCCTCCATGCACCTGCACGGCCTCTACAGCAGTATCCATGGCCACTTTGGAAGCGAACAGCTTGGCCATAGCACCCGACTTGGCGTAATCCTGGTGCGCGTCCTTGTCATGAGCCGACTGCAGGCACAAAAGGCGAGCAGCATCAATGTTGGTCGCCATGTCGGCCAGCTTGAACTGGATAGCTTGGTGCTGCGAAATCGGAACACCAAATGCTTTACGCTCTTTTGAGTACTTCAAAGAAAGCTCATAAGCTCCCGAAGCAATACCCAATGCCTGCGAAGCAATGCCAATACGGCCGCCGGCCAGCACCTGCATGGCAAACTTGAAGCCGAAGCCATCTTCCCCGATGCGATTTTCCTTGGGCACTTTCACGTCGGTGAACATGAGGGAGTGCGTGTCAGAGCCACGGATGCCTAGCTTGTTCTCCTTGGGGCCTACCACGAAACCGGGCGTGTCCTTCTCTACAATGATTGCATTGATACCGCGGTGCTTCAGCTCCGGATTGGTTTGCGCAATCACAATGTATACTGAAGCCGACGAACCGTTGGTAATCCAGTTCTTAGTACCGTTGAGGAGGTAATGGTCGCCCATATCCTCGGCCGTGGTGCGCTGCATAGTAGCATCAGAACCCGCTTCGGGCTCCGAGAGGCAGAAAGCGCCAATGATTTCGCCGGTTGCCAGCTTGGTCAGATACTTCTGCTTCTGCTCTTCCGAGCCATACTTTTCCAGCCCCCAGCACACCAGCGAGTTGTTCACCGACATGATAACGGAGCAGGAAGCATCTACTTTAGAGATTTCCTCCATGGCCAGCACGTAGCTCACCGTGTCCATGCCACCGCCGCCATACTCTGGGCTCACCATCATGCCCATGAAGCCCAGCTCGCCCATCTTCTTGATTTGCTCGGCGGGGAATTTTTGGTGCTCATCGCGTTCAATTACGCCGGCCCAAAGTTCATTTTGGGCGAAGTCGCGGGCAGCGGCCTGAACGGCCAGTTGTTCTTCAGTAAGCTGAAAATCCATGCGGTAGAAAGGGGTGGGGTGGGAAAACGTGTCTGGGGAAGCGTAGCGTAAATTCGCTTGCAACCCTCAAAATTAAACCACAGACCTTGCAGATTGCGCAGAAGCCGTAGTTTTTTTGTGCTAATGTGCTTTGATAAGGTTATGCACAGGTTTTTTGTTTCCGACTGTGGCGTTTTCGCGCTTAGGTGCATGGCTATTTGTCTTTTTTCTCTGCCAAGCCACCCCAACTTCTGACCTAGGATTGCAGAGTTCCACCCAAGTGGCCTAGCCTAATCATAGATAAAAACAACGCCGCCCCAGGGTTCTGGAGCGGCGAGAAAGTATAAGCAGTAGGCCAGGTTGGGATTAGTCGCGACGACGGCCCATCAGGAAAGACGCATAATACAGCAGCGTCGCTAGGGAGCCAATAGCCGCAATTACGTAGGTCATGGCAGCCCATTTTAGCGCATCCTTGGCCATAGCATGCTCCTGGGGAGTCACGATACCGCGCCGGTCAATCCAGGCCAGCGCCCGCTTGGAAGCGTCAAACTCTACGGGCAGGGTTATAAAGCTAAAGAGCGTAGTGAGAGCAAACAGCGCCACACCGGCGGCCAGGGGAAGCGGCGTATTGTTGAGCATAATCACGCCCAGAAACAACAGAATGGGCATGAACTTCGACACAGCGCTTAGCGCCGGAACCAAGGCCGAGCGAAACTGCAGCGCCGCGTAGGCCGTGGCATGCTGTACTGCATGGCCGCACTCGTGGGCTGCTACGGCCGCCGCCGCAGCAGAGCGGTCTGCATACACCGCTTCGCTTAGGTTCACGGTTTTGTCGGCCGGGTTGTAGTGGTCGGTGAGGCGGCCTTCGGTAGAAATAACGCGCACATCGGTAATGCCGTGGTCGGCCAGCATCAGCTCGGCAATCTGCTTACCGGAGAGGTTTGACTGTAGGCCTACCTGCGAGTATTGCTCGAACTTGCTTTGCAAGCGGCGCTGAATGAGCCAGCTAGCCAGCATCGTCAGTAGAACGATGATGTAGGCCGGGTTCATTGAAGTGTACATGATGGAAAGGGCTTAGGAAGTGAGAAGTGCCTGGATACGCTCGACGATGCGCGTCGTGCTGTAGCCGGCTACGAGTGGTACGGTCAGGACCTGCCCGCCGTTTTGTAACACCACTTCGTGTCCCACAATTCCACTGATTGCATAGTCGTCGCCTTTCACCAGGATATCGGGCAATACGGCTTCAATCAGGGCCAACGGCGTTTGCTCATCGAAGAGTACTACCGCATCCACAAACAAAAGGGAGGCCAATACTCTGGCCCGTGACACTTCGTCCTGCAAAGGTCGGCCTGGCTTCAGACAGCTTACCGAAGCATCTGTATTGAGGCCTACCACCAGCCGGTCGCCGAGGTGGCGGGCCTTCTCTAGGTAATCAACGTGGCCTAGGTGCAACAGGTCGAAGCAGCCATTGGTGAAAACCACCCGCTGGCCCTGGCTTTTCCAGTCGGCTACAAGAGCCAGCAATGGTTCCAGCGGCATTATTTTGTCTTTACTCCACATCGGCAGGCAAGGCTACGGCCAGATCTGCGGCAGCTTTGCTACGCGCTACTTGGCCTGATTTTACCATGCTGGCTACGAAGCTGATGCCGCCCATCAGCACCACCAACAGCGTCTGGGAACCATGCACCACCAGTGCATACGCAATGCCGGCTTCTTTGCTGATGCCGTAGGCCAGTAAAATGCTCTGCACCATCACGTGGAACGGCCCGATACCACCCGCTACCGGTGCCGCCATGCCAAAGGCCCCAAACGTGAGCACGGCCAAACCAGCACGCATATCCAGGTTATAGGTAGCAGGAAAGCAGAAGAAAGCCAGGTAATCCATCAGGTAATATACCCCCCAGGTGAAGAAGGTATGCAGCAGAAACAGGCTTTTGTTTTTCAGCTTCAGCACACTGAATACGCCAGCCAGCAGTCCTTTCACGAACGACACTGCTTTATTAAACAAGGCATTCTGGCGCAGCCTTTCCAGATTACGGAACAGGGCGTAGGCAACTCCCACCAACAGCACCAGCCCAATCAGGCCCGCTACAAGCAGAGGTGTACGATTACGGGCCAGGGAATCATAGCGGCCGCCCAGAATCTTATCGGTTACGAAAGTCCAGAAGGTATTGAAATCCAGCAATAGGGTTGCTCCTAACAGGCCTAGCAGCATGAGCACATCAATTACCCGCTCCGTCACGACGGTACCCAACGCCACCTGTACCGGCACTCCGCTCGTACGGCGCAGCACCGAACACCGGATGACCTCCCCCATGCGTGGCAGCACTAGGTTGGCCAGATAGCCCACCATCATGGCGTGGTAGACATCCCAATAGGTTGCTTTAGAGCCCGTAGGATCAAGCTGCATTTTCCAGCGGAAAGCCCGGCTGAAGTACCCTAGCGCCGAAAGTACCATGGTTATGGCCAGCCAGGAATAGTTGGCTTCCCGCACATGTTGCCCAATCCGACTCAGGTCCTGCCCCTGTATGGCATACCACATCAACAGACCGGAAACTGACAGCAGCAGCCCGTACTTAAGAACGTTTAGAAGTTGCTTCACGGGGTAGCAGTTCAGTAGGCCAGCTAATCGGTTATCCTAATCGGTTATGTTGATCGGGGAAGATAATGGTGGGCTTATGGGCACGGGCTTCGGCGAAATCAACCAGCCCGTAGGAGATAATGATGATGATATCCCCCACGGCTACGCGGCGGGCAGCGGGCCCATTCAGGCAAATCATGCCCGTGCCCCGCTCTCCCCGAATGGTGTAGGTTTCGAAACGCTCCCCATTGTTGATATTGACAATAGTTACCTTTTCGTTTTCTACCATGTTCGCGGCATCCAGCAGGTCCTCATCAATTGTGATGCTACCAACGTAGTGCAGCTCTGCCTGCGTAACTTTTACGCGGTGGATCTTGGACTTGAGAACCTCTATATGCATGGGGTGGAAAGCGGGTGGAAAACAAAGCTGTAAAGATAGGAAACCCAGCCGAAGCCGAAGCTTCACACTGGCCTAGGAGCTTTTCACCACGATGTTATCAATCAGACGTACCCCTGCCAGATGCGCTGCTAGGCACAAGGCCACGTCTCGGCCAGGCTGCCATTGGGTCAGGGGCTGTAGAGTTTCCGCATCGGCCAGCTCCAGATACTCTAATGCAATGGCCGGCTCCTGGCCTAGCACAGCCACAGTAGCCGCTTGGACTTCCTGCGGCGAATGTCTCCCTTGCCGAATCAGTTGCTCGCCATACTGCAGCGCCTGATGAAGCACGGGCGCCACGGCACGGGCCTCGGGCGTGAGGCGGCGGTTGCGTGACGACATGGCCAGCCCATCCGCCTCCCGAATAGTTGGAAAAGCCACCAGCTCTAGGTCAAAGGACAAATCATGAATGAGCTGACGCACAATAGTTACCTGCTGCAAGTCCTTTTGCCCGAAATAGGCACGATGTGGGCGGCTCAGGTGAAATAGCTTGCTTACCACCGTGGCTACCCCATTGAAGTGGCCCGGCCGATGAGCTCCCTCCATTACGCGCTCCAGGCTACCGAAGTCGAACTGTAGCACGGTAGGCCTAGGATACATTTCCTCCACCGAGGGCAGAAACAAAGCCGTGCAGCCGGCGGGGACCAAAAGCTCCGCATCAACCTCCGGAAGGCGAGGGTACAACCGAAAGTCATCGGCGTTATTGAACTGCGTAGGGTTCACGAAAATACTGACTACCACTACGTCACACTCCTGAGCAGCAGCGCGTACCAGTTGCAGGTGGCCCTCATGCAGAGCACCCATTGTAGGTACCAGTCCGATACGATATCCTTCTCGACGCCAAGTTTCAGTTTGAGCATGCAACGCGGCAGCCGTTTGCAGTATCTGCATAAGTAGGAAGAGGCCTACCGACAGGCCGGCAGACGGATTTAGTTGAAAATTCCCTCAAAAATGTTTAATTTTGTGCATCCCAAAGTGTTGCCCTTTCCCATTCACACCAACTGACCTAGTATGTCCAAGTTGAGAATACTCTATGCTGCCACGGAAATCAACCCGTTTTTGCAGACCACCAAGGTAGCAGAGTTTTTGCGGCGCCTGCCGCAGGGAATGCAGGAAATGGGGATGGAAATCCGCATTTTCGTACCTCGTTTCGGCATTATCAATGAACGCAAGAATCGCCTTCATGAGGTAGTGCGGCTGTCCGGCATCAACATTGCCGTCGGCGAGGATGAGAAACCACTCATCATTAAGGTGGCATCTATCCCGAATGCTAAGCTACAGGTATACTTCATTGACAACGAAGATTATTTTCACCGCAAATCGGTACTGGTAGACAAGAACGACAAGTTCCACTCTGATAACGATGAGCGCGCTATCTTCTTCTGCAAAGGTGTACTTGAAACAGTAAAGAAGCTAGGCTGGGCCCCGGATATTGTGCATTGCAATGACTGGATGACTGGTTTGATTCCGATGTACCTGAAAACGACCTACAAAAAGGATCCGATTTTCAAGGACGCCAAGTCGGTATTCACCATCTATAACAATGAGTTCGACCACAAATTTGAGGGCGACATCATTGAGAAAGCGAAGATGCTGGATATTGATGATGACATGCTGAAGGCGCTGAAGTCTGCGGATTTCGGTGGCTTTATCAAAGTCGGCATGGAGTATGCCGATTCCGTTGTAAAATCCGATGAGGACTTCAGCGAGAACCTCAATACGCTATTCTCTGAGTATTCAGAGAAGAAACAACTTGGGCAGGTAGGTGCCGATGAAAACCTACTTACTTCTTACTACGCGCTTTATAATGAATTGGCCAACTAGCGCCATCCGACTAGCGTCGGTTACTCTCTTTTCCGGAGCACTCCTAGGCCTCTCTAGCTGCGAAGATGCTACTGACCTAGGCCTAGAGCTACCGGGTACTTCGCCGGTTAGCTCTGCCTTCCGCGACTTTTCGGTTTCGGCTTACACAGTCCGTCAACAGCCCGTTGAAACAATCAACGCCAGTCATTTTTTGGTTGGCCGTGTGCGCGACAGCAAAGTGGGTGTTACCACGGCTAAGTCGTTTCTGAATATGCAGATCGGGACGTCCACCGACTCCTTACCGTCTAAATACACAGAAACCAAGCTGGATTCTGTGGTCCTTAGCTTAGGGTATGATCAGGTGTATGGGACGGCTGCAAAGCCGTTGCGCTTTGATCTGTTGCAACTGCAGCAGCCCTTGGATGAGCGGACAGTGTACAACTCGCAGTCACAGGTAGCTACCAGTAGCCCACTGATTTCTGACATTGCCGGTTTTCTGAATAGGGATAAAGTTGTGCGTCAGCGTATATCGCCAAGCACGAGTGACACGTCCACGATTAAGGTTACAGTACCTGACCGCGTAGTTCGAGTCCGGTTCTTGAAATACTCGCAAACTGCGGCTTTGGCTAATAGCCTCTATGCAGCACTCGGTGATGCTAGTTTCAATCAGGCACGGCTCGATGCTATTATTCGAGGCTTGGCACTAGTGCCAACGGCTAATGCGCAGTCGGAGGATAACCTCGTGGCGTTTAACCGTAATATCGACACCCGGTTAACTTTCTATTTCCAAGGTAAAGCCACCGGGAAAACGGTAAGGCCGCACGCGTATTCGGTGTTCTTTGGTAATAACCCAACGCGTTTAGCCGCCGATGCCAAGTTCTTTACGAACATCTCTACGGAGCTGGCATCACCCTTGGCTAGCCTGAGCACTCCACTTCAGCAGGTATCTTCCAGCACGACTAACGGGGAAACGTATGTACAGGAGGGAACAGGCCTAGGCACCCGCATTGACTTTCAAGGCCTTGATGACCTGACGAAGAATGGTAACGAGCTGAACATTAACCGGGCTGAGTTGATCATTCCGATTAAGCAGTTTACCAATGGCCTCTTTCCATACGCCAGCAGCGTGTATCTACAAGAGGTGAACTCAGCTAACCAGGTACTACTACGGACCGTAGGTGCAACCGACTATGAGCGCGTAGTGCAGCTGGAAGTAGCAAAGGATGCCAACGGCAATTCTGTGTTGGTGACACCGATTGACTACCGTTATCCGGCAGCGGCTTCGCTTTATCCAAGTTACGCGGAGCCATCGGAGTATCGAGTAAGCATGACGGCGTACCTGCAGGCATACTTGCTTGACCGTTTGAATGGCGAGAAACCCTCGGGCTTGATTCTCTCGCCTACCCTGCGCAGTAGCACCGCATTATCGTTAAATCGGACCGTTCTGGATGCTAACGGCATCAAACTCCGCATTTACTTCTCTACTCTCAAGTAATATAATGCTGGCCTACAAAGGTCAGCAGCAATAGGGCGGCACGGCTTTTGCCGTTGCCGCCCGATTTTGTTTCTCATCAGATTTTTGCTCTGACACAACCAACCTGCTATGTGCGGAATTGTCGCTTACATTGGGCACCGTGAGGCTTGCCCCATTATTATCAAAGGCCTGCGCCGCCTAGAATACCGTGGCTACGACTCCGCTGGAGTAGCCCTTCTCAACGGACAGCTTAGCGTATATAAGAAGAAAGGGAAAGTAGCCGAACTGGAAGCATTCATTTCTGACAAAAACACCCACGCCAACATTGGTATGGGGCATACGCGCTGGGCTACCCACGGAGAGCCGAACGATGTAAACGCTCACCCGCACTACTCTACTTCCGAGCGGATTGCTATTATTCACAATGGCATTATTGAGAACTACGCTGCTCTGAAGACGCACTTGCAGCAGCAAGGCCACATCTTTCATTCAGATACAGACACGGAGGTATTCGTGAACCTGATTGAAGAAATTCAGAAGCAAAACAGCTGCACACTGGAAGAAGCAGTGCGCTTGGCTCTCCACGAAGTGGTGGGTGCCTACGCAATTGTGGTTTTGAGCAAAGATGAGCCTGGCCAACTGATTGCCGCCCGTAAAGGCTCGCCGTTGGTTATTGGCGTTGGCAAGGATGAGTTCTTCCTGGCTTCTGATGCTACCCCTATCATTGAGTACACCAATGAAGTAGTCTATGTAAATGACTATGAAATTGTGGTTATCAAGAACGGACAGCTGGATATCCGCACGAAAGAAGATGTGCAGCAGACGCCTTATATTCAGAAGCTGGAGCTAGAGCTCGACAGCATTGAGAAAGGTGGCTACGAGCACTTCATGCTGAAGGAGATTTTCGAGCAGCCTCGCTCAATTCTCGACTCGATGCGTGGCCGTCTGGAGCTGGAAGCTGGGCACCTGAACATGGGCGGTGTGCGTGCTTATGAGCGCAAGTTCATGAACGCCGACCGTATCATCATTGTGGCGTGTGGTACCTCTTGGCACGCTGGCCTAGTGGCTGAGTACCTGCTGGAGGATCTGGCGCGCATTCCTGTAGAAGTAGAATATGCTTCAGAATTCCGCTACCGCAACCCTATTATCACGGAGCGCGACATCGTAATTGCTATTTCGCAATCGGGTGAGACGGCTGACACGCTGGCAGCTATTGAACTGGCGAAGAGCAAAGGAGCTACCATTTTCGGTATCTGTAACGTGGTAGGCAGCAGCATTGCCCGCGCTACCGATGCGGGTGCTTATACCCACGCCGGCCCTGAGATTGGGGTAGCTTCTACCAAGGCCTTCACGGCTCAGGTAACGGTGCTTACTATCCTGGCTATGATTGTAGGCCACAAGCGCGGTGCGCTGTCTGACACTCGCCTGCGTGAGCTGATGATGGAACTCAGCAATATCCCAGCGAAAGTGGAGAAGGCGCTGTTGCTGAACACGGAGATTGAGCAAATGGCTGAGATCTTCAAGGATGTGCCTAACTTCCTATACCTAGGCCGCGGCTACAACTTCCCGGTAGCCCTAGAAGGAGCCCTGAAGCTTAAGGAAATCAGCTATATCCACGCCGAAGGTTATCCAGCGGCCGAGATGAAGCACGGTCCGATTGCCCTAATCGATGAGAACATGCCGGTGGTAGTTATTGCTACCAAAGACAGCTCATATGAGAAGGTCGTAAGCAACATCCAGGAGGTGAAAGCCCGCAAAGGCCGCATCATTGCCATCGTAACAGAAGGTGATGATGTGATTCCGCAGATGGCCGAGTTTGTGATTGAGGTGCCTGCTACGAGCGATGCCCTGATGCCATTGGTATCGGTAGTGCCGCTGCAGTTGCTCTCGTATCACATTGCGGTACTACGCGGCTGCAACGTCGATCAGCCCCGCAACCTAGCAAAGTCCGTAACAGTAGAATAATCTACTGTTCTGTATGCATAGCAAAGCCGCTTCAGGAAACTGGAGCGGCTTTTTGCATTTCCTTGCGGTGGCTTCTATAGCGTAAAGGGTTGGCCGCGCAGGTAGTAATGCTTCAGTAGCATGCATGGTTTGTAGCGGTCTTCGTGCGTTTCCTGGTATAAGGCTTCCAAGAGCAGATACACCTGGCCTAGGCCTATGGTATTGGCCCAGGCAAAAGGACCCATAGGAAGCTGCAACCACAGTTGCATAGTCTGCTCGATAGCAAGCAAAGTAGCTACACCCCCCTGAAGCAGATAGCAGGCTTCGTTGATGAAGGTACAAACCAACCGGGGCGAGAGCAGGCCTACACGGTCAGGGATAGTCAGGAATTTGGTGCCGAGAGCAGCGCAGGTTTCCGCCAGCTTATTGGTATCCTCAATCTGATATAAGCTGACCTCCAGATACTCCCGATGCAGCAGCGTTGGCAAAGCGCACAGCCCAAATACGGGCCCAAACGGAGGCGCTTCTTTATGGAACAGGTGGGCCAGACTACGGGCACCAATGGCATAAAACAAGGGCTGCCGGGGCTGCTCATAGTGTAGCTCCGGCCATTCGCGCAGATCAAACCCTACATCAGCGGCGCCAAGGCGCGTCAGCAAATCAGGTGCATCGGGTGGGCAAAAGTCGTAGGAGTGGCCTACGCCGAACTTGGCGCGCAGCTCCGCTTCCATCACTTCGCCGCCCACAATAAACAGGTGCATAGATTTTCCACTTACTTTGGCCTGAAGATAGACTTTCTGCTTTCGCAACCCACTCTCCTATGGCGCACTCCATTGTTTACTCCGATCAGGCCCCTGCTCCCATCGGCCCCTATAGCCAGGCTATTCAAGCCGGCAACACCGTGTACGTTTCCGGCCAGATTGCCCTCGACCCCAATACGGGCCAGCTCGTGGGGGATGGCGACGTAGCCCAGGAAACTCACCAGGTAATGCGTAACCTGCAGGCGGTGCTGCAAGCGGCCGGCCTGACGCTGCGCGACGTGGTGAAGTGCAGCATTTTTGTGAAGGACCTCGGCAACTTTGGCCTTATCAACGAAATCTACGGCAACTACTTTGAAGCCGACTATGCCCCGGCACGCGAAACGGTGGAAGTAAGCCGCCTGCCGAAAGATGTGCAGGTAGAAATATCCTGTATTGCAGTACAGCAGTGAACTAGTGAAATGATGCTCAGATAGGCCTACTGGCGCTAAAACGACCACTCACAACTGCAAAATTTCACCACATTAGTATATGAGGGAGATAGGCATATTCTTGTTTCTGGCCGGTTCGGTGGCCATCGTGATGCCGTTTGTGGCACCCACTAACTTTCGGTTTCCGCTGCTGGACTGGATGAACAACTGGGGCACCACAGCAGGCTGGGCTATTCGGGGTGGCATTACCCTGTTGGGACTGGTACTCTGGCTTTCTTTCAAGAACCGCGACCGTGCGTAGGCCTGCCAAGAAAGCTCTTAAGCCACTGCAGAAACCCAGCTACTTTCCGGCAGACCAGGTTCTTACGCGCACTATGCCGCCGGAGCTGGTAGGCCAGCTGGAGTTTGAGCATTATCATTTCATCGGTTTCGATCTGACGCAGGCCATTCTTTCTGGCCGCAACTTCAGCGACTGCCTGTTTGAGAACTGCAACTTGGCCGGTGCCAGCATCGGAAATACTTCTTTTCAGAATGTTGCTTTTGAGGGCTGCAAGCTGATAGGCCTACAGTTCCATGCCTGCCGCGACTTTCTCTTCGGAGTACATTTTGATAAGTGCCAGCTGGATTATGCTTCTTTTCTGGGTAAAGCCATGCCGAACACGCGCTTTGTAGGCTGCTCGCTGAAAGAAGTTGATTTCACCCAGACGGATCTTAGCCGCGCCGTATTTGCTGACTGCCAGCTGCAAGGCGCTATTTTCGAGCAAACCCGCTTGGCTGGCGCCGACTTCACTACGGCCCGCCAGGTATTGCTTGACCCGGGACAGAACGACTTGCAACAGGCACGCTTTGCGCTGAGTGGCTTACCGGGTTTGCTCACTAAGTATGAGTTGATTATCGAATAGACCTAGGCCACTTACGCGGCTGGTCTTTCCGTAAGCACAGCCCACTGTCGCAAACCTGCCGGCCCGTTTTATATCCTTTCTCCCTCCCCTCCTAATTACCTACCTTTGCGGCGCGTTTCGGACCTGAACCGGACGCGAATTTGCTGTTTGTATGGAAAGAGAAGTACGGGTACGTTTTGCACCCAGCCCTACCGGTCCGCTGCACATTGGCGGCGTGCGCACTGCGCTTTATAACTATCTGCTGGCCCGCAAGCTAGGCGGCAAAATGCTGCTACGCATTGAGGACACCGACCAGAACCGCTTCGTGCCGGGCGCCGAGGACTACATCCGTCAGAGCCTGGAATGGTGTGGCATTGTGCTCGATGAGAGCCCTTGGTCGGCTACGCCCGGCCCCCACGCGCCCTACCGCCAGAGCGAGCGGAAGCCCATGTATATGCAGTATGCGCAGCAGCTGATTGATAGCGGCCACGCGTACTACGCCTTCGATACTCCCGAGGACCTGGATGCCATGCGCGCCCGCCTGACGGCCGCCAAGGTGCCCAACCCGCAGTACAACAGTATCACGCGTGCCCAGATGCGCAACTCCCTCACGCTGCCCGCCGAGGAAGTAAAGCAGCTGCTGGAAAGCGGCGCGCCCTACGTGATTCGTCTGAAAGTGCCGCGCAAGGAGGAAATCCGCTTCAACGACCTCATCCGGGGTTGGGTAGTGGTGCACTCTTCTTCCGTGGATGACAAGGTGCTGATGAAGTCGGATGGTATGCCGACCTACCACTTGGCCAACATCGTGGATGACCACCTGATGGAAATCACCCACGTGATTCGGGGCGAAGAGTGGCTGCCCTCGGCGCCGCTGCACGTGTTGCTGTACCGCTATTTCGGCTGGGAAGACACCATGCCACAATTCGCCCACTTGCCTCTGCTGCTGAAGCCTGATGGCACTGGCAAGCTCAGCAAGCGCGACGGCGACCGACTCGGCTTCCCGGTATTTCCGCTGGAGTGGCATGGCAAAGACGCCGAAACCGGCGAGCCGACCGTGAGTAGCGGCTACCGCGAAAGTGGTTACCTGCCCGAGGCGTTCATCAACTTCCTGGCCTTTCTGGGCTGGAACCCCGGCAGCCAGCAGGAGCTCTTCACCATGGATGAGCTGATTGAGGCCTTCACCATTGAGCGCGTCAGCAAGTCGCCGGCTCGCTTCGACCAGAACAAAGTACGCTGGTACAATGAGCAGTATCTGCGCGCCAAGCCCGACCAGGAGCTAGGCCAGTACCTGCGCGATGCCCTGCAGGCGCAAGGCCTGGAAGTGCCCGCCGACAAAGCCGAGCAGATAGCTGCCCTAGTAAAAGAACGCGCTACGTTCCCCGCCGACTTAGCCAAGGAAGCCCAGCTGTTCTTTACTCGCCCCACGAGCTATGATGAGCAGGTGATCAGCAAAAAGTGGAATGCCCAGGTAGCCGGTGCTCTTGCCGAGTTTGCCAAGGAGCTTTCCACTGCCGCCGATACTACGCCCGACGCCATTAAGGCCTTGCTCACGCAGGTGCTGGAGCGCCAGGGTATCAAGATTGGGCAGGTGCTGCAAGCGTTGCGCGTAGCCGTTACGGGCGCCGCCGCTGGCCCCGATCTGATGCACATCATGAGCATTTTGGGTGCACAGGAAACAGCCGAGCGCATTGAGGCGGCTGTGAATACACTGCAAACTGCCTAAGCTGCTCAAGTGGCCTAGAAGACTTTTTTGCTCACCAAAAACGCCGGTTCAGCTCTTAGGAGTTGGGCCGGCGTTTTTGTGTTGGTGCGGAGTGGCCTACAGGCTTCTAGGCCACTATATCAACCGCTATCGGGCTAGCTTCGTACTACTGGGTTCAAGGCGACTTACCCGCGTAGGCCGCTTGCTGTTGAATCGACTTTAGCGACCTGCATCATGGCCAAGAAACCCGTTAGCCCGAAAAAGAAGAAGAACGACCCCGAGAAAAAAGCGCGCGTCCACAAGGAGCTGGAAGGCTTTGAAATCAAGGTAAACCCACTGGGCGAAATCACGTCCAACTACTCCATCGAGGACATCAACCAATTCCTGAACCGCCACGTGCGCGACAAAAAGCTCGTGAACCGCGACGGGCAGTTTGGCGAGAAAGATGAGGAGGAAGAAGACTTCCCGCTGGAGGAAGGCGCCCAGGAGCCCGAAGAGTCGGATGAGGATTTTATGCGCCGCACCAGTACCGAGGCAAAGAAGAAAGGCCCGAAAGCGGAAGCAGAACCTGAAGAGGACTTGGGGAAAGATTCGGACGACGAATAGAATTCGCGCTGGCTATTCTGATGCAGCAAGGAGCTGCTCACACAGGAAACAGCCTTTTTTAGGCCAGTAGTTCTTGTGTGAGCGGCTCCTTGCTACGTTTTAGAAGGCTTCCTCTGCTTATCAATTCATGTTTCGCTATACTTGAGGCAGCATTCCACACATCTTTCGCTTCCCTCGTTATGCAGTCACACGACGTTGATTACAAGATCCTCGGCAATGATATTCAGGTGCTCGAAGTAGAGCTGGATCCTAATGAAACCGTGATTGCGGAAGCCGGCGCCATGGTCTATATGGAAGAGGCCATTACCTTCGAAACCAAAATGGGCGACGGCTCCGAGCCAGACCAGGGCTTCATGGGCAAGCTGTTTTCGGCGGGCACGCGCCTGCTCACGGGCGAGTCGTTGTTCATGACGCATTTCACCCACCGCGGCGGCTATGGCAAAAGCAAAGTGGCTTTTTCGGCGCCTTATCCCGGCACTATTATTCCTATTGATCTGGGCACGATGCCCCAGGGCCTGATTGTGCAGAAAGATGGCTTTCTGGCGGCGGCCCGCGGTACCAAAATGGCCATTCACTTCAACCAGCGGCTGGGCACAGGCCTGTTTGCGGGCGAAGGTTTTATTCTGCAGAAGCTGACCGGCGACGGCAAAGCCTTCATTCATGCCGGCGGCACCATTATCGAGAAGCGCCTCAACAACGAGCTGCTGCGTGTAGATACCGGCTGCGTAGTAGCGTTCGAGCCCAGCATCGACTTCAGTGTGGCCCGGGCTGGCGGCCTGAAATCCATGATATTTGGGGGTGAAGGCCTGTTGCTGGCCACGTTGCGCGGTACCGGCCGCGTGTGGCTCCAGTCGATGCCCGTGAAGAAGCTGATTCAGGCTTTGGCTCCTTCTGGCGGCAATGCCCGCAAAGAAAGCGGCGGTGTATTGGGCAACCTAGTGGGCGGCATTCTCGACGAGTAGCTATATCCGCCCACAAGCAAGAGCCCCGTTCCAGCTACCACCTAAGAAGGATGTAGCTGGAACGGGGCTCTTGCATTGAAAATGAAGTAGGCCACTAACTAACCAGATTTACGGCTATGATGCCTAAACTGACTAGCAGCGTCAGGCCTAGCAGGCCTAATACGGCCATCATGACGCGGGTAGTTAAGATGGTGGGAGTTTCGGAAGATGCGCGGCGTTTACGCCGAGCCGTTGAGGGGCGGGAAGAAGCGGTTGCAGTAGACACAAGTGGGAATTGTAAAGAGAACCATCCACCAATATATGACTTTGCAAATACGTTCTATAACGTTCTGAAAAAATGTTTATATGATTTTTATCAGCTACTGTTCAGCTTCTAGTATTACCTCGCAGGGCTCTGCAGCAAGCCGTTGATATAATATTCGGAGAGCAGTGGTTTGCCAGCGTCGGTGTACTGCTTCCACTCCCCAAACCAGTAGAAACGGCCACCATCAGCGCGCAATATATAGCGGGCCTGTCCGCTTTTGGCAAGCCGGCCATTTGGGTGGTAGTAGGTAAGCTGAAGTTGATGAGCCGGGCTGCGGAGGTACCGCTCCTTGTGCTCGAGCATCCGGCCAGGAGCATAGTATCGCCACTGGCCTACGGGCTGCCCGTGCCGGTACCGGCCTTGATTGGCTACCTGGGTTTCGGCTGCATCAAAGTATTCCCGCCAGCGGCCGTGCCGCTTGCTCTCAGCATCCAGGTGGTTGCGGGGGTGGCCTAGCGGCAGCGTAGCACAGGAAGCAAGGCAGACAATCAGCCCCAACAAGTGGCATAGCCGCCAACTCCTCCTTTGTGTAGCCGGGTATATTCTTCCGTAGTTCATCAGGCAAACGCTTGATAGCTTGATACCAACGGAAGTTATAACTAATTATTTAGTTGATCTAGGATTTCCTCTAAAAACTCACGGGAATTACTGAGGCGTGGCACTTTGTGCTGGCCGCCTAATTTTCCTTTACCGGCCAGCCACCGCTCGAAAGTGCCCGCCGGAGCCACTACTAAGTGCGGCGGAGCCAAGGCAATATCGCGGTGTCGTTTAGCGTCATAGTCGGAGTTAAGCTGGCGGAGGGTCTGGTCTAATACTTCTCCGAAACGGCTGGTATCCGGCGGGGCCTGCACAAACTCCAGCACCCACTGGTGCCCACCGCGGGAAGCGCCATCCTGCGTATCGAAGTAAACAGGCGCGGCGGTAAAATCGCGGATGGTGGCGCCGGTAGCCTGACAGGCGGCGGAAATGGCGGCGTCGGCATTTTCCACTACTACTTCCTCGCCAAAAGCGTTCAGGAAGTGCTTGGTGCGCCCCGATATCCGGATGCGATACGGAGCCAAGCTCGTGAACCGCACCGTATCGCCGATTTTGTAGCGCCAGAGGCCGGCATTGGTGCTGATGATAAGCGCGTAGCTCTGGCCTAGCTGCACCTCATCCAAGCCTATGGCTTTCGGCTCCGGAGCCTCCCACTGGTCGGCGGGCAGGAACTCGTAGTACACCCCATGGTTGAGCAGTAGGAGCAAGTCCTCTGAGTTGGGCTCATCCTGGAAAGCGAAGTAGCCTTCGGAGGCGTTGTAGATTTCGAGGTAGCGCATCTGCTCCATCGGAATAAGCTGCCGGAACAGCTCCCGGTATGGCCCGAACGCCACCGCGCCGTGCAGGAACAGGCCTAGGTTGGGCCATACCTGCCCAATATGTTCGGCGCCGGCCAGCTCCACCACGTGGCGGATCAGTACAATCATCCAGGTAGGCACGCCCGCTAGCGCCCGGACATCTACCTGCAGTACGTGCTGGGCAATGCGCTCAATCTTCTCCTCCCACTCATCCAGCAAGGCCAGCTCTAGCGGCGGCGTACGGATAAACTCGGCCCAGGCCGGGAGGTTCTGCATGATGACGGCCGAGACGTCGCCCACGCGGGAAGCAGTGCTCTCAGCCCGGAACGGGTTGGCCTGGTGGGTGCCGCCCAGGGAGAGCGTTTTGCCCGCAAACACATCAATTTCCGGGTACAGATACGTGGCCACGGCCGACATATCGCGGCCGGCGCGGTAGTGGCCATCGTGCAACGATTCGCGCGTGACCGGGATAAACTTGCTGCGGGCGTTGGTAGTGCCGCTGCTTTTGGCAAACCACTGGTTGGGGCCGGGCCACAACACGTTGTTCTCGCCGCGCAGCACTCGTTCTAGGTCAGGGTACAGGTCTTCGTAGCTGCTGATGGGTACACGTTGGGCAAACTCCTGAGCCGATGGGGCATCAGCGAAGCCGTAGCGCTGCCCCCATTCCGTACCGCGAGCTGTGCGCAACAGGCCTTGCAACAGGCTCTGTTGCACATCGTGAGGGTGCTGCCGAAAGTGCTCGATGTCATCTAGTCGGCGCTGCACGGCCCACGTTAGAACGGTACTGATCACAAGGGTGGGAATAGATGGGGCTTGAGAATGGGCTTCTGTACCGTAAGCGGCGGCAGAAAGTTACCATAATTGCAACTGGCCTAGAACTGTCATTCCGCCCTGCGGTCGGAATGACAGTTCTAGGCCACCTCCTCGCTACACTTTCCGCTTCAGCTCGAAGTGCTTGCCCAGGTACACGCGGCGCACCATCTCATCTTCAGCCAGTTCTTCGGCGGTGCCGGCTTTCAGTAGCTTGCCTTCGAAGAGCAGGTAGGCCCTGTCCACGATGCTGAGCGTTTCGTTCACGTTGTGGTCGGTGATGAGGATGCCGATGTTCTTGTGCTTGAGCTTGGCCACGATGCCCTGTATTTCTTCCACGGCAATCGGGTCAACACCCGCAAACGGCTCATCCAGCAGCACAAATTTGGGGTCTACGGCCAAAGCCCGCGCAATTTCGGTGCGCCGCCGCTCGCCGCCGCTCAGCACGCGGCCCAGGTTTTTGCGCACGTGGGTCAGGCTGAATTCATTGAGCAGCTCTTCGGTTTTATCGCGCTGGGCGGTTTTCGAGAGGTTGGTCATTTCCAGCACCGACAGGATATTCTCCTCCACCGTCAGGTCCCGGAACACGCTGGCTTCCTGGGCCAGGTAGCCGATGCCTAAGCGGGCGCGCTTGTAGATAGGCAGGTGGGTAATTTCCTGATCATCCAGGAAAATGCGGCCCTCGTTAGGCTTCACCATGCCCACCGTCATATAGAACGAGGTGGTTTTGCCGGCCCCGTTCGGCCCCAACAGGCCTACGATTTCGCCCTGCTCTACTTGCAGGGACATATCGTTCACCACCGTGCGCGACTTGTACTTTTTAACCAGGTGTTCGGCTCGTAAAATCATCGTGCGGCAAAGGTAAGGGAGGAATGAGGGTATGAAGGTGATAAGGTAACTAGAACGTCATGTCGAGCTTGTCGAGACATCTCGCTCGAATCGTTGGATTACCACCACAACGTCAGCACGCGAGATGTCTCGACAAGCTCGACATGACGTTCTGGTATCGGTGTACCTTCTACCCTTTAAACAGCCCGTCCTGCAGGGCCTGCTGGGTGGGGGTGGGCGTAGGAACGGCTTCTACGAGGTTCTTCACTTCTACATCGAACTCCCGCGGTGTGGCCTGGCGCTCCTGCTCTGGCCCATTGGCACCAGTGCGGAATTTCACCCGGACCGGATCGGCCGTTTTGGGCTCTACCAACGGGCGCAGTAGCTTTTCAGCCGACTGCATATTCACGGCTTGCCCATTGATGGCCAGAATTACGTCGCCTTCGTTTAGGCCGAAGGCATTTTCCTCAGCTTTGGTTTTCATGGCCCGGAACTGGTCTTTACCCTGGTCGTAGCCGAAGCCAATATTGCCGAAGGCTTTCACCTTGGCCTGGCCTACAGGTGCATACGTCCAGCCAATTTTGCCGAAGTACTCCTGCAGCGGCAGGGGCTCCGCTCCTATCACATAGCGGTCGAAGAACTGCTGCAGCTGCGGATTCGTGAGGGCCACTACTTCCGGAATCAGCTGGCTGTCCTCGAAGGAGCGGTTAGGGCCGTATTTCTCGCGCAGGGCTAGCAGCACGTCGCGCAGAGTCTGGCGGCCCTGGCTTAGCTCCCGGATGCGGATATCCAGCAACAGGCCTAGCAGCGCGCCTTTCTCATACACGTTGTTGTACATGTCTTTGTAGGGCGCTTCCAGAATCTTGCGGCTCATTTCCGTGAACGACACATCCTTGAACTCCTGCGACTTATCGATTTTGCCCTTCATCCGCTCCCGAAACTCGTCGGGCGTAATCAGGCCGCCGCGCACCTGCACCAGCTGCGACACGTACTCCGTCACGCCCTCATACAGCCACAAGTGCTGCGACATTTTCGGGTTCTGGAAGTCGAACTCCCCTATTTCCTTGCTATGAATGTTAAGCGGGGCCAACATGTGCAGAAACTCATGCGAGGCCACTTCCAGCACCATGCTCCGCATACGGTCCTGGTCCGGAATTTCGGGCAGGAAATAGAGGGAGGAGTAGCTGTGCTCCATGGCCCCGTAGCCGCCGTTTTTGCTATTCAGCGGCGAGGTGAGGCTGGGGAAGTACATCAGAAACTGATACTTCGGCACCGGCATCTTCCCAAAAAACTTGGTCAGCGCCTCCGACATCGGCCGCAGCATTTCGCTCACCTGGGCTGCTTTTACTACGCCGCCCTCCGATAATACGGCCACCGAAATACGGGCGCCACCGGTGCTGAAGCTGGCTGTATCGGGCTTGTTGTAGAGCACCGGACCATCGGCCAGGGTTACGTAGTCGTTGGCCGAAAACACGTCTTTGGTCGGCGACTCATGGCGCACATCCAGCGCCGAGGCGCCATAGAAGTCGGCGGGTTTCTGCACGCTTACCTGGTAGGGCAGCATCTTGTAGCCTTCCAAGTAGCCATAGAAACCGTAGTGGTTCAGTGTGACGTTGCGGCCGGCTTCAATGTTGGTGCCGCCAGGCTGGAAAATGAACGAGTCGTCCTGCTTGGCGTCCCAGGTATCATCCACGAGGTACTCTAGGCGGGCCAGGTTCTTGGCGTTGTCGATAACGAACAGATTGGGGCCGTTGTTCTTTACTTTCAGCGGTTTGTCCTTCGAGTCAAATGCCTTGAAGCTGGTCACGAACCGTCCGTAGTCTTTTTTGGAGTACGAGCCCGGCACCACGGAGGGCATTACATAGGTAACCTGCGCCTCCTTTATGGGGGGCGTTTGCACCACCACTTTCACCCGGTCGTTTTGAATATTTTGCAGGTCGAGGGCAATCTGATAACCGGCTGCCGATTGCTGGGCCTGCGCCGTAGCGGCCACGGCCAGCCCCAGCCCAAGGGCCAGATAGAACGTTTTCATCAAGTGAGGTAGATAGTGAATGGAGGGCTATAACGCCCATGCCAAGGTACGCATTGTGGCGCGCCTACTGGCCTAAGGGCGCTTTCGGGCTGCGCTGCTGGTGGGCTTGTTCAACTACTCTTGCCACAGCCAGGCTCGCGCCTGAAAAGCCGTAGGGCAAACCAAACAGTGGCCTAGCTCGTCAGGTAGCTATATGACCTTATTCTGGAAGTTGAGCCGCTATCCGCTGGCTCTGTTATTTATCGGCGCCGGCATCACCCATTTCACATCCCCCGAAAAGTTCGTGCGCATCGTGCCGCCGTATTTACCGGCTCCCCTCCTGCTGGTCTATATCAGTGGGGTAGCGGAAATAGCGGGTGGCCTAGGCTTGTTGCTGCCCGCCACGCGCCGCCTGGCCGGCTGGGGCCTTATTGCGCTGCTGGTGGCCGTGTTTCCGGCAAACGTTTATATGCTGCAGGCACATGGCGCAGGCCTACCGGTGCCTCTGTGGGCGCTGTGGCTGCGGTTGCCGCTGCAACTGGTCCTGATTGCATGGGTTTGGCGGATTTCGAAGCCAACAGTGAACGGTTGAGGTAGGCTAGTATATTTGCCGCAGGTATTTATCCAACTTTCTTTATCTGATGCAAAAACAGGCTGTACTACTCTCCGTTACCTTATCCGCCCTTTTCTCGCCTTTTATTACTCAGGCGCAAATAATTACCGACGTTACGAAGGCTACTGCCGCCCGCGATTCTCTCCTGCAGTTAGCCGCCAGCACCCGGCTAGAGTTGAGTGAGAAAACCCGATTCGAGATTACCGCGCGCCGTATGGGAGCGCGCCGGCATGTGGTGCAAGGCTTCAACCCCGCCGCAAACCCCAACAAGTTGCCCCAGGACCGCGTGCAACGCATGAATATCTGGAAGCAGAAGACCGTGTACCTGCGTAATGGGCAGGTAAAAGAGACGTTCGTAGCCAAGATAAATGGCCAGAAAATCTTGCGGGAACGTCGGCTGAACGGGACTACTACCTGGCTGAGCATAGGTCGCACACAAGACCTGTACAGCCCTACCGCAGCAGGTAGCCGGAACTTCTACGGCACCTATACCCGCGACGGCTATTTCACCTGGAATGGCACGCAGTATGCGCTGCCCAAACCTCTCTAGGCCATCTGTAAGCGCGTGGAAGAGCCGCTGAGGCTTACTCCCAACGAATATCTTTCACGCGCAGCTGCAGCGTTTTCACACCCCGGTACTCGTTCATTTCCACGGTATAGCACACGTGGAATGGCTGGCCGCGCTGAATTTCCTCTAGGTACTCACCCAGCCCGAAGCCAATGGCATCCACGGTGTGGCGGCCATCTTGGGTAAGCGTGAGCTTAAGGTGAGAGTTGCCCACAATGCGTGCTGAATCGGGCGTTACGTACACCTTCTCCGACTCAAACACCGGGTTGGAGTTGCCCGGGCCGAAGGGCTCCATCTGCCGAAGCAGGTTGAAAAAGCCAAGTGTAATGTCGCTGAGCTGCAGCTTCTGATCTATTTCCACCGGCGGAATCATCTGCTCCGGTAAAATGCGGCCGGCTACAATACGCTCGAACTTCTCGCGGAAAGCGGGCACGTTCTCTACGGGCAACGTCAGGCCGGCGGCGTACATGTGCCCCCCAAATTGATCCAGCAGCTCCGAGCATTCCTCAATGGCCTGGTGTACATCGAACCCGATTACGGAGCGGGCTGAGCCAGTGGCTTTGCCGTTGCTTTCCGTGAGAATGATGGTAGGCCGGTAATACTTATCGAGGCAGCGCGAGGCCACAATGCCCACCACGCCCTTGTGCCAGTCCTGCTTAAAGAGCACGGTGGAGCTGGCCGTGCGGTGCATGTCGTCCTGCTCAATCATTTCCAACGCCTCTTTCGTGATGCTGGTATCGAAGCCACGGCGCTCCTGGTTGGTTTTATCTACTACCCCGGCCTTTTCCTTAGCTTCCTCGGTGCTTTCGGCCAACAGCATGGCTACCGAGCGCTTCGCGTCGCCCATGCGGCCGGCGGCATTAATACGCGGCGAAAACCCGAATACTAGGCTGCTGATGTTGAGCTCGGCATTCTGAATGCCGGCCAGCTCACGCAACGCATCTAGGCCAGCTCGCTGAGGGCGCATCCGGTCGTTGAGCAGGCGCAGGCCGTGGTAGGCCAGGGTGCGGTTCTCCCCCGTGATGGGTACAATATCCGCCGCAATACTCACGGCCACAAAGTCCAGCAGATCGTGCAGAGGCTCTTCCGGCAAGCCCTGATTCTGGGAGAAGGCCTGCATCAGCTTAAAGCCCACGCCACAACCCGAGAGTTCCTTAAAAGGGTATTTGCAGTCGACGCGCTTAGGGTCGAGCACGGCCACGGCGGCCGGTAACTCCGCGCCGGGTAAGTGGTGGTCGCAGATAATGAAATCGACGCTTCGCGCATTGGCGTAGGCCACTTTCTCCACGGCTTTCACACCGCAGTCGAGCGCGATGATGAGGGCATAGCCGTTTTCGGCAGCGAAATCAATACCAGCTTCCGAGATGCCGTAGCCCTCTTTATAGCGGTCCGGAATGTAGTAGTCGATGCGCTCAGGGCCGAAGAACGTGCGCAGGTAGCTATACACCAAGGCCACGGAGGTGGTACCGTCCACATCATAGTCGCCGAACACGAGCACTTTCTCGCCCATATGCAGGGCCTCCACGAGGCGGTCTACGGCGCGGTCCATGTCGCGCATCAGCAGCGGGTCGGGCAGCGTATCCAGCGCGGGGCGGAAGAAGGAACGGGCCTCCTCAAAGGTGCTCACCCGCCGCTGGCAGAGCAGGGAAATGATAGCCTCGTTGACGCGAAGAGCGTCGGCCAGGTGCCGGACTTTTTCGGCGTCGGGCGCCGGCTTGCGAATCCATCGTTTTTCCATAATTCTGCCAGAAGCCGCTAGGGGCGGTATCTTCAAAAGTACAAAGAAAAACGGCGCAGGCCGCGTTTCCTTCCGTCTTCTGGAGTCAGATTCCGTAATTTCGCTGCAGCTATTTCTCCCCTATTGTATCATGAAGAAACTCCGCGAATTCTATCAGGAATACCGCCAATACATCCTCACCGACGGCCTGATGTATCTGGCGTTTTTCGTGATTCTGGGTCTCATGTTTTTGTTCTTCGCCTGAGCGTTTTTGTGTCATTCCGAGCGCGGCGAGGAATCTGAGTTATTAACCTGGAGACTTACCTAGATTCCTCGCTACACTCGGGATGACAGTTCGGGAGTGGCCTAGAGCGCCGCGTCGCCGCGCAGCTTGCGGAAGCGCTTGCGGGCTTCGGCTACATAGATGCTACCGGGGTATTTCACCAGCACGTCGTTGTAGAGTTGCTGGGCTTTCTGCTTATCCTGTAGGTTTTCTTCCTGAATACTGGCGGCCAGAAATAGCGCATCATCGTTGAGCACATCGTATTTGGGGTTAGCCGTAATTTTATCCAGTGTGGCCAGCGCGGCGGCATAGTCACCGGTGCGGCGTTGGAGCTGAGCTTTCAGAAACCACGACTCATCTTGCAGGGCATGGCCGGGGTACTTCTGCAGCAAAGCATCTAGGCCACGTAAGGCATCCGGAATTTTATTCTGGAACACGAGCTGCTCTACGGCGGCGTAGTCGCGCAGGGCCACGCCGGCGGTGTCCATAGCGGTATTGTCGGTGATGAGCAGGCTGAGCTGCATGGCATCATTGGCAATTTCGCGGCTGGTGGCTTGCTTGAGGATGTCCAGATGGCTTTGGGCCAGCTTGAAGTCGCCGGCAAAGTAGCTTAGGCGGGCATTGCGCAGCTTGGCATCATAGCCCAGCGGCGTATCCTTATGGGTCTTTTCGACCTGCGAGTACAGCAGCGTAGCTTCCCAGGGCTCACCGCGCAACAGGAAGATATCGGCCAAGTCAATCTTGGCCTGGTCTACCACATCCAGGCTGGCGCGCGGCATATTGATGACTTCATTCAGCAGGGCAATGGCCTTGTCTTTCTGGTCGAGCTGAAAGGCCAGCAATGCCGCCATACTGCGCAGCACCGGTGCCGTTTCGGGCGTACGGCCCAGGTCGGTGAGCACCTGTTGGTACTCCTGCAACAGACCTTGCAGCTGCGCCGGATTGATGGGGTACGTATTGCGAACCTGCTCCTCACGGGTCTGCACCAGGCGCTGCCTAGCAATGGCATACCACGGTGGCGCCTTGTACTCGCGCACCACGTAGTCGTAGCCTTGGATGGCGCTTTCGTAGTCTTTGTTGCGGCGGGCTATTTCTGCCACATCCAATACGCGCTGCCCCTCGGTGTGGCCCCTACGGTCGAGGGCTTTGGCCTGCACCAGCGCCCCCGTGAAGTCGCGGCGCTGTACTTGCAGCCACAGCAGCAACTCGCTGTACACGGTACGCTCCGGGTTCTTCTGGACCTGGCCTAGCAGCTCCTTTTCCAGCGTCTCGAAGTCCTTGTCGTCCTGCAAGCTGTTCTGGAGCATATTGCGCACGAAGGGCAGCTGCCGCTCGTCATCCTGCACCAGCCGCAACGTTTCCATCACCACCTTGCTCTGTTGGCCGGCCTGGGTGTAGAGCTGGATAAGTTGCGGGGCAAACTCGGTATCGTTTTTTGAAAGCTCCCGTCCGCGCAGATAGGTTTTGGCGGCCCACTCCGGCTGGCTGGCTTTCTGAAACTCGGCTGCCACCGGTAGCACTTGCTCGGTGGTCAATTGGCCTAGCACCTTCTCAAACTGCTTTTGCGCGGCTGCATTGTCGCCGGCTTTCTGGTAGACTAGGCCTAATGTAACGCTCAAGGTCACATCAGTGGGGCGCTGGCGCAGGGCCTTTTTTACCAGTTTCTCAGCCTCCTTATGCGCGCTGGTAGCCTGTAGGGCAGCCAGATAATCGGGCAGCACATTGGGCGCTGTTTGTTGCTCGGCGCGGAGCCGGCCAAACAGGTACACGGCCTTGTCGTTTTCGCCCTTGCGCACATATTCACGGGCTAGGCTGGCGGAGCCATCGTCTGTCTCTTGCTGGGCGTGCAAGGGAGCGGAGGCAGTTAGAAGCACAAAGGAAATCAGCAGAGGACGAAGGCGGCGCATACAACAGGGAGTTTCAGCAGCAACGGGCCGGCGCCCGGATTCATTTCAAGATAAGCAGGAAATCTGTGGGAGTGGCCTACGGATACGCCCCACCTCCTCCCTATCAGTTAACAAAAAAGGACCGCACCTTGCGGCGCGGTCCTTTTAACATCTGACCTACGAAGTGGCCTAGAAGAACTTGGTGCGGTTATCTTTCACGTTGGCGTGGGCCTTCACCGCCTCAAACGTGAGGCCATCTACGCGGGCGGCGCGCTGAGCGGCCAACTGCTGACGTACGGCTTTCACGTCGGTATTGGTGGTGGGCTTCTGCACACTCACGGGCTCTACAATTAGCACGCCTTGCTCACCCTGGAAGGGAGCCGACTTCTGACCAGGCTTCAGACCGAAAGCTTTGCCCACGGCTACTGGCTCGCTGCCCAGGCCCGGAATCATGCCGGTGCCCAGAGCTACGTTATCAGCCGTTTTTACCTGCGCGTTGCTGCCGTAGGCCTGTGCTATTTGCTCCAGCGTGCCTTTCGAAGCGCTGAGCTTCTTAATGATCTGCTCAGCCTTCAGCTCGTTGCGCACCAGCGCCGATACTTCGGGTTTCACGCTGGCTACGTCGGCCACGCCCTTGCTCCGCTCGCCGGTCAGGACGGCAATTACGTACTGGTCGCCGATTTCAAACACCTCCGATACGTTGCCTACTTTCGTTTCAGCACCGCCCTCGGGATTTACGCCATAGGCCCAGCGTACCAGCTGGCGGGCACCCTGCAGGTTGTTCACTGCCTGGTCGCCGCGGCCGAGGCCTTTGGCTTCTACTTTCTGCAAGCTCTTATCCTTTGCCACTGCGGCGCGGAAGGAGGCCAGATCAGATGCCGAACCTTTCAGCTGCTGCGCCTTCTGGTACGCGGCGTCGCGGGTAACATCGGTTGGCTGAATGGTTTTCTGCACCGCGGCTACCTGATAGGTCTGGGTGGTTTTGGGAGCCGTAATCTTGATGATGTGGTAGCCAAATGAGGTCTTTACCAAGTTTGGCAACAGGCCAGCGGCAGTAGCGCCGAACACGGCTTTCTCAAACTCCGGCACCATACGGCCCTGTTGGAACCAGCCCAGGTCGCCACCGGTGGCGGTAGTACCATCGGTACCATACTGACGGGCCATGGCCGCGAAATCAGCCCCACCTTTGATTTTGTTCAGAACGTCGGTCGCCTTGGCTTTGGCCGCGGCATCGGCCTCGGGCGTAGTTCCTTCGGGCTTGATGAGGATGTGGCTGGCGCGGGCCGCAGCCTGCGTGCCGGCCTTCTGGCCCGTTACTTTGAACAGCGAGAACGTGCCGTTCTCAGCATATGGACCATATACTTTACCTACCTGCAGCGGCAACTGCGCGCGCAGCTTCTCGGGCATATCAGCGGGCGTGAGGTACGCCCCGTTGTAGGGCTGGTCAGAGTTCAGCTTCGCGAACAACGAGTCGTTGGGAGCCGTGGTGAACTGGGTAGCCAGCTCGTCTACCGTCTTGCGTACGGCGGCGCTGTCTTCTACTGAGGCCGTTACGGGAATCGTTACGTACTCAATGCTGCGGCCATCTTCTACTTTGTAGCGGCCTTTGTTCTTATCAATGTAGGCCTGGATTTGCTCATCGGTCACCTTCACGCTTGAATCGGAGATGGCGAAGTAAGGCACCAGGAGGTAGCGCAGGTTGGCTTTGGTGTTCTGGGCTTCATCAAAGCGCTTGGCTTCCGCCGACGTCACGTAAGTGCTCTGCTTGAGGAGGTTGTTGTACTTGATAGCCAGCCGCTCCGGACTCAGGTTGGTTTCGAAGTTGCGGAAGGCCTCCTGGGTCTGCGGGGGCAGCTTATCGAGGTTGCGCAGGTACTCAATCACCTTTGCACGGTCGAACTGGCCCGTCTGGGGGTCAGTGAAGGCCTGGCGGATGCTGGGGTGCGGGTTTTCGCCCTGCACCATGTCCGTCAGCTCTTCGTCAGATACTTTCAGACCCAGCTTATCAAACTCCTTCTGGAAAGCAATGCGGTACAGGATCTGGTTCCAGGCCTGGTCGCGCAAGTAGCCCATGGCATTTTCGTCGGGCTGGCGGCCTTGCTGGGCAATGAAGCCTTGCTTGGCCTGCTCCAGAGCCGCGTTGAAGTCATCGTACTCCACTTTTTCACCGGCCACTTCGCCTACTGTGCGGTCGTTGCCACCAAAAATGCTGTTGCGCCCGTAGAGAAAGTCGCCTCCCAGCATAAAGAGCAGCAGGCCGATGATGATGGCCCCGACTGCCCAGCCCGATTTTTCGCGAATCGTGTTAATTAATGCCATTACTTAAAAAAAAGCACAGGTAAAAAAGTGAATGAGGTGCAAAATAACCAGAATACCCCGGACATTCAAAGTTACGCCCCGAACGAGTGGCCTAGCGACGTCCAGTAGCGGAAACTATTGATCAGCAGATGGCAAGAATCTGGAAGCAAGCAGGATACTGAGTAAAGCAAAAAGCCTTAGCTCATGGTACTTCATGAGCGAAGGCTTTTTGCTGATTCTTGCTGGCACGCCGGCGGCTGGACTACCGTTTTTTACCTTTCGTTTTGGGCTTACTCTTGGCCTCAGCAGCAAGCCGAGCGGCTTCGGCTTCCGCCACAGCTTCTTTATGACGCTGCTTCAGATACCGGAAGTAAATGATGGCTCCGAAGGAAATCATGTAGAGCCAGTAGTTGTGGTACAGCCCATCCATATTGCCCTCTCGTAAAGTTTGGAAGGAGGCCACCACGAACGTAAAGATGGCCAATACAAACAGTAGCGTGCGCCCAATGCCTGGGTCCCAAAAGCGTTTCATACAGGTAGTTTAACGAACCGGCGCCGGGACAGCCGCTGGAGTTGCGGGCACTGGCGCCGGAGCCGATGTTGGGGCCGACGGATCGACGGCGAAGACGCCCGTAGGGGTTAGAATCTTGTAGCGCGAGAAATCCTGGTTGGCCGTGAGGCCTCGTCCTGTCAGCTTTTCCGTGGGCGTCGTGACGCGCACTTCCATGTCTTTTTCGGTGTAGATAGTGGCCTTCGACTTATCGTAGAAGGCCTCCTCCGTGTTCATGCGCTGCTGCTTTTCCACGTTGGTTACCTGCACGTTGCCGCGTACGGTGTAGAGGTTTTTGTTTTTCTCCAGCTTCCCGTAGTTGCCCGTGATGGTGTTAACCACGGTTTTCCCGTCTTCGCCGAGAAACGTGAGGTTCACGCCCTTCGCGTACACCTGGTCGCCGTTCTCATAGATCTGCTCCAGGGGCGCCGTGAGCCGTACGCGTAGTTTTGCGGAGTCGCTGATGAGCGTGAGCACCTGAGTGGTTTCGAGCATTGGGCCAGAATACGGAGTCCGTTTCTTTACTTCCTCCGCCTGCTTCTGGCAGCTCATCAACCCTACTAGCAGCAGACTGCTGCTCAGCACAACTCTCCCTAGGCCACTCATCTGTTGCTTACTCAATCTTACGCTTGATGAACCACCGGTTGTTCAGGGTCACGCCTAGCTGCATCCGTACGTAGTCTTCCTTCACGTTGCGCTCCACGTTGCCATCGGAGGTACGGGTATCGGTGTTACCACGCTGGCCATACTGGAAGCCCAGGCTGATGGTGGTAGCATCAAGAGCCGTAGCCGTTGGTAGCGGGAAGGCAAAACCCCAGCTCACTGATCGGTCGTAGAGCGTGTTGCCGCCGGGGCGGTAGGGCATCTGGGCCACGTTCAGGCCAGCCCGATACGTTACACGCTTGAAATAGCTGTCAACAGAAGTAGCATCTGGGGTCAGTTCGCCGCCCAGGCCTGCCCGATATGTGTCACTGAGCAGGACTCCGGAGGAACCACCGGCCTCACCAAAGGCCCGAAATTTAGACCACTCCTGCTTCGAGCCATCAAGGCTCAGGCTCCAGTTTTTGTTGTTATCGAAGCTGATGCCCACTTGGGTTAGCGCCGGCACTGTGGCTTTGCCCTTCACATCAGTTGTCAGGGCCTGCGAGGAAATAGCTACTCCTTCTACTGTCTCCCGGTTTAGCGAGGTGGTGCGCTCCCCGTTCAGGTTCGACTGGAAACTATATACGCCTCCCAGGTTGAAATTCACCTTGTCCTTGATCTTTCCGCGATAGTGCGCTGCTCCGCGGAACGTAAAGTCCGAGTAGTGCACATGCTGCAGGAAGATGTTGCGGTCAGAGTTAAGGTTCGTGGAGGTCGAGTTGAAGATGACCGTGCCCGCCTGCTGATCAATGCTACCAAATACGTAGCCCACCGATGCGCCCAGCGTTACGCCCTTCGCTACCCGAAGCGCCTGGCTTGCGTAGGCCTCTGCTAGGCCACCACTACCCTTGTATTGGGTTTGAGCCTGCGAGGTGGGGTCGCCCTGAATGGTGGTTATCGAGTTCGACTCGTAGTCGACGGTGCTGTAAGGCTTGAGGCCAATAGCGCCCGCTACCCGGCCTGAAATCGGAACCGACAAGGCCAGATAGCCCAGATTGCCCGAGCCCGTCCGCTGTGAGGTAACCGAGTTACGCAAGGTTTTGAACTGCCCTGTGTAGCCGGCTTCAAACGTAGTGCGGGAGGTGTAGTAGAGCAGCGCCGGGTTCAGCTCATTTACGTTCACGTTGTTGGGCGCTGCTACTCCAACTCCGCCCATGCTCATTTGCCGGACGCCGCCTTGGTTACTGGTAGCATCGCCGAGGCCTAAGCGCGAATAAGGCGAGTTGCCGAGCCCTTGGCCGTGCACCGACGAAGCTGCCGCCAGTAGGCCTAGCAGCGAAAGACCACCAGCAAGGCCGGCGAAATTAGGTTGAGACATGGTGTACTAAAATTCGGTGAAGCCCCATTAGCACGAGCTCCGGTATGACAAAGATAGAGCCTTTCAGCCGGGCATGGAAAAAAGCCGCATCGCCCCCGGCCAGGACCACCGCCAGGCCAGGATAAAGTGCCCGATATTCCTCCACAATTCCCCGGACCTCTGCTGCCGCACCGTTCAACACCCCACTCCGGATAGCCGACTGCGTGTCGTCGCCGGTGAGGGGTATGGCGGCCGCTTGGTCCGGGGGCGCCTGTACTAACGGCAAGCGTCCGGTAAACGTGTGCAGGGCCTGAAACCGCATGGCTAGGCCAGGTGAGATGCTCCCGCCTTTAAATATGCCCGCTGCTTCTACTAGGTCGCACTTGATTGCGGTGCCCGCATCCACAATCAGCACATCATGCGCCGGCAGTAGCCAGGCAGCTCCTACGGCGGCGGCCAGCCGGTCGGCGCCTAGTGTCTGAGGCGTTGCATAGGCATTCCGGATTGGCAAAGGCGTGGTAGCGGGTGCAAACTCCAGCACTAGGCCAGGTAGCAACTGGCCTAGCTCTGCCGCCCATGTTGCCGTTGATTCTGCCACGGAGGCGACAATGGCGTGCTCGGGCTGCAGACGCTTTAGGGCAGCCCGCACTTGGTCAGGCGTCTGGTGAGTGGCCGCTTCTACCAGCACATCATCCTGGAAGAAGCCATACTTCACCGCCGTGTTGCCAATATCGAGGGAAAAACTACGCAAGCCGTGAGAAAGTGAAATGACGAAATCAAAGAGCAAATGAACCCTTTTGTCCCACAAAAATGGTGAAGCTGCGTTCTGCCGAAGTAGAAGAGTCAGGGTTTTGATGAACCCCTGACTCTTCTTTTCAACATTTCACAACTTCACCACTAAGAGCCGCCCAGGAGCTGAGCGGTTGCGTGCTTACATAAAATACTTCAGGCGAATGACTTCTTTCTCGGAGAGGAAGCGCCACTTGCCACGCGGCAGGTCTTTCTTGGTCAGGCCAGCATACTGCACGCGGTCCAGCGTCACTACGTCGTAGCCAAGGTGCTCGAAGATGCGGCGCACAATGCGGTTGCGACCAACATGAATTTCGATGCCCACAAAGTGTGGGTTGCCCGCCACTACAGCCACGTCATCAACTTCCACTTTGCCATCTTCCAGCTCCAGACCATCGGCAATCTGCTTCAGGTGTTCTTCTGTCAGCGGCTTATCGAGCTCTACCTGGTAGATCTTCTTGTTGCGGTGCGAAGGGTGCGAGAGTTTTTGCGCCACTTCGCCATCATTAGTGAAGAGCAGCAGACCTGTCGTGTTGCGGTCGAGGCGGCCTACTGGGAAGATACGCTCCTTCGAGGAGTTGGCCACCAGCTCCATCACCGTCCGACGGCCCTCTGGGTCTTCTGTCGTTGTGATGAAATCCTTAGGCTTGTTGAGCAGCACATACACCAGTTTCTCGCGGTTGAGATTGGTTTTGCCGTACTGCACCGTATCGTTGGGCTTCACTTTGTAGCCCATCTCCGTAATCACTTCGCCGTTCACCTTAATCTCGCCAGCGGCAATCAGCGAGTCGGCTTCCCGACGTGAGCAGATGCCGGCGTTGGCGATATAGCGGTTGAGGCGCGTTTCATCGACGCTGGTCTCCTCTTCTTCCCGACGGCGCTTGTTGCCACGGGTTTTGTCGTCTTCGTAGAACTTCAGGTTTTTGTAGTCGGGGGCTTCGCCGGCTACTTCGCCAAACTTGCGCTTGCCAGCCTGGTTCGAGTCTAGCTCGCGGCCGGTACGCTTGTTGGTAGTGCGCTCCGGACGGTCGCCGTAGGGGCGGGCCGGACGCTCCTCGCGACGGTCATTACCGAATGCTCCGCGGTTCTCCCGCTCGCCGTAGGGGCGCGGGGCACGCTCTTCACGCCGGTCGCTGAAGTTGTTGGGCCGAGCAGGGCGCTCCTCCCGCCGGTCGCCACTGAAGCCACCGGGGCGGGCCGTGCGCTTCTCACCGAAGCTGCCACCACCGTAGCCACCTTCTTTGCGGTCAGTGAAGCTGCGCTGGCCTAGGCCACCTTCGCGGCGTGGTGCCGGGCGTTCTTCACGCGGCTCGAAGCTCTCACGGCGTGGGGCACGCTCCTCGGCATCGAGGCCATCGGGACGACCTTTGAAGTCAAACGGACGAGCTGCCCGAATTTCGCGGTCGGGGCCGCTGCCGAATTCGCGAGCTGGGGCGGTAGGCTCTGGGCGCGATGGGAAACGTTCAGCCGGAGGGGTATCAGGCTCGTTGGGGTTTTTCTTGTTGAACTTCCGATTACGTTCCCCGGCACCACCACGCGGAACTGTCGGCTGACCTTCCTGACGGTAAGGCTGACCGGGCCAGTTTGCCTTGGGCTCATAGGGCCGGGCCGGGCGCTCATCCCGACGGTCGTTGTCGCGGTCGGAGCGGCCTTCGCGGCGGTCATCAAAGCGGCGTGGGGCATCGCGGTCAAAAGAGCGCTGCGGACGGTCGTTGCCGTACTCACGGTTGCCGTATGGGCGGGCACCACCGCTGGGCCGGCCTTCGCCACCCCGGTTAAAGCCACCGCCCGTTGAACCGAATTTCTTGGGACCACCAAAGCTGGAGCCAGAGCCGCCGAACTTCTTGGGGCCACCAAAGCTGCCACCACCACGAGGGCCAGACGGCCGATCATTGGCATAGCCGCCACCGCTGCGTGGTGAGTCGCCGAAGCGAGGGTTGCCACCCGTAGGCCGGTCGTCGCGGCTACGGCCGGGGCCACCTGTTTTGCGGAAGCCCTCAGGGCTGCTGCCCGAAGGACGATAAGAAGAGCGGCCTGAGCGGCCAGGCGTGTCGCCGGAGTTGTGTTGCTTGCCCATAATGGAAGAGCGTGCGTGCCGTATCGCTACGGTACAGGTGAAAATTCAAAAAATGTGCTGCTGAACTGTTGCAACGAACAGTGGCAGAAAACAGTGCCCGGACCAGCGGCGCGGCTCTTAGCAGAGCCCCGGTCGTGGGTCCGGGCAGAAAAGTGGCCTACCGCAGGTTTAGTCGCGGCGAGCCATTTTGGCTTCAATAGAATGCTGCGTATGTGGTACTGCGCGCAACCGCTCTTTAGGGATGAGCTTGCCCGTACCGATGCAAACACCATAGGTGCCATTCTTGATGCGTACCAATGCATTTTCCAGCTGTTGGATAAACTTCATCTGGCGCGAGGCCAACTGGTTTAGGCTTTCCTTTTCAGCGGTGTCAGCACCATCTTCCAGTACCTTCGAGGAAGAAGCAGTATTGTCGGTACCTGAATCGTTCTTGCGGCTCAGCGTCTCTTTGATAAACGACACTTCTTTCCGGGCAGCTGTGAGCTTATCCTGAATGATTTGCTCGAACTCAGCCAGATCTTCCCTGGAATAGCGTAGGGATTCGTCACTCATGTTGGTGCAGGGAGCTAAGAGATTAATGATAGAAGACGATTACCATAACTGCAAAGCAGCAAATCGACCCAATGTGCTTTCAACAGCGGGCCAAGAAAATTAGTTTAGGATTTTCTTGGCCCTGCAGGTGCCGCCATGTTGCCTGGTTGCTTTCTGTCAGGTATTTCTGGCCGCAAAGCTACGCTTTTGTGGCTTATCCAACTACAGTTGAGTTTAAGTGAGCTGGTAAGCATTTTACACCCGCTAGGCCACTGCGCTCATTCTGCTAGCAATTCGCCTAGAAGCCGAGCATATGAATGGCGGCCACGGCACCCTCTACTCCTTTGTTGCCATGCTTTCCGCCGGCCCGGTCCCAGGCCTGCTCCAGCGTGTTGGTAGTTACCAACCCAAAAATAACCGGCTTGTTAAACTTGAGGCCTACGTTGGTGATACCGCTGGCCACGGCATGGCAGATGTAGTCATCGTGCTTGGTTTCTCCCTGAATAACCACACCCAGACAGATTACGGCATCAATCTCCTCGTGCTGCGCCAGCAGTTGGGCGCCTAGCGTGAGCTCGAAGCTGCCGGGCACAGTGTTTCGGAAGATGTTCTCGGGCTTAGCGCCGTGCTTGATGAGGGTTTCGTAGGCACCTCGCGCCAGCGTGTCGGTGATATCGCGGTTCCACTCGGCTACTACCAGCCCAAACCGTTTCTCGGAAATGTCGATGAAGTTATCGGAAGTGTAGTCGCTCAGGTTCTTTAGTGCGGTTGCCATGGATGAGGTATTGATGATAAGTGAAGGAGACCGATAGGCCTAGCCTGCATGAATACTGCTGCAACTAGCCTGCATGAATACTGCTGCAAAAGAAGCAACTATCTGCACACCTACTTCTCCGGCCCCACTTTGTTTGATGTGGCCCGTTTATAAACAGAAAAGGTGGCCTAGGCCACCTTTTCTGTTTGCAGTAAGCAAGTATACCTATTTACCAGTTAGTCCTTCGGCGCGGGCCTTGTACTGCTTTGCCTCAGCTGCTTCAGCGGCGGCGGGGTAATCGTTCAGGATTTTATCGTAGGCAGTGACGGCACCCGCGTAGTCCTTCGCCAGCTCCCGGGCAGTAGCTTCTTTCAGAAGATAACCCGGCGAGAAGAACTCGTTGGCGTTGTGGTTAGCCGCCTTGTTATAAAAGTCAGCTGCTTCTTTGGGCTGGTTCAGTTCCAGGTGGGCATCACCCAGCAAGGCATAAGCCCGGGCCTGTACCAGCAGGTCATCGGAGCTGAAGTCCTCCAGGTAATCAATGGCCTCTTTGTACTTGCCTTCTTTGAGCGCACCAGCACCCGCATAGAAGTTGGCCAGGTTGCCGGCAGCCGAACCGCTGTACTCAGAAGCAACGCGCTCCAGGCCCAGGTTACGACCGTCGCCCTTCATGGCTTTCTGCAGGGAGTCAGCTTCCCAATAGCTCACGGCCCGTAACATGGCCGCTTGTCCTTTCTCGTCCTGCGAGCTGCGCCACATATAATAGCCAAAGGCACCTGCTACCGCCAATATTACCACAGCCGCTAGGCCTAGCAATACGTTCTTGTTACGGCGCAGGAAATCCTCCGACTCCACCAAACGGATAGCCAACGCATCCGGGTCTTCCAACAACGGGTGCTCCGGATTGTAGGCTTCAGCGGGCTGCAGTGGATCCGTGGACGTTACCTGCTGTTGCTGGCGGGCCTGGGGACTCTTGCCTGTAAAAGGAATCTTTGACATGGGGTAGCTCAAAAGGGCAGCCGCGTGAGGCTGGTTTAATGCCCGCGTACTAGTCGCGGATGTACGGATAGTCCTGCTGTACGTACACGTCTTTGTACAGCTCGTCGGGGGTTGGGTACGGCGAGTTCTCAGCAAACTCTACGGACTCTTGTACCTGCGCCTTGATCTTCTCATCGATAGCCGCCAGATCCTCTTCCGTGGCCATGTTATGGGTCAGGATGGTGTGGCGTACCGATTCGATGGAGTCGCGGGAGCGGTAGTCTTCCAGTTCTTCCTTCGTGCGGTATTTAGCTGGGTCACTCATGGAGTGGCCTTTGTAGCGGTAGGTTTTGAACTCCAGGAACGTGGGGCCTTCGCCTGCACGCGCACGCTCAGCGGCACTGGCCACGGCGTTGTGCACATCCTCTACGTTCATGGCATTCACGGGCTCCGATGGCATGTCGTAGCTCTCACCCAAGGTGTAGAGCTCCGTCACGTTAGAAGTACGCTGCACCGAGGTACCCATGGCGTAGCCGTTGTTCTCTACCACAAAGATTACGGGTAGCTTCCACAGCATGGCCATGTTGAAGGCCTCGTGCAGGGCACCTTGGCGCACAGCACCGTCACCCATGTAGCAGATGCAGAGGTTGCCGGTCTTGTTGTACTTCTCGGCGAAGGCAATGCCAGCACCCATAGGTACCTGAGCACCCACGATACCGTGGCCACCTACGAAGTTCACGTTCTTATCGAACATGTGCATGGAGCCCCCTTTGCCTTTAGAGCAGCCGGTAGCTTTGGCAAACATCTCGGCCATGATGGCGTTAGGGGAAGTACCCAAAGCCAGCGGATGAGCGTGGTCACGATAAGCGGTAATCCACTTGTCGTCTTTCGTCAGGGCTGACACAGCACCTGCTACACAAGCCTCCTGGCCGATGTAGAGGTGACAGAAGCCTTTAATTTTTTGCTGACCATATAGCTGACCAGTCTTCTCCTCAAACTTGCGAATGAGCTGCATCTGCTGATACCACTGCAGATACGTTTCTTTCGGAAACTCAGGAGTAACGGGCTGGGTAGCCTTGGGGGCATGGGTTGCGGCGGCTGCCTCAGCATTCGCTGGCGGCAACACCGGATCAGGCTGCTTCACCGTTTTGGTGTCCTTAGAGGATGCAGCGTTAGGGGTCGACGATTTTTTCGTCGAATTGGAAGCCTTGGAGGCAGCCTTTACTTTCGTCTCCGCCATCTTGCTCTCGGTTGTTCGCGTTTGGGATGCGAAAGTACGTAAAAGGATTGCAATTCCGAACCGCGCATGATTCTAGAAACGCTGCATTTATTGTTCTTTAAGAACTACGACGAGGCAAACCTTTTACTCTCCCCTCACATCAATTGCTTTGTGGGCGACAACGGCAGCGGCAAGACCAACCTGCTAGATGCCATTCATTACTTGTCGCTCACTAAGAGTGCCTTTACCACTTCTGATGTTCAAAGCATAAAACAAGGCGAAGAGTTCTTTGTGGTGAAGGGCAAGTTTCAACTGGAAGCAGAAGCAAAAACGGAATTGATCCAGTGCAGCCTGCGTGCCGGCCAGAAGAAATCGGTGCTCCACAATAAGCAGGCCTACGACCGTATCTCCGATCATATCGGCCGCTTCCCGGTAGTTCTTATCTCTCCCTACGATACTGACCTGATCAGGCAAGGCAGCGAGGAACGGCGCAAGTATTTCGACAGCCTAATTTCGCAGCTCGATCATGAGTACCTAGAACTACTGATTAAGTACTCGCATCTGCTCAAGCAGCGCAACTCCCTGCTCAAGTTGGCCACCGACCGCCAAGTTGGCTACGACCGGGACTACCTGTTGGTATTGGATGAACAGTTGGCTCCGCTTGGTGAGGAGCTGGTTCGTAAGCGTCAGGAATTTCTACAGGAGTTTGAGCCCGTATTTCAGCGCCACTACGAGCAGCTTGCTGATGGTAGCGAGGTAGTAACGCTTACCTATAAGAGTGAGCTTCCTGGCGCCGACTTTCTTAAGCTCCTCCGACTGCAGGAACGCAAAGACCTTATGTTGCAACGCACCACCACGGGCCCTCACCGCGACGACGTGACGTTTCTTATGAATGGCCTAGCGGTTAAAGGCTATGGCTCGCAGGGCCAGCAGAAGTCGTTTGCCATTGCGCTCAAGCTGGCACAGTTCGAAATCCTGGCCGCGCGCAAGCAGCACAAGCCCCTGCTCCTTCTTGATGACATCTTTGACCGTCTGGACGAGAAGCGCATCACTCGCCTTATGCAGTTGGTAGCTAATCAAACTTTCGGGCAGATATTCCTGACGGACACTCACCTAGAGCGTACCTATCAAATCCTCTCTGCCCTCTCCGAAGATATCCGGCGTTTTCGGGTTGACTCTGGGGTCGTGACTCTGCTTTAGCCCAGCTTGGACTTATCTTTGCGCTACGCCACTTTCGACCTTTAAAAGGAGGCTTTCCTTCGCGCGTTATTTTACTAAAATGGCTTTTAAAAAACCTTATTCACCAGAAAATTCTCGTAAGTCGGATATCGTGCCGCTGAAGGATGGGATTAAGGCTTTGTTGAAAGCCTACCGTCTGCAGGGCAAATTGAATGAGGTAGTAGTAGTGGCCAGCTGGGAGAAGGTAATGGGCAAGGCAGTTGCGATGAAGACTCAGGAGGTCTATGTCAGCAACGGCAAGCTTTTCGTGCGGCTAACTTCTGCCCCGCTTAAGCATGAACTCTTCATGGCCAAGACCCGTGTGCTGGAAATCATCAATGCAGAGGTTGGCGAAGAAGTAATTAAGGAGGTTGTGTTCCTCTAGGCCTCTACCCCCTTTTGCCATTCTGTTCCTGTTTGCTCCAAGGCCCGCTAAAGCAGCTACATTCTCTGCGCTAGTTTGGCAGGACTTATTCTTTGGCAAGCTCTCAGCTCATCTTCGGTACTCGCACTCGAGTAGCTCAGTCGCATTGCGCATTGACTCTGCCCTACTTCAGCTTGGTTAACGACTTCAGGTAAGCTTTAAATCTTCATCTGACTGCTGACCTCTTGGGGCTGCTCAGTAGCCTATTTGGCACCGCTCATTTTGCAGGAGGCCCATCTGCTCCACTGCGGCTATCTGAGTCAATGCATTGTTGAACTCCTCTCGGTACTGGGCATTGAACTCCCGGCGCTTGATGGCCTCAAAGAATCGGCGGGTATCCTCGGGTGTCTCCAGCAGGAGCTTGGGGACTTGAGTGGGCTTGCCTTCATCATCCTTGGCTACCATAGTGAAGTAGGAAGTATTGGTATGCTTCACTGTTCCCGTGCGCACATCCTCGGCTATTACCTTAATGCCGACGAGCAGAGAAGTGCGTCCGACGTAGTTCACGGATGCCAGTAAGGAAACCAATTCTCCCACTTCCACCGGCTGCAGAAAATTGACTCCATCCACACTCACGGTCACGCAGTAATTACCGGCATGTTTTGAAGCTGCCGCGTAGGCCACCTTGTCCATTAGGGAGAGCAGAATACCTCCGTGGATCTTCCCGCCAAAGTTGGCATAAGAAGGAATCATCAGCTCGGTAAGGGTAACCCGTGAATACGAGACACCGCGCACTTCTGGTAGCACTTGAGAGGGCATAAAGACAGCCTGATTGGTACGTGTAATGCTTCTGTGTTTGAATAAGCAAGCAGCCTGACTAGGCCTGCTCTTTGATGAGACCAGCAGCCATGAACCACGGCTCTTATGCTGTCACCTCACCCCGTTGTGGTGATTGTTTTTCCACCTGCCCACCTGTTGTTGTAAAGCTCTTGTCAGGCGCGGCGACTACTAGACAGCAAACAAAAATGTTTCACGTGGAACAAATTTGTCACTTAGGACCATACACTCGTAACAGCAGTTCATTATATGCTTCCAACAATGCAATGTACTTCGTCTGGAGGGCCAAAAGCTGCTTGGTTAAGTCTGAATCAGGCAAAGCAGGTGTAACACTCTTAGTTGTTACACTATGAGAAACGCTACTCGATACAGATGGCGTTACAAAAGGAAGAGATGCTTGTTGTAAAGATGTAAAGTAATGTGAAAAATCATGTCCAATTACATCACCGACACGCTTTACGAAAGCGTAATCAAGTGTATCTTCTTTGAATTTACGATAGATCGTTGGACGTGTAATACCCAGCTCCTCCACGATACGCGTGATGGATATACCACTGTTTTTGATAGCTTCCTGGAGTATTTCGCCTTGATTTGGCATCTAACGAGGTTGTTACTTTATGTTATGTAAATATGTAAAAAGTGTTTCAAAATACAAAACATAGTTACGTAACAGTGAACAGTTGAAGCAGTGTAACGCATAAACAATGTTACAAATGAAACACGTTACATTATGAACAGTGTAACAATACAACAATGTAACATACATCACAAGGCGTAACAGTTACAATGAAAAACGGCTGAAATAGCTCGTGAGAGCCATTTCAGCCGCAGCAAGTCCTTCTTTACTGTTGTCGAGGCATTACACAGGGTATATACTTCCGCCCACTAACAGCACCACCATCAAACGCGACTGAGTCCGTGTAGTAAACATCATTGGAGCGAACTGTTCAGTGCCGAAGAGCAAGGAGCCTATCAGGATAGTCCGTGGTGATACCGGCAGGTTCGAACGCCAGGACGCGCACTATGTCCTCGGGGTTATTCACCGTCCAGGGCACAATGGCTACTCCTTGCTCACGCAGGAAATCTGCTAGGCCAGTAGTAAGTAAGGGATGGTGCATGCCGTAAACAGCAGGGAGAAATCCGAGCTCCTGTAGGTGCTCTTCTACTGGGCGGTCATCCTCTACTAGCAAGCAAAGCGGAAGGCCCGGTGCCTGCATTTTGGCTACCTGCAGAATGCGTTTATCAAAGCATAAAAGGGTGGTCCTCTCCCCTACCCCGGCGGCAACAATCTCAGCGTAGACCAATTCAAAAAACTCCGCCGGCAACGGGTGAAATATTCCAGCACCGGCAGGCGAGCTTTTTATCTCGATGCTATACCCCACGGGCGCCCGAGTGTGCATAGCTACGTAGTGTTCTACCTCCTCAAAAACTTCGCGCAGCAAGGGCTTATAGGCGGGCTCAGTCTGCTGCTCCGGAAAGCTTTTATGGCGCGTAAGACCGCAGTCGTATTGCCGGATGGTAGCGTAGGGCAAGGCATACAGGTTGTGCTGCAGCCCGGTCTCGAGGCTGATAGGAAGCCCATCAGGAGTGCGGCAAATAGCAGCGGAAAACCAGGGCTCATGCGATACCACAACTTGCCGATCGGCGGAGATGACAACATCCAATTCCAGAACATCTACCCCTAAAGCCAGCGCGTGGCGAAACGCTGGCAGCGTATTTTCGGGGCGTAGGCCACGGCAGCCACGGTGGCCATGTATAGCCGGGAATGTGTTTTGAGGCATAGAAGTTGAGTTTGCTATTGCCTTACTACGGAAAAAATGAACTCAGATTCACTTATCAACTCATTCCCATTAGGACCGTTAGTGTAACCGTCCTACTTCAACTTTACCATTGCTTACATGAAGAGAGTAATTCTGGTACTTATACTGCTTGGCCTGGCTGTAGGCGGCTATGTGTATTACCGCAGCCTTAGCAAAAGCCCAACCTTCTCACTAATGCAGGCAGCCAAAGCCACCCAAACGCACGACATGGCGGAGTTTGAGCGCTACGTGGATATCAGGAGCGTTACGGGGAACCTAGTGGATCAGGTAGCGGCCCAGAGCGAGGAGCTGGACAACTTTATTCCAAGAGGCTTTGCACTCAAGCACGCTCTGCCGCTGTTGAAGCCCCAGCTCACGGAAGCGGCCCGGAAGGAAGTGCAGCTGTACATTGAAACCGGCGCCGTTGCTGCTAGAGAATCGGCGCGCCCAGCGGGACTATTGAATCTGTCGGTGCTGGGTATGATGGGTACGGTGGCCGGGCCAGGGAGTCAGTTCCGAGGCATCAAATACACCCGGGAACAGGGTGATCAGGCCATCGTAGGCCTAGAGGTTAGCCAACCCCGGTACGACACTACCTTGGTAGTGGAAGTAAAAATGCGCCGGCAGGATGACCACTGGCAGGCGACGGAGATAACCAATTCTGGCGCGCTCATCAAGCAACTTGCCCGTTTAGAAAAGCAACGCCTTGTCAGGTAGAGAGCCACTTCAAAGAATACAAAAAGGCCCGTCGCAGTTTCTGCGACGGGCCTTTTTGTGGAGTGATTTAGCGGTTAGGCTTTGCCCCGACCAGCGAAGAAGTAGTAGAGGATGAGGCCACCTAGGGGGAAGAAGAAGATGATAGCGGCCCACAGGATTTTCTTGCCAATAGACCAAGACTGACGGAACACATCAAACAGCGCCAGCACGTCTAGCGCTAAGAGAACGTATCCCCAAGTAGCCAGGCTGCCATCGGCGCTATAGCGGCTGCAAGAAGATACAAGGAGAGTGAGAGCCAGCAGAGGCGCTGCAAAAAAGAGTCGGTTTAGGTAAGGTGCAAGCTTATTCATGGTTGAGGGAGAGTAGGTGAAGGGATTTTCAGAGACTCTTTACGCACATTCCCGCAAATGGATATTCAATACCATGTATTAATATAGTTAATTAACTGATAATCAGTTAATTAACTTAGAAATCCTCTGATTTGGTCCCAGAAATGCGGCCCGGCTTTGGGAATCAGCACCAGTGTCACGATCAGGCCATACAGCGCGCCATAGAAGTGGGCATCATGGTTGATATTATCGCCCCGCTTACGGCCCATGTAGTACGAATAGGCTAGGTACAGGAAACCGAAGATGAAGCCGGGAATGCCCAGGCTAGGTGGCAGAGGAAACACGCCAATTTTGGAGGTAGGGGCAAACAGAATGGCCGAGAAGATAACGGAAGCCACTCCGCCCGAAGCACCCAGACTACGGTAGCCAGGATAGTTGCGGTGGCGCAGGTAGGTAGGAATATCTGAGATTACGATACCTCCTAGATAGAGCAGCAGGAAATATAGAATGCCATTCGTGGGCCCGAAGTAGCCCACGAATACCTGTTCCACAATCATGCTAAAGGAATAAAACGCCAGCATATTGAAGAGCAGGTGGCCTAGATCGGCGTGCAGAAAGCCGGACGTAATGAACCGATACCACTCGCCACGTCGGCGCACTTCGTAGGGGTTGAGCACCCATTTATCCATCAGCTCCTGATTAGACCAGGCATAGATGGAAATACTAACGGTGAGGGCGACCAGCACCAGGGTAGGACTTAGATTGAGCATTAGAAAGAAGCTAGAAAGAAGGGAAAAGACCGACTGCTGTAGGCCACAACTGGCCTACCAAGGCTACTGCTCACGGTCCATGAGTTGGAGAGCCAGCTGATGCAGGGGCTTTTTACGCTCTGCGGGGGCCGCTACTCGCTCCAAGTGCTGCAGGGCGTCCTGGAAGTAAGTATTGATGAGAGCTTCCGTCTGAGGGCGTATTTCGAGCTCATCGTAGATAGCGCGCACGGCTTGCACCTTTGCTTCGGCATCCGTTACGGGCTGGCCTACGTGGCGAGCCAGAGTGGCCTGCTGAGCAATGTTGGCCTGGGCCTGAGCAGTGAGCAGCAGGAAGGTCTTTTTATCGGACAGGATGTCGCCGCCCACGCGCTTGCCGAAGGTGGCTGCGTCGCCATACACATCCAGCAGGTCGTCGCGGAGCTGGAAGGCTACCCCGATACCTACCCCAAACTGGCGCAGGTGGTCGGCATCTTCACGGGAAGCGCCGCCCATCAGGGCCCCCAGCTCCAGCGCGAAGCCGAGGAGTACGGCCGTTTTCAGCCGGATCATATCGAGGTATTGGGCAATAGTGACTTCCGTTTCCGTCTCGAAGTTCATATCCCACTGCTGGCCTTCGCAGACTTCGGCGGCGGTTTGGGAGAAGCGGCGCAGCACGTAGGCCAATAGCTCGGGCTTCACGTCCAGGAAAAGCTCGTAGGCGCGCACCAGCATCACGTCGCCGCTCAGGATGGCCACATTGGGGTTCCACTTCTCGTGCACGGTGGCCTTGCCCCGGCGCAGGGGCGCCTGGTCCATTAGGTCGTCGTGAAGGAGCGTGAAGTTGTGAAAGACTTCAGTGGCCAGCGCGGGCTTAACTACCGGGTCCAGATCATCGGTGAACAGGTGGGCGCCGAGCAGCGTGAGCAGCGGGCGAATGCGCTTGCCCCCGAGGGCCATGATGTAGCGAATGGGCTCGTAGAGCGCGTCGGGCGCTTCGCCGTAGCGTAGCTGGCCTAGGCCAGTGTTGAGGCGGTCGGTGAGTTGGGACAGGTCCACAGAAACGAATATGGTTCGAAAGGGAAAGGTACGGAGGAGTCGGTTGGGATGGAGGAGTGGCCTAGGGTAGTGCCATGGACAGCATCTAAGCCGCTCCTATTATTGTAAGGAGGCACGACGAAGTAATCCTTTTCTCAACGCGTGAAGCCCCTAGAAATGATAAGCCCTTACCTCCGCTAGGGAAGTAAGGGCTTTCAGATAGCCATTGTTTTGCGCTCGATGCAGGAAAGATTGACGCCGCTTAATGCGCGGAATGTCGTGCCTTCTCGCAATGACAGGGGTGGCCTAGCGGCGCTTGCCGCCGCCAGACTTTCCGCCGGGGCGGCCGCCACCGCTGCTGCGCTCAGGGCGGTAGCCGCGGGGCTTGCTGCCCATGCGGCGCTCTTCCTGCTCACGGCGCTTTAAGGCGTCGGGGCGGTTATCTACTAGTTCGAAGTCGATGGTACGGTCGAGCAGGTTGGCGGATTTTACCACGACCTGCATCTCGTCGCCGAACTGGATAATGCGCTTGGTGTTGCGGCCCACGATGCGGTAGTTGTCGCGGTCCAGCTCGAAGAAGTCGCCGGGAATCTCGTTGAGACGCACCATGCCTTCGCACTTGTTCTCCTCGATTTCCACATACAGTCCGCGCTCCGTGAGGCCCGATACCACACCGGTGAACGTCTCGCCGATAACCTCCGACATGAACTCCACCTGCTTGTACTTGATGCTCGCACGCTCAGCGGTAGCGGCTAGTTTCTCGCGCTCAGAGGAGTGCTTGCACTCTTCTTCCACCGGGCCGACCTCCACGTTCTTGCCGCCCTCCAGGTAGTGCTCCAGGAGGCGGTGCGCCATCATGTCGGGGTACCGGCGGATGGGTGAGGTGAAGTGCGAATAGTGGTCGAAGGCCAGGCCGAAGTGGCCTAGGGGCTCAGTCGTATAAATGGCCTTGCTCATGGTACGCACGGCCAGCGTCTGGATGACGTTCTGCTCCGGGCGGCCCATCACCGTCTCCGACAAATCGTTGAGCTCGGTGCTCAGCTTTTTAGGGTTGGTGAGGTCGAGGTTGTGGCCAAACTTCTTCGCGAAGAGAGCGAAGTTCTGCAGGCGGTCTGGGTCCGGGGCTTCGTGCACGCGGTACACCATCGTGAAGCGCGGCTTGCGGTTCTTGAGCTTGAACACGAACTCGGCCACCTTGCGGTTGGCCAGCAGCATGAACTCCTCAATCATCTTATGCGCGTCCTTGCGCTCCTTCACATACACGCCCTGCGGCTTGCCGTTCTCATCGAGCTTGAACTTCACCTCCTGGGTTTCGAAGCTGATAGCGCCCTGCTTGAAGCGGGCCGCGCACAGCTTCTTAGCGATGCTGTTCATCAGCTGAATTTCCTCGGTGTAATCGGCTTCCAGTCCTTCGATGCGCTCCTGAGCCTCTTCGTACGCGAAGCGACGGTCGGAGTGGATGATGGTTTTGCCGAACCACGAGTTGTAGAGCTTGCCGTTTTCGTCGAGTTCAAACACGGCCGAGAAGGTTAGCTTGTCCTCATTCGGGCGCAGGGAGCAGAGGCCGTTGGAGAGGCGCTCGGGCAGCATCGGAATCACGCGGTCCACGAGGTACACCGAGGTAGCGCGGTGCTTGGCCTCGCGCTCCAGCTCGGTACCGGGCTGCACGTAGTGGGTCACGTCGGCGATGTGCACCCCGATTTCCCAGTGGTCATTCTCCAGCTTCCGGATAGATAGGGCGTCGTCGAAGTCCTTCGCGTCGGCCGGGTCGATGGTGAACGTCGTGATGTCGCGGAAGTCGCGGCGGCGCTCAATCTCGGCATGAGCAATCACCTCCGAAATAGACTCCGACTCGGCTTCTACTTCAGATGGAAACTCGAAGGGCAAGCCGAACTCGGCCATGATGGCGTTGATCTCAGCTTCGTTTTCGCCGGCTTGTCCGAAGCTGCGCACCACCTCGCCTACGGGTGAGCGGCCAGCGCTATCCTCCGGAAACTCCGTGATGCGCACCAGCACTTTCTCGCCGTCGTTGGCATCGTGCAGCTTCTCGAAGGGCACGAACACATCGAAGTACAGCTTGCGGCTATCCGGCTTCACGAAGCCCACGCCACCCTTCACATACAGGCGGCCGACCACTTCGGGACGCACGCGCTTGAGCACTTCCACCACATCACCGACGGGGCGGCCGTCGCGGGAGCCGCGCAGGCGTAGGCGCACCAGGTCGCCGTGCATGGCAAACTTGAGGCGGTCAGTAAACACGCGCACATCGGTGCCGCTCTCCTCACTGATGACGAAAGCAAACTTGTCGGTGGCCAGGGAAACCGTACCAATGATGGTCTGCTCGCCCTCCCGACCGGGCCTACGGCGCGTGTCCGGCTCGTCGGCATCGGGGAAGTCAAAGCCGGCTTCGCGGCGACGGTGCACCACGGGGTCTTGGCCGAATTCCGTCTCGATAGGGCGGCCGCTACGGCGGGCGGGCACGGGCATGTTCTCGGGGTTGCGGGCCCGCCGGCTGCTGGCCGGAGCGGTAGCAGCTTGGGCAGCACCGGCGTCCGTGAGGCGGTACTCGTCGTTTTGGAGTAGGGTAATCAGGCCCGCTTTTTTGAGGGCTTTGAGGTGGTCGAATATCTCCTCGCGCTGCCCTTTGGTAGTGACACCGAGGCGGCGGGAGAGCTGGCGGTAGGCCAGTACTTTGGTGGGGTTGTCGCGGAAGATCCGAAACACGAGGTCTTTGGATACCGATGCGGCAGCGGTGGCTTCTTCGCCACGGGCCGCCTTCGCGCGTGGGGCGCGGGGGGCGGCGTCTTCGTCTTCTCTTTTCATCAGAAAATAAGAGCCGCCAGTGGTTGTCTTTTTCGCAGGCGGCGGGTTGATAAGTGGGAAAGCTAGTAGCAATACGAGGCTTTCCGGGGTAAGGGTAATGAGGGACTAAACGGCGCCTCTGAGAGATGATACGGAATATATCGGCAAATAACTATTTCCGCCTATCGCGGCAAGGTTATGGTTGCGTTACGCGGGGGTTTAAAGAAACAGTAGTTGTCTGTTCACCCGCACGTCATCCTGAGCTTGCCGAAGGATCTCGCGTGCTGATATTGCAACGCTAATCCAACGGAGCGGTAGAGATGCTTCGGTCCCTGGCTTGATGCGCCACATGCTCAGCATCACAATTACTGTGACAACGTCAGCACGCGAGATCCTTCGGCAAGCTCAGGATGACGTTCTGATTATTGATCCGAAGGAAGCTAGCTAGCCTGCTAGGCCACTCCTGCTTCTGCCCGGCTGGCTACGGCCGCCCGGATATCCGAGGGTTCGTCCTTCGGGATGGCGGCTAGCAGCTGCTGGGTGTACTCGTGCTGGGGGTTAGCGTAGAGGTCGGCGGCTAGGCCACTTTCTACAATCTGCCCCTGGCGCATTACCAGCAACCGGTCCGACATGAAGCGGGCCACGGAAAGGTCGTGGGTGATGAAGAGGTAAGTGATGCCGAACTCCTGCTTGAGGTCGTTGAGCAGGTTGAGCACCTGGGCCTGCACCGATACGTCGAGGGCTGATACGGACTCATCGCAGATGATGCACTTGGGTTGGAGCGCCAGGGCCCGCGCAATACAAATGCGCTGGCGCTGGCCGCCGCTGAACTCGTGCGGGTAACGGAGGTAGTGTTCTTCCTTGAGGCCTACGGTCCGGAGCAGCTCCATTACGCGGGCTTTCTGTTGCTGGCGAGTACCGCCTACGCCGTGCACCTGCATGGGCTCCTGGATGGCCTCGCCTACCGTCAGCATGGGATTGAGGGCAGCGTAGGGGTCCTGAAAAATCATCTGAAACTCGCGGCGGCGGCGGCGGAGCTCCCCGGCTGGGAGCTTGGCCAAATCCACCCCTTCGAACAGAATACTACCCGAGGTTGGTTCCACCAATCGCAACAGCGTGCGGCCAAGCGTAGTCTTGCCGCAGCCCGACTCGCCCACCAGCCCCACCGTCTCGCCGGGGTAGATGTCGAAGCTCACGCCGTCCACGGCGCGCACGAATTCGGTGGTGCGATTGAAGAAGCCCTTGCGGATGGGAAAGTGTACATTCAAGTCGCGCACCTCCAGCAGTGGCCTAGCGCCGGCAACGGGCACTGTTGGAGCTTCCGCAGCTTCGTAGGCCACTGCCGGCTCCGAGGCTACTGTAGTTGGCACGTCAATCTCGGATACGGCATCAACTCCTACGCTTGGCGTTTCCAGCAGAGGCTGGCCAGATTCTAGGCCGGGAGCCGTTTCTAGGCCAAAATGCGGGGCTCCAGGGCGTGAAACAGGATGTTCCACGGGGAACGTTTTGGTGGTTTCACTATTGTTGTGAGAGGCCAGGCCACCTTGTTCACCAATTTCATTAGCAAGCAGTTGCGCAGGGGCAGTTTCAGTAGCAATAAAGCCTCCATCGGCCGTTTCACGCATGAAATCGGCTACTACGGGCAATCTTTTTTTGCCAACTGATAATTTTGGACGGCAGGCTAGCAAACCCTTCGTGTAGGGGTGCTGGGGGTTGGTGAAGATGTCGAGCACGGGGCCCTGCTCCACTACCCGGCCGCGGTACATCACCATGATGCGGTCGGCAATTTCGGCTACCACGCCCAGGTCGTGGGTGATGAAGATGACGGCGGTATTGTGCTGGCGGCGCAGGTCGTCGATGAGGTGGAGCATGCGGGCTTGCACCGTCACGTCGAGGGCCGTGGTGGGCTCGTCGGCAATGAGGATGGCGGGGTTGCAGGCCATGGCCATGGCAATCATCACGCGCTGCTTCTGGCCGCCGCTGATTTCGTGGGGGTAGCTGCTGAAGATCTTTTCGGGGCGCGGCAGCTGAGCCATCCGGAACAGCTCTACGGTGCGGGCCTCGGCTTCCTTCGCGCTAAGCGTGGTGTGAAGGCGCAAGGCTTCCACCACCTGGCTGCCGCAGGTGTACACCGGGTTCAGGGAGGTCATGGGCTCCTGGAAGATCATCCCGATGTCGTTGCCGCGCACGCGCTGCAGCTGCTCCTCGGAGAGCTTCAGTAGGTCCACCTCCCCGAGTGCCTCCGACTGAAACCGCGCCTCGCCGGACGTGATGCGACCGGGCGGCAGCGGAATCAGTCCCATCAGCGCCAACGACGTCACGGACTTGCCCGAGCCCGACTCGCCCACAATGGCCAGCGTCTCGCCCCGCCGCAGATCAAACGAAATGTTCTCCACCGCCCGCGTGTCGCCGCGGTGGCTGGAGAAGTCGATGGTCAGGTTACGAACAGAAAGAATGGGCTGGGACACGGCGACGGGAGACGAGGCGGAAAAAAGTAAAGATAGGCAGGCGGGCAGTAGCTTGCGGCGCAAGTCTACCGTATGTCATTCCGAACGAAGTGAGGAATCTGGGAACAGGCCTAGAAGCTCAAAAGCTGCTTAGAAAGTTGAAAGAAACGTCATGCTGAGCGCAGTCGAAGCATCTCTACCTCTGGCTAACTCAACATTGGCCTAGAATAGCAACGAAGCGGTAGAGATGCTTCGACTGCGCTCAGCATGACGGTTTGTAGGGGCCTAAACAACCTCTAGGCCACTCTCCAGATTCCTCGCGGCTCTCGGAATGACAACCTAAAACTCAACCCAACCAACACATATGCAGTACCGCAAACTGGGCAAAACCGGCTTCGAGGTTTCCGAAATTAGCTTGGGCACTTGGCAGGTAGGTGGCAAATGGGGCGACCCATTCAGCCACGAAACTGCCGACGCCATCCTCAACAAAGCCGTGGATAGCGGCATCAACTTCATTGACACCGCCGACGTGTACGGCGACGGGCAGAGCGAAAAGGCCGTGGGCCGCCTCGTGCGCAACCGCTCCGAGCGCGTGTACGTGGCCACCAAGTGCGGCCGGCAGCTGCAGCCTCACGTGAATGAGGCCTATCAGCCCGAGGCAATCCGCAAGTTTGTGGAGGCCAGCCTGCGCAACATGCAGCTGGAAACCCTGGACCTGATTCAACTGCACTGCCCACCCACGGAGGTGTACTACCGCCCCGAAATCTTCGAGGTATTCGACCGACTCAAGGAGGAAGGCAAGATCCTGAACCTGGGCGTGAGCGTGGAGAAGGTGGAAGAAGGCCTCAAAGCCCTCACGTTTTCCAACGTCACCACCATTCAGCTTATCTTCAACATGTTCCGGCAGCGGCCCACAGAGCTGCTGTTTAGTGAGGCCAAGCGCCACGAGGTAGGCCTGATTGTGCGCGTGCCGCTGGCCAGTGGTCTGCTCACCGGCAAGTTCTCGCCCCAAACCACATTCTCCCCCGACGACCACCGCCAGTTCAACCGCGACGGCGCGGCCTTCGACAAAGGCGAAACCTTCGCAGGCGTCGACTACGAGACTGGCTTAGCGGCCGTGGAAGAGCTGAAAAAGGTGTTCCCTGGTCAGCCCAATCTCGCTCCTATTGCCCTACGCTGGGTACTGATGTTTGACGAAGTAAGCTGCGTAATTCCCGGCGCTTCCAAGCCCAGTCAGCTGGAGTCAAACCTCAACGCCGCAGAGATACCCGCGCTATCAGGTGAGCAAATGGACGCCGTACGCAGCATCTACGAGCAACGCATTAAGCCGCTGGTGCATAACCTGTGGTAAAACAGTGGCCTAGAACGACACATTAGCCGCTCGTCATGCTGAGCAGGTGGCGCATCAAGCCACGGACAGAAGCATATGCGTGCTGATATTGGATTAGTAATTTCCACCCTTGCACGTCATCCTGACGCAGGAAGGATCTTATCACGTGTGAACGACTGGCCTACAAGCCCGTTCACACGTGATAAGATCCTTCCTGCGTCAGGATGACGCGGTTCCGGTGAGAAACAAAGCGGTAGAGATGCTTCGGCAAGCTCAGCATGACTTTTTTTTGGTCTACAGTTGGCCATTGTAGGCCATTACATGACGTAAAAAGGCCCGCTGGAATCATTCCAGCGGGCCTTTTTTGTTGCTTTTAGGCTTCCCTAGGCCACTTCTGAGGCTTCCGCGTCGTGGTGGGCTTGGGCTGCGGCGGTATCGTCGGCGGCTACGGGGTGGGCATCATCTTCGTGGTGCGCAAAAAAGCGGTTCTGGAAGATCAAAATGAGGGCCACGCCTACGAAGATGGCGGAGTCGGCAATGTTGAAAATGGGCCACAGCGAGAGGTGGGAGCCACCTACCAGGGGCCAGGAAGCGGGCAAGATGCCTTCGTAGATATCCACATAGAGCATGTCAATCACCTGCCCGTGAAACCAGGGCGTGGGCGCCGTGATGGGGGCATTATCGTAGATGATGCCGTAGAAAATGGAGTCGATCAGGTTACCGATGGCACCGCCCAGAATCAAGGAAACGCAGGTGATAAGGCCTTTCGGGGCGTGGCGCTGCCAGAGCTTGTAGATGTAATAGGCGATGCCCGTTACGGCCACCAATCGAAAGCTGGTAAGGAGAATTTTACCGTAGGGAGGCGGCAGTTCTACCCCGAAAGCCATGCCAGGATTTAGGGTGTAATGCAGCTTAAACCAGTCGCCGATGAGATGAATCTCGTCGAAACGGTCCATGTAGGTGTGCACCGCCCACTTCGAGAGCTGATCAATGAGGATGACCAGCAAGGCCACCAGGTAATACTTCCAATACTTCATAAGCACAAAGTGACGCAGAATTTTTGACTCCGCTGCGTGGCGCCCCACCACAGCCTCTGCGCCGTTGGTATATGTTCTGAGGTGGCTTTTGTGCCGATTTAAACCCGTTTTTCGAGGATTTGTGCGGCGTTATGCCAAACGCTCTCTCAACGACAAACTTACTCCAAACAAATGTTTTTCCGGGCGCGCCACCGCATGCAGTTTCCGCAGGATTTTGACGGGCCAGATTCCGCCTAAAGCAGAAGGCCAAACCAGCCGCTACTGGCTTTGAAAAGGAACGTCTTCTGGAGAGTAGTGAGATGAGAATATCAGTTGAAGCAATACTAAACTAAATTTTTAGTTATACATTCCAGCATTATATCATTTCATCTGCTATAGCTATGTTAATCAGCCAGAATCCGCTTTCGCATCTGCCGCTCAGGGCATCCTTGGTTGCGCTGACTATAGGCCTAGGAGCCTGCGCCACGCCGCATCCGCTCACTCGCAGCAACGAGTTGCAGCACACCATGACTACCACGTTTTATAACCGCCAGCTCAACACCAGCCTGCTGCTCAACGGTGACTACGACCTGGAACTGCACCCCAAAAATAAACCCGACGACGTGACAAAGGCGCGGCTAAAGCAGCTAGGCCTGTCGCGGCGGCAGTCAGCGGTGCTGTTTACCGGCCAAACTAACCTCACGCCTACGTACCGTCTGCGCAGCCTGCGGATAACCGGAAACCCCAACTGGCGCGCTCTGGGTTTTCAGGAAAACGGCACGGGACGGTTCCAGCACACCGGCACTGTCGGCGCGGATTTACTGATGGAATACGCCGCGCCCTTGCCCGATAACCAGGGCTGGCTGTACCTCATTGCCACAGATGAAGCCAGCTCGCGCGCCGATACTTCCATAAAAGACCGCAGCTATGAGATGGACGCGGAGTTCGTGACGTTCACGTTTCCTTCGGTGCAGCAGGGGCGCTGGCCGCGGGTGGTGTCGCCGGTAAGGCTGGCGAATGATGCCTTTCTGAGTCGGCCCAACGGGGATTATCTGGCCCCGCTGTCGGCACTGGCCCAGAGCCGACACGCTCCCAGCGCGGGCAATGACCCCAGTATTGATGGCATGCTCTGGCAGATGCTGCAGCAGTATCACGCCATGGCCGGCAACACCGATTCGGTGGAATATTTCCAGCAGCAGGGCTGGAACAATGTGCGAATTCCGGCGCCCATCTCCCCCACGGATACCACCCACCGCCCCAACTCCGCCCCCACCGATACGCTGGTGAGCGTGGACGCGGTACCAGAAATCCTGCGGAAAACAGCCGGCGTGCAGGTGGTGATGCTGAATGAATCGCACACGTTTGGCCGCCACCGGGCGCTGGCCGCCGCCTTGCTGCCAGGGCTATATCAGCAAGGCTTCCGGTATCTGGCCCTGGAAACGCTGGAAGACACGGCCGCCAACACTCTCAACCCGCTGCCCCTGAAAGCCGGTTTCTATACACGCGAGGCCACGTACGCCAACATGATCCGCACGGCCCGTCGGATGGGCTTTACCCTGGTGGCCTACGAAGCTACCCGCGACCAGAAGGAACGGGAGTTAGGTGAAGCTACCAACCTGTACAACGCAGTGCGCCACGACCCGGCCGCCAAGGTGTTCGTGTACGGCGGCGGAGCCCACATCAACCGTTTGGTTATGCCCAGTCAGGTCGATAAAAAGTGGATGGCCCAGCAACTCATCGACCTCACAGGCTGGCGCATCCTGAGCGTTAATCAAGCGCGCATGAGCAACGAGGCGCGGAGTGGCCTAGCGGCAGTACCCATCGGCACGGCCCAAGTAGTGTACCAACTGCGCAAGGGTAAACGCCTCTCTCCCTATCCCGAAAACGACCTGGTAGTGCGCAATAATCTCGATCTGGCTCAGTTGCCCCTGCCCTATTCCGATGCTACCAATGCCCAGCCGGTTTCCCTGGATGTACGCCCCTTCAAGCCCACCGCCACCACCGGCCGCCGGATGCTCCAGCTATACCTACAGTCGGAGCTGGCCGTGCGCGAGGATATCTCGCCCGTTTACACCCACGAATTGCGGCCTTCTGACGACGTTCTGGCTATTCACCTGGTGCCAGGCCGGTACGTGTACCGCGTGCTCTCAGAGAAACTAAAAGAGGAGAAACGGGAGGAGCTGATGGTGAGGTGAAGTAAGATTAGGCTAAAACTAGACCGTCATTCCGAGCGCAGTCGAGGAATCTCGCGTGCTGATGTTGCAGTAGTAATTCGGACGTCAGCACGCGAGATTCCTCGACTGCGCTCGGAATGACGGTCCATCGGAATGACGTTCTAATCAAATCACAAAAATGGCCGCGCATCAGTTGATGCGCGGCCTTTTTGAGTTTTACGAGTGTCCTAGGCCACTAGCTGTTGGCTACTTCCAACTGCACGGGCACGGTGTACTCGTCGAACTCCAAGACAGAACCACCGTTCAGGTCCGGGGCGAAATTCAGGGCTAGGGCCTGCACTTCTTCGCGGATGTAGTCGCCGAAGGACTGCACGGCGGCTTGTAGATCGGGCTGGTGGCCTAGCGTCACGCGGATTTTGTCCTGCACTTCCAGGCCGCTGTCTTTGCGCAGGTTCTGGAGGCGGTTCACCAACTCGCGGGCCACGCCTTCCTGGCGTAGCTCGTCGGTCAGGGTCACGTCGAGGGCTACTGTCAGGGGGCCGTCAGTTGCAACGAGCCAGCCGGGCAGGTCTTGGGTACGGATTTCCACGTCGTCGGGAGCCAGCGTAAGGGCTTCGCCATCTACTTCTACAGCCAGTTGACCAGTCTTTTCGAGCGTGCTGATTTCCTCCGGCGTCATCTGCTGAATGCGGGCACCTACGGCCTTCAGTTTGGCACCGTACTGCTGACCTAGGCGCTTGAAGTTAGGCTTCACCGACTTCACCAACACGCCGCTGGTATCGTCGAGGAACTCCACGTGCTTCACGTTCACCTCGGCGCAGATTAGGTCTTCTACCTTGCCTACTTGCTCGCGCGTGCTCTCGTTGAACACCGGCACCAGAATGCGCTGCAGGGGCTGGCGCACCTTCAGCACCGACTTCTTCCGCAGGGAGTGCGTGAGCGAGGAGATGCGCTGGGCTAGCTCCATCCGCTCCTCCAGAGCCTTATCGATGCGGGTTTCATCGGCCTGCACCAACAGTGTGAGGTGCACCGATTCAGGGGCCAGCGGCGTGTTTTTAGCCACCGCTTCCTCGCGCATGCCGTCGGTCATGTTCTTGTACAGCCATTCTGCGAAGAAGGGCGCAATAGGAGCCATGAGCTGCGAAACCACCACCAAGCATTCCTGCAGGGTTTCGTAAGCGGCGCGCTTATCAGTGCTAAGCTCGCCTTTCCAGAAACGGCGGCGCGAGAGGCGCACGTGCCAGTTGGAGAGCTGATCAGTCACGAAATCCTGGATGGCGCGAGCAGCTTTCGTGGGGTCGTAGCCATCGTAGTAGCCGCGCACTTCCACAATCAGCGACTGCAGCTTGCTTAGAATCCAGCGGTCCAGCTCGCTTAGCTCCGTGTACGGCACACGGTCAAACTCGCGAGCCTGGAAGCCGTCGAGGTTAGCGTAGAGGGCGTAGAACGAGTAGGTATTGAACAGGGTGCCGAAGAAGCGGCGCTGCACCTCCGTAATGCCGGCGAGGTCAAACTTGAGGTTGTCCCAGGGCTGGGCGTTGGCAATCATGTACCAGCGTGTAGCGTCGGGGCCAAACTGGCTGATGGTAGCAAACGGATCCACGGCGTTGCCGAGGCGCTTGCTCATCTTGTTGCCGTTTTTGTCCAGCACCAAGCCATTGGCCATCACGTTCTTGTAGGCCACGGAGTCCTCCAGCATTACAGCCAGGGCGTGCAGGGTAAAGAACCAGCCGCGGGTCTGATCTACGCCTTCAGCAATGAAATCAGCCGGGAAGTTCTTCTCGAACTTCTCCTTGTTCTCCAGCGGGTAGTGCCACTGGGCGTAGGGCATGGCGCCGCTATCAAACCACACGTCAATGAGGTCGGTTTCGCGGTACATGGGCAGGCCGGAGGGCGATACTAGGAAGATATCGTCCACGTAGGGGCGGTGCAAGTCCATTTTCTCCCCGTTGGCGTAGAGGTTATGGGTCATGACTTCAGCCGCTACAGCCTTGTCAATCTCCTGCTTTAGCTGCTCTACAGAGCCAATGCAGATTTCCTCCGTGCCATCCTGGGTGCGCCAGATGGGTAGGGGCGTGCCCCAGTAGCGCGAGCGGCTCAGGTTCCAGTCTACCAGGTTTTCGAGCCAGTTGCCAAAGCGGCCGGTGCCAGTGCTGGCGGGCTGCCAGTTGATGGTTTTGTTGAGTTCGATGAGCCGGTCTTTCACCGCCGTGGTCTTGATAAACCAAGAGTCCAGGGGGTAGTAGAGCACAGGCTTATCGGTGCGCCAGCAGTGCGGGTAGGTGTGCTCGTACTTCTCCACTTTGAAGGCCGTGCCGTCGCCTTTCATGCGGATGGCAATGCTCTCGTCAAGGGTTTTGTAGTCGGCACCGCTCTGGTCGTGGCCATCATAGTTTTTCACCCAACGGCCCCCAAATTCGCCCATTTGCTGCACGTAGCGGCCAGTACGGTCCACGATGGGGCCTAGCTTGCCCTCATCGTCGGCTACCATCAGCGCGGGCACATCAGCCTGCTGAGCGGCCCGGAAGTCGTCGGCGCCAAATGTGGGCGAGATGTGCACGATGCCGGTACCATCCTCGGTGGTCACGAAGTCGCCAGGAATCACACGGAATGCGCGCTCCTCACCCTCGAAAGCCGGAAAGCCTTTATCCTGACCGAACAGGCGCTCGTAATTGATGCCTACTAGGTCGGAGCCTTTAAAAGTATTCTCGATGCGCCAGGGCAGTACTTTGTCGCCGGGCTTGAAGTCTTCAAACGAAGCGTTTTTGCCTTTCTCCGAGAAGTACTTTCCTACCAACGCCTCCGCCAGCACCACCCGAACGGGGGCGTAGGTGTAGGGGTTGAAGGTGCTCACCAGCACGTACGGGATGTTTTTACCAACGGCTAGGCCAGTGTTGGCCGGCAACGTCCAGGGCGTAGTCGTCCAGGCCAGGATGTACACATCCGGCTCCGACGCACTATCGCCATACAAGGCCGCCAGCGGCACCTCGTCTATCTTGACATTGCTGAACAGCACCTCCGATTTCTCGTTGCGCATTACCTTGAACTGGGCCACGATGGTCGTGTCCTTTACATCGCGGTAGGTACCGGGCTGGTTTAGCTCGTGCGAGCTTAGGCCAGTTCCGGCGGCTGGCGAGTAAGGCTGAATGGTGTAGCCTTTGTAGAGCAAGCCCTTGTCGTAGAGCTTCTTGAGCAGGGCCCAGCAGCTCTCGATGTACTCGGGCTCGAAGGTGATATAAGGGTCGTCGAGGTCAACCCAATAGCCCATTTTCTCAGTGAGGTCGTCCCACTGGGCTTTGAAGCGCATCACGGTTTCGCGGCAGCGCTGGTTGTACTCCTCAATGCTGATTTTTTTGCCGATATCCTCCTTTGTGATGCCTAGCTCCTTTTCTACCTGCAGCTCAATGGGCAGGCCGTGCGTGTCCCAGCCGCCTTTGCGGTGCACTTGCTTGCCCAGCAAGGTCTGGTAGCGGCAGAAGATATCCTTCACCGTCCGGGCCATCACGTGGTGAATGCCGGGGGCGCCGTTGGCCGAAGGCGGACCTTCATAAAACACGAACGTAGGCTGCCCCTCGCGGGTGCTCACGCTCTTCTCAAAGATGCCGTTCTGCTTCCACCACGCCAGGATATCGGTGCCGACCTGGCCATAGTTGAGCGGCTGCTTGTATTCGGGGTAGTTCATATGATCAAGGGGAGCTAAGCAAATTCTACCGTCATCCTGACGAAGGAAGGATCTTCTCACGCCGAAACGACTGGCCTAGAACAGTTCTACCGCAGGTTGTTCTAGCGTGATAAGATCCTTCCTTCGTCAGGATGACGTTCTATTTTAATGGGTTACCCGTTCAGCTTGGGCTGTACCTGAATGCGGTTCAGGTTCAGTTCCAGGTCGTCATCCTCCTCGTGGTAGTTATCATCGTAATGACGAATACTGGACTGGTCGATGACATCTTCGTCCTTGCCGTGCTCAAAGGTAACGAGCAAGCAGGGCAGCAGAATCAGGTTGGAGAAGTTGGTTATCAGCAAGCTGGCCGACATCAATAGGCCTAGGGCCTTCGTGCCGCCAAACTCCGAGAAGGCAAACACCGAGAAGCCCAAAAAGAGCACAATGCTGGTGTAAATCATGCTGGTACCCGCCTCCGAAAGCGTGGTACTGATGGCGGCTTTCACGCGGCGGCCGTTGGCGGCCATTTCCTGCCGAAACTTGGCCAGCAGGTGAATGGAATTGTCGCCATCAATACCCAGGGCAATACTGAAAATCAGGGCCGTACTGGGCTTCAGCGGAATGCCGAAGTAGCCCATAATACCGCCCGTGAGCAGCAGCGTGAAGAAGTTGGGCAGCAGGGTGAAGAATACCGCCCGGATGCTGCGGAACAAAATCAGGACCACTAGGCCCACTAGCACAAAGGCAATTACCAGGCTTTCCTTGAGCGTGCCGATGAGGTATTCGTTGCCTTTGGTGAAGATAATGGTCGTGCCCGTCAACTTCACATCAATGCCCGTACCGTTGAAAATCTTGTTGATTTCGGGCTTGATGCGGTTGTTGATGAGCGTATCGAGGTTATGCGAGCCTACATCGGCAATCTTCAGGGAGATACGGGCGCGCTGCATGGTGCTATCCGTGAAGGAGCGCAGCAGCTTGCTCGTGAGCTGGCCCTCATTGCCCTTCGTGGACTGCGAGTGGGCTAAATAGCTGAAGATGTAGTTCTTCTCGGAGTTATCGGGGAGGCGGTAATACTCAGGAGCGCCGTTGTAGAACGCCTGGGTGGAGGCTTTCAGGAACGTAACTACGCTCACTGGCGTGGTAAGTACCGGCTGGGTGCGCAGGAAGTTCTCTAGGCGGTCAATGCGCTCCAGATTCTTGAGTTTCAGCAGGCCTTTGGGCTTGCCGGTATCTACTACCATTTCCAGCGGCATCACACCGTTGAAGTGCTGCTCGAAGAACTTCAAATCGGAGTTAACCGACGAATCTTTGGGAAGATCATCGACCATATACGACACCGATTTCACCTTCGTAACCCCGAAGGAGGCCAGGATGATAAGCACCAATGCCGTCAGATAAACGGTAGTGCGGCGCTCCAGCACCAAGTAATCGAAGAACTCTAGCAGCTTGGTCAGGGGCTTGGCTTCGAGGTGCTCCAGTTGCTTGGGCGTGGGCGGAGGCAGAATCGTGAAGATGATGGGCATCAGGATGAACGACACCGCAAACGCCACGAAAATATTGAGGGTAGCCACCAGCCCGAACTGGTACAGAATGGCAATGTTGGTAAAGCAGAACACCACAAAACCGATGGCCGTGGTGGTGTTATTCATCAGCGTAACCAAGCCAATCTTGCGCACTACCCGCGCCATAGCCAGCACCTGGTTACCCGATTTACGGTAGTCGTAGTGGTATCGGCTGAGTAGGTAGGTGCAGTTCGGGATGCCAATTACGATGATAATGCTAGGAATCAGGCCCGTGAGCAGGTTGATTTTGTAGCCCAGCAGCACCATGCTTCCGATGCACCACGTCACGACGATCATGACAATGAGCAGCGGGAACACCACCGCCGACCACGTTCGGAAGAACATGAGCAGCGTTACGGCCATCATCACGATGGTGAGGCCTACAAAGAGCTTCATTTCAGAGGCTACTTTGGTGGTCATGGTGGCCCGCACATAGGGCAGACCGGCGTAGTGCATCTTGATGCCGGTCTTCTTCTGGAAGTGCTCGGCGTGGCCTAGAATCTCCTGCATCACGGCTTCGCGCCGGCTGGAGTTCAGGTACTTAGGATCCATGGTAAGGGCCAGCAGGGTGGCTCCCGTAGTGGGCGAAATCAGCTGGCCTTTGTAGAACTCCTGGGCATTTACTACCCGCATCAGAGAGTCGAGTTCTTGCTGCGTACTGGGGAAATTTCGGAAGATGGGCTCGGCCCGGAATGTCTGAGAGGCGGTATCCTTCACCAAACGCGGCAGGCGCGTGACGCCCAGCACCCCATTCACGCCTTCCACCTTGCTGAGCGTATCGGTGAGGGTGCGCAACTCGTTGAAATTGCCGAGCTTATACACGGAGCTGTCCTGCATGCCTAGCACCAGCACGTTGCCATCTTCGCCGAAAGTCCGCTTGAACTTCTGGAAGTACACCATGTCGGGGTCGTCGGGCGACACCACCTGAGCGAAGTCGTAGGTCATCTGCACCTTGCGGGCTTCCCACGCCATAAATACCGTAATGACCGCCAGCAGCCCAATAAGCAAGCGGCGGTTCTTAATGACAAACAGGGCGAGGTTTCTCCACATAGGCTGCTAAAATGCAGCAAAGGTACGCAACACCCCGCACCTATCTGGTGAAGCTAACTGACTAAACCTTACCCACTCCTCATAGTCTAAGCTGAGCAGGAAGCCACCTGAGCGAAAAATTTCTTTTCGAATATAGGCAACATTACATGCTGCCTTTTTCGTAAGACACCGCAAATCAGCATGTTGGCAACCACATAAATTGCACTTAGCAAAGCATAGGTTGTCATAATTCAGTTCAATGACTCTTTTTCTCGCCCCCGAAGCTTCCCTCACCTATAACGCGACTTCCCAAACGCTGCATCTGAATTATGATGCGACCGACTTATCCGTGTCGTTCGGACAGGCCTACCAGCGGGCTTTGGAAGAAATGCTGGAGCACAACGTGGGCAAGCTGCTCCTGGATCTGAAGCGCAACGCGCCCTCCACCGACGACGAAACCGAACAAATCCTGCAGCCCCTCGTAAACGCGCTACCTGCTCTCCAAAACCGTCCGCTCTATATTGCGGCGGTGGTTTCCGAAGGGCAATACCAGCACCAAATCAGCAACTACACCGCCAACTGTGCCGTGGCACTCACGCCGCCGCATATTGAGTTCAATTACTTCACTTCCCGCCGCGACGCTAATGCGTGGCTCAGCGAAAACTAAACAACCCGCGCTCTACCCAACTCCTTCTTTCTTTCCAAAACAAGAGGCCCCTGGAGCAATCCAGGGGCCTCTTGTTTTGTGGCTAGGCCACTTAGCTTACGTGCCGGAGTGGCCTAGAGCTTTTCGAAAATGCGGGAGAAGCTCACGGCCTCGCCGATGTAGCCGCGCAGCTCCGAGATGGGCATGCGGGTCTGCTCGCGGGAATCGCGGTGGCGCACCGTTACGGTGTTGTCTTCCAGCGTCTGGCCATCCACCACAATGCAGAAAGGTGTACCAATGAGGTCTTGGCGGGTGTAGCGCTTGCCAATGGCGTCGCGCTCCTCCATAATCACCCGGAAATCGTAGCGCAGGCTATTGAAGATTTCCTCTGCCTTTTCGGGCATACCGTCTTTTTTCACCAGCGGGAAGATGGCGGCTTTGATGGGTGCCACGGCAGGGTGCAGCTTCAGGAAGGTGCGCGTTTTGGTTTGCTCCTTCTCGCCTTCGCCTTCCGTAATGGTTTCCTCAGTGTAGGCCTGGCAGAGCGTAGCCAGGAACAGGCGGTCGGCGCCCACGGAGGTTTCTACCACGAAGGGCACGTAGTTGCCGTAGGCCTTGCCGGTTTCGGGGTCGATATCGGCATCGAAGTACTGCTGCTTTTTCTTCGAGAGGGCCTGGTGCTGCATCAAATCGAAATCGGAGCGGGAATGAATGCCCTCGATTTCCTTGAAGCCGAAGGGGAATTCAAACTCGATATCGACGGCGGCTTTGGCGTAGTGAGCCAGCTTGTCGTGGTCGTGGAAGCGGAGCTTGTCGGCGGGCAGGCCTAGGGCCTCGTGCCAGCGGCGGCGCGTCTCTTTCCAGGTGGTGTACCACTCGCCTTCGGTGCCAGGACGCACGAAAAATTGCATTTCCATCTGCTCGAACTCCCGCATGCGGAAGATGAACTGGCGGGCCACAATCTCGTTGCGGAAGGCCTTCCCGATCTGGGCAATACCAAACGGCACCTTCTGCCGCGCCGACTTCTGCACGTTCAGGAAGTTCACGAAGATGCCCTGGGCCGTTTCGGGGCGCAGGTAAATCTTACTGGAGTCATCGGCCACGGCGCCCACCTGGGTTGAGAACATCAGGTTGAACTGGCGCACGTCGGTCCAGTTGCCGGTCTTAGACACTGGGCAGAGGATCTGCTCATCGATGATAAGCTGCTTCACGCCGGCCAGGTCCTCGCTGGTGAGCAGGCGACCCATTTCAGCCAGCAGCGTTTCGGCGCGGGCTATTTCGCCGTTTTTCTCGTACTCGGCGGCCTTGTCTTCGAGCAGCACATCGGCGCGGTAGCGCTTCTTGCTGTCGAGGTTGTCAATCATAGGGTCGGAGAAGCCATCAATGTGGCCGGAGGCTTTCCACGTGAGCGGATGCATGAAGATGGCCGCATCAATGCCCACCACATTCTGGTTGAGCTGGGTCATGGCTTTCCACCAGAGCTGCTTCAGGTTATTCTTGAGCTCCACGCCATTGGGGCCGTAGTCGTACACGGCGGCCAGGCCGTCGTAGATTTCCGAAGAAGGGAATACGAAGCCGTATTCCTTGGCGTGCGACACGATATCGGCCAGGGTATTTTCGGCCGTGGCGGCGGGTTTCTGCTCGTTGCTCATAGTAGGAGAGGTGGTTGTAGGCCAGTAAGACCGGCATTCCGGCGCAGGAGGAATCTGAGTTAGCACCTAGGCCACTCCCCAGATTCCTCCTGCGTCGGAATGACAGCTACTTGCTGGCAAAAGTAGCCAAAGCTTTAGCTTATCGTTTATACCTCAGCCTGAAAAGGCTCCGCAAACGCTGTGTATTAGGAAAAACCTGTACTTGCCAGTGGCCTAGCCAACCTGGCGCGCCGGCCTACGTTTAGCGCCTCATGCCAGGGACTGTTCGGCTGTTGCGGTAACAATTTCATAATCTTGCGCCCCTTTCCGGTAATCCTACCTTTGATTACCAAAACTGAATCTTCACCAATCCCCCCCTTATGTTTGGCTTAGAGCCTCATGTGCTGCTGCTGCTGATTGCCTGCTTGGTAGCAGCCTGCGCCTTTGAATTCGTCAACGGTTTCCACGATACGGCCAACGCCGTGGCCACCGTCATTTACACCAACACGCTGCGGCCGTGGGTGGCCGTTATCTGGTCGGCCTTCTGGAACTTCATCGGGGTACTCACGGGCGGCATTGCCGTAGCCATGGGCGTGGTGTACCTGCTGCCCGTTGAAAGCCTAGTGGATCAGAACGTATATCACGGCATTGCCATGGTGGGCGCCCTGATTGTGGCCGCCATTCTCTGGAATGTGGGCACGTGGTACTACGGCATTCCGGCCTCCAGCTCGCACGCCCTGATTGGGTCTATTCTGGGTGTGGGCATTGCTTACAGCTTCCTGCCCGACTCACACAACGCGGCCGTAAACTGGGGCAAAGCCGGCGAAACGGGCATTGCCCTGCTCGTAGGCCCGCTGTTCGGCTTCTCGCTGACCATTGTGATGATGTTTCTTTTGAAGCGTTTTGTGCAGAACAAAGCCATCTTCAAGGAGCCGCACAAGCGCAAGCCCCCACCCCTCTGGATTCGCCTGATCCTGATTGTTACCTGTACGCTGGTGAGCTACTTCCACGGCTCGAACGACGGCCAGAAAGGCGTAGGCCTCATGATGCTGATTCTGATTGGCATCGTGCCTACCTACTTCGCCCTCGACCACAGCAAGAACCCGCTGGATATGCGCGACTCGCTGGTGAAGGTAGAACAGGTGATGCAGAAAGTGAACGTAAGCGAGCTGAGCGCGAAGGACCGCGAGTCGGTGGCCAGCATCAAAATGCAAACCAATGCCCTCGACAGCATCTTCGTGGGCAAAACGGAAATCGGCCAGCTGCCGCAAAGCACGCGCTTCGAGATTCGCAAAGCCATCCTGCTGCTCGGCAACGACGCTAAGAAAATCCAGGCCAGCGACAAAGTAAGCCTGAGCACCGCCGACCGCGACACCCTCAAGGGTGGCCTAGACAATATGAAAGGCTTCACGGACTATGCGCCGTGGCAAGTACTGGTAGCGGTATCTGTTTCGCTGGGCCTAGGCACCATGATCGGCTGGCAGCGCATCGTGAAAACCATTGGTGAGCGGATCGGTAAGGAACACCTGACCTATGCGCAGGGCGCTTCCTCGGAGCTGGTAGCCGCCGCCATGATTGGCGCTTCTACGGCCTACGGTTTGCCCAGCAGCACCACGCACGTACTGTCTTCGGCTATTGCGGGCTCCATGGTAGCCAACCGCGGCATCAAGAACCTGAACCCCCAGATGGTGCGCAACATTGCTTTGGCCTGGGTGCTCACGCTGCCAGTTACCATGGCACTGGCCGGTGGTCTGTTTCTGCTGTTCCGGGCTATTCTGCCTTCTTAGCCTTTCTTGAAATTGCAACAAAAAAGCCACCCCAGATCGGGGTGGCTTTTTTGTTGAGCTCTGATTATCAGGACTTGCCTAATTCCGGACTTTAAGGTTCAAATAGAGAAGAACCAGGTAGAAAGCACCGGATTATTAGATAGTTATCAACTTATCAACACAAAATTCGGGGTGATTTGTGGATAACTCGTTTTAGGCAGGCCACTGCACTTCCAAGTCTTCGTTGATGAATACCCCGAAATTCACAAATTGGAGCTGGTCTTCATCGAAGTACATATCAATCATTTCCTTCTCGTAGGAGAGGCGTACCTCGCCGGTATCCATCTTCTCCACTTCGCTCTGCTCGAAACCGTGGCGCTGCATCAGCTCCTGTATTTGCTCGGGGCTCTTGCCATGAATGGCCTCGCCGAACAGGCGGATACCCGGGTGGTCTGTCTCGATGCAGCTCAGGCGGTAGTCGTCTTCGCGGTCAAAGTAGAGCGAGTAGCCTTCTTCCAGGTAGTTCCAGGCCTGGTGCTCAAACTCGTCGTCGTCTTCCGACTCTTCAATTTCTTCGGGCTCGCCCATCAGGGCGCGGACCTCGTCCATGGAGGCACCGAACTTCAGCGGACCCATGCCAATGCCGAGGGTGATTTCGTTTTCTTCGGTACTGGAGGATTGGTTGGCGGGCGTTTGCATAGCCATATTGGTGAGGGTGGAGGTTCAGAAAATTTAGGAAAGTAAAGGTAGGTATTCGGGGGTCACTTGCCGTAGCGAGCTTCAAAATCGGCGCGCTGCTGCACGTAGTTGGGGTGCTGTTTGGCCTCGTCCCACTTGCGTTTGAAAATGGCGGCAGATTCAGCTTTTTCGGGGTCTTCGGGGGAGCGAGGAAGCTCTTCGCGGCCGTGGGCACCGCTCTGTCCTTTTTTGTCGTCGGGCACGGGCCCATCATACTTCTTGCCGCCGCGGTGATTGGCGTAGCGGCGGGCCCTAGTAAAGCCCATCTGCAGAAACTTGCGAGCCATGTCGGCGCCCACAAAGTCATTGGCCTTTAAGTAGGCCTCAAACAATCCGTAGATAGCCTCGCTAGACTCCCGGGCCACTGCAGGGGTCCGGAAGCGCCAGTGAGGCAGAATCTCGCCTTTATAGGGCTCTACCAGTAGCACGCCCTGCTCGCCTTTGCCCACGCGGTAGAACTCCGGATGTTTCCGGAAGTCTAGGGAGTGAAAATCAAGGGTGTAGTCGAAGGGCATACGGGCCGGCAGTTCTGTAAAAACAAAAGCGGTTCGGAGGTACCTATACGCCCAATCGGCTGCTTGGGGTGCTTGACGGGGCAAAACGGTTTTGCAACCGTGGAAAACCCTACAACTTTTGTGGATAACCGGCTACTTGTTAACAGGTTGACTCCGCTTCTGTATTTTATGGCTAGCTAGGTGCCGGTGCTTCGGAGTTTATCCCCAACCATGCGGCTAGGCCTGTTGACAAGTGGCTGAACTCAATATTTGTGAGCTGCCACCTCCCAGTTTGGTTTTTCTGCCGGCCTCAGGTGCTTTCCCTGAACATGCGCAAAGCTGAAGTGGCCTACGCAATACCCCGATGCTTGCCGGAGCCGATTTGCGAAACTGTTCGGGCGCTAGGCCACTCCAGAGGGCGCATCCGAAAAAACGGGGACCCGGTCCGCTTATCCACAGGTTAATAACTTTTAAAATATTTTTTCTTAAAGTCTCTTTTTAAATCTCTGTCGTTAGGGGTGTTTATAAGTGGATAAAAAGAACGGGTTATTCACATGGCTGATAACTTGTGTACAAGACCTAAGTTATGCACCGTCTATCAACAGGGTGTGTGGATATTAAAATGCTGATTATTAATTACTTGATACAGTTTTTCACAATCCACATACCTTGTCCACAAATCCACAATCCACAGGGTGGGTAGTGTGTGGATAGTAGAATTATCGGGGGATAGTTATCCACCCTTATCCACCATCAAAATCCCCTGTGTTTACCTGGGAGCAGACAAAAAAACTTGTCCTCAACTTCTCCACGCGTTATCCCCAGGTTTCCCCACCATTATCCACAGATTATGCCCTGCCGATAAACAAGAGTGGAAAACTATGTGGATAGCGTGCACACAGATCACCTAAAAGTAGCCTAGCAAGCTGGAAACCCCGATCTGGAATGTGGATAGCTTTATAGGGCCATGGATATATAGCGCGTAATAGCACTTTCCCGCGCTGGTAAGCCGCATCTAGCAAATGGAGCAAGCACAGTGCCCAACCAAGCCTCGGCAGGATCCACTACTAAGCCACGCAGTCTAGAATTGAAAGCCAGACAATGCCAAAATGCTCGCGGAAGCAGTCGTCCGTGAAACAGGGTATTGAATCAGTAAGCACCTTATGCTTAGGCAAGCGGATGACAGAGGAAGCTGTGACGACCTTTTTATAACAACTGGCATAGCCCACCCGAAGAGGGCAAAAAAAGCCCGGCCCCTGTATAGGAACCGGGCAGTAGTGGCCTAGGAGTAAACCAGTTTAGAAGCTCAGGGATTCTATGATGTCGAAGTTGGCGCGCACCTGAATGGTTTTTGGGAAGAAATAGATGGGCTCAGGTGGCACGCGGAGCTGTGGGTCGCCGCCCTGCCAGCGCCCGTCTTTGTTGGTGTCAATAAGCACCCGCATTTTGTATGTCGCCGGGGCCAGATAATCGAAACGATAAGTGCCTTTGGGGCTTTTCAGAGTAGCTATAACCTGGTTATTGGCATCGAGCAGCTGAAGCTGGAAGCTGGTGTATTTGGTGCTGATAGATCCGCTTAGCGTACCCGTGGTAGATTGGTCGGTTAGGCGGAGGCGCAGCGGCTTCAGGCCCGTAGGTTGGTCAGTTACGCTTTGCACCATGGTACTATCAAGAATAATAGTGACGGTTTTGCGGGCCTGTGTACTAAGATTAATGCTCAGCACCGTGCGTTCCGGGCTAAGAGAACCATCCTGGGGGAGCCGAAGAGGCCGTCGTTTCAGGGAGTCTTCTATAAGTGTTCCGATGGGCTTGCCCGCTACCAGGCGAATGGGCTCATTAAACACAAACTTCACCTGCCCCTGGCGGTACACATCGCGCGGGTTGCCTTCTACGCCATAGCCTGGGCCGCGCCGCGCCGGCGCCGTACCCTGGAAGCGCACATTCACGGTATCGCGGCCTACGTTGCCGGAGCTGTCGGTGGAGGCTAGCAGGAACCGGCCTTCCGTAAGTCCCGGAATGCGGTGCAGCACTACGGTGCGGCCTTTTTCGGTGAGTTGCACCGCTTCCTGAAGCGCGGGCGTAGGAGCCGCCGCACCCAGCGGAGCAACTGTCACGCTTTGCAATCCTTCGTTGTAGGCCACCCGGAACTGAGTCGGCTCGGGCTTTTGGGTAGTAACCAGGGGCCGGCGGCTATCGGGCTTGGTGAGGGCCAGGCGCAACGAATCGGAGCCTGTTCCGCCCACCGTGAACAGGTCGGGCAGGTACGCAATTCGCTCTCCTTCCTCGTAGCGGTTGCTCTGGTTTTTATCAGCCAACGCATAAAGCTGGTAGCGGCCGGCCTTCAGATACCGCAACGAGAAAGCTCCTTGCTTGTTGGTGCGGGCCAAGTAGTAGGGCCGGCCGCGCCGGATGTTAGCCGTATCGGCTTCGGGGTACAGCACCACCGAGGCCTCCGCAGCCGGAAGGCCCGTCAGCAACTCCGTGACGGTACCACGCACCGAACCGGAATCTAGTTGAGCGCCGGTGCTGAAGCTCACTTGGGCCTCGGGCGCCGGGTTGCTCTCCGTAATGTCAGAAATAGAGTTGCCGAAATTGAACGAGTAGGTCGTATTCGGCTCAAAGGGCTTATCGAAGAGCAGCGTCACGGCGTTGCGTTCCTCGCGCACTTTATACTTGTTGTCGTCGCCGATGAAGGGGGCAATAATGAGGTTCTTCTGCAGATCCTTCACCTGTACCTGCTCTGAAAACACCAGCCGCACCGACTGTCCCTGCACGTTGCGGGCTTCATTGGCCGGCTCACTGCTCACGAGTTTGGGCGGGATGGTATCCCGCTCACCACCCTGCGGAGAGCTGATAGCCGCGCAGCCGCTCAGGCCCGCGGCGGCGGCCGAAATCAGAAGAAAAGAACTAGCGCGAACAGACATGCAGAAGGGTACGGAGGTCAGAGGAAGCAGTGCTGCGGGCAAGTAGGTACACCCGGCCAGACTACTGCTGGCCTACCAACGCCCAACTACAGGCGTTGCGTGTGCACCCCATTGCCCGCGATACGCGGCACGGCGAAGGTACAACGGTCGTCGCGGATGCTGTTTATCCTAACGCGCTAGGGCCCGCAAGCCTGCTGCAAAGAGAGAAGAGGCTAGTAGGCCACTGATACAGCGCTTACTAGCCTCTCCCCTACCCTGCCGTAGGCCAGGGTAAACTATATGCCGAGCTATCAGCGCCTGGCCACTACGTAAATCAGGCTGGAATACTGGCCATCATGCTGGGCCGCGTATTGGTTTGATTTGTAGCCCGCCTTCAGGACGGTGAGCAGCCCGCCGCCCCGCTCGGCGCGGTGCTTTTCGCTGAGCATGCTCACGTAGTAGGCATCCAGCACCATAGGCAGCACTTCCCTGACCGTCATTTTGTGCTTTTTGAGCAGCTGGGTCATGGTTTTAGGACTGAAATGATAGAGGTGGCGCGGCACGTCATACGCGGCCCAATCCTGGCGGTAATGCTGAGCATCGAGGCTGTCCACGTTGGGCACCGCAATGATAAGCGTACCGTCGGGCTTCAACAACCGGATGAGCTGCTGCAGGGTATCATTCAAGGTGTGAACGTGTTCCAGTACGTGCCAGAGCGTAATGGCATCAAACGTGCCGGGCTCCAGTGCTTCCAGGTTCTCACTGCCAATCGGCTGGCCTACGCGCAGGCTGGCTTCTTCGCGGGCTCGCGGGTTGGGCTCTAGGCCACTCACCTGCCATCCGCTCGATTTGGCGGCGGCCAGAAAGTGCCCCGTGCCGCAGCCATAATCCAGCAGGTGGCCTTTGCGCGGTGCCTGCTTATTCAGCAAAGCCACCTTGCGGCGCATAGTAAAGAAGCGCGCCACCTTGTAGGCCTGGTTGATAACGCCCCCTGCCCCACTGTTGTGCGAAACGTACTCCTCCGACTCGTAGTACCGCCCAATATGCGCTTCATCGGGACGCGGATTGGTGAATTGGAACGAGCAAGCGGCGCATTGCTGAATAGCAAAGCTTTCCTTGCTGACCGATTTATCCTCTACCACGAGCTTGTTGCGAAGCTCCGTCTTGCCACACACCGGGCACTTTTCCAGACGTTCGTAAACCACTGAGTTGTGCTAATAAGATTGATTCGCGAAGCAGCCAACAACAACTAAGCCGGTCTGCCTCCGGATGCGAAGGTACAAAACGAAGCTGCCACAAATCCGAGAAGAATCTGTGGCAGCGGCAAGCTGAACCATGAGATGAAGAACGTCATTCTGAGCGCAGCCGAAGGATCTCTACCTCTAACTAACCTAATGTTAGTACAACGAAGCGGGAGAGATGCTTCGGCAAGCGGACGCCAGATCAAGCATGACGTTCTCTTTTGTTGGACCACGTTCCTATTTCCTATCGACCCAAATACACCATCAGCACCGATACATCGGCCGGTGATACGCCGCTGATGCGGCTGGCTTGGCCTAGGGTTTCGGGCTGAATCTTGAGCAGCTTTTCGCGGGCTTCGTGCGAGAGTGCGGGCATGGCTTTGTAATCAAGACGACCTTTAATAGTGAAGTTCTCCAGCTCCTGCACGCGGGCGGCTTGCTGATGTTCCTTCTCCAGATAGGCCTCGTACTTCACCAGAATCACGGCCTGCTCCAGGGCATCGGGGCGGTACTGGCCTAGGGCCAGCGTGAGACCGGGCAGCACCAGCGCTAAGTCTGGCAGCTCCACGTTGGGGCGGCGCAGCAGGTTGACGGCGCGGGTTCTTTCGTGGATAGTAGCCGAGCCCATTTCTTCCAGCCAACCATTGATTTCGGCGGGCTCAATGGCAAAGTTTTTCAGCAGTTTCACTACTTCGGCCGTTTGCTTTTCCTTCTCGCGCACGCGCTCCATACGCTCATCTGAGGCCAGGCCCAGGGAGTGGCCTAGCGGCGTAAGGCGCAGATCAGCGTTGTCCTGGCGAAGCAGGATGCGGTGCTCGGCGCGGCTCGTGAACATGCGGTAGGGCTCGTCGGTGCCTTTGTTTACGAGGTCATCGATGAGCACACCGATGTAGGCCTCGCTCCGCTTCAGGATGAAGGGCTCTTTGCCGTGGACCTTGTTGTGAGCATTGATACCCGCCATCAAACCCTGACACGCGGCCTCCTCGTAGCCCGTGGTGCCGTTGATCTGGCCCGCGAAGTACAGGTTTTGGATGCGCTTGGTTTCCAGCGTGAGGTGCAGCTGGGTCGGCGGGAAGAAGTCGTACTCAATGGCGTAGCCGGGGCGGAACATCTTGGCATTCTCGAAGCCGGCAATTTTGCGCAGGGCGCGGTACTGTACGTCCTCGGGCAGGCTGCTGCTGAAGCCGTTCACATACACCTCCACGGTGCTCCAGCCTTCGGGCTCCACAAAAATCTGGTGGCGGTCCTTATCAGCAAAGCGGTTGATTTTATCCTCCACCGAAGGGCAATAGCGCGGCCCCAGGCCCTTGATGCGGCCCTGGAACATCGGCGACTTCTCGAAACCCTCCTTCAGGATTTCGTGCACCTCGGGGTTGGTGTAGGTGATGTAGCACGGGCGCTGCTTGGTGAGCGTGGGCGTATCGAGGTAAGAGAATTTGCTCGGCTCGGCGTCGCCCGACTGCTCTTCCATTTTGGAGTAGTCGAGAGAGCGGCCGTCCACACGGGGCGGAGTACCGGTTTTCATGCGGCCGGCCTCAAAGCCCAACTCCTTCAGCTGCTCCGTGATGCCGGTGCTGCGGCTCTCGGCGGCGCGGCCCCCGCCAAACTGCTTCTCCCCGATGTGAATAAGGCCGTTCAGGAAGGTGCCGTTGGTCAGGACCACCGACTTGCCCCGGAACTCGATGCCGAGCTGGGTTTTCACTCCTACCACGGTGTCGTTTTCTACCACGATGCCCGTCACGGCCTCTTGCCAGAAGTCCACGTTCAAGGTTTGCTCCAGGGTCATGCGCCACTCCTCGGCAAAGCGCATCCGGTCACTCTGCGCGCGCGGGCTCCACATGGCGGGGCCTTTGGAGCGGTTCAGCATCCGGAACTGAATCATGGTTTTGTCGGTGATGATGCCCGACTGTCCGCCCAGCGCATCCACCTCGCGCACAATCTGCCCTTTGGCCACCCCGCCCATGGCCGGGTTGCACGACATCTGCGCGATAGTGTTCATGTTCATCGTCACGAGCAGGACCTTCGAGCCCATGTTGGCAGCCGCGGCGGCCGCCTCACATCCGGCGTGGCCGGCTCCTACTACAATAACGTCGTACTCTTCTTGCTGAAACATGGATCACGGATTTAAACGGATTTGACGGATTGCGCGGATTTCAGGGGAGAGCCTGGCGGGTTTTCGGCCGCGCCTCGTGGACCGTTGGGAGCAAACAGGAACTATGAACCGGAAGTTCGCGCCGCCTGCCAAACGGGAAACGCCCGCGTTTGGGCAGGCGCTTCTTCCGGAAATCAAGCTCAATAAGCCGCGCAACACGCTCAAAACGTGCGCAAAGATACGCACTCGTCTACTTTTTTGCGCACACCGGGCTGGTAGCTAGTGGCCTAGGCCACTCACGGGCACGCCGGCCAGCCGTTAGGCCACTTCAAATCAGCTCATCAAAGTCAAAGTCCTGCTCCGATAAATCGGCCATCAATTCCGCCGATTGGCTCGCTACCACCTCCCGTGAGTACGGCAGCCATAGGCCACTCACACAGTCGAATACCTCCGTAGCACGCGGGCAGGGAAACAGTTTGTAGTCGAACTTAGGGTAATTGTGCACGACGTAGCCGGGGTAGTAATGTGCCTTCTGGTGGCCTAGCGCATGGTTGATTTTCAGCAGCATCAGGTACTTGCCCAGGCTGCGCTTGCGGTACTCCGGGTGGTAGAAGTTCATGATGCCCGCCAGGCTCTGTAGGCCACTATCGAAGATACCAGCGGCAATTAGTAGGCCTCCATCTCGCACTTCTATCACCTCGCTGTTAAACACGTTGTGCTTTGCCCCAGCCAGCATAAAGGCCTCCACGGTTTCGGGCGCATCAAAGGTGATGGAGCTGCGGTACTGGGCATAGAGCTCTTCCAGCTCACTGGTGATTTTAAACGGACGAATGAACGTGGAAAACCGCTCATTGAGGCGCAGCAGCCGACGTTGCTCAGGGCCATACTGCATGTCGGCTAACACGAAACGCAGCCAATGCACCGTGTAGAATCCACCGTCAATGGGCAGAAACCGGCAGGTGAACAGATCCTGCTGCATCCGGTAATAGCCTTGGCTTAGGTAATAATCCAGCATGTCGCCCCTGATAATGGGCATATAGGAAGGAGTAGCGGACATGCGGCAATGAGTCAGATAGAAATATACAGTGGCCTAGCAAGCAGCGCGGCGTGCTCGGCTAGGCCACTCCAAAATAGAAAACGCCCGCATTAGGCGGGCGTTTTTCTGAACTTAACTCGGAACAACTGGCCTAGAAGGTGCGCAAGGACAGGCAGTAGTCCTCTTTCTTGCGCATGGCTGTCTGGCTAAGTAAATCCTTATCGGCGTAGCCCAGCAGGTGCAATACCCCATGGATCATCACGCGGTGCAGCTCGTCGCGGAAGGGCACGCCCAGCTTTTCGGCATTTTCCCGCACGCGCTCCACCGAGATGAAGATGTCGCCTTCGATGATATCCGAGGTATCGGCGTTGTCGAAGGTGATGACGTCGGTGTAGGTATCGTGGTCTAGGTACTCTACGTTTACCTTATGTAGGTACTCGTCGGAGCAGAAAATATAGGTCAGCTGCACGATTTCGTACTCGTGCACCTTAGCTACTTGCTCGACCCAGGATACCAACTCCTCCGCGTCGCCTAGCTCAAACTCAACGTCTTCGACCAGAAACTCTATACCGTGCACTTCGTGCTCGTGGGTGGTATCGTCCTCAAACTCGTCGTGATCCTGGGGCAAGTCGCTCATACCTTACTTAGTTGCTGGTAGCAGCAGCATTGGTGGCACCGTTCAGAGCAGTTTCCTGGGTAGCAGGCAGCAGAAAGGTGAGCTGCACATTGCGGCCGTCCTTCTGAAAGTCTACCTCATCGGCCAAGTGGCGAATCAGGAAAATACCGCGTCCGCCAGGATTCTCGATGTTTTCGGGAGCCGTCGGATCAAGCAGATTGGTATAGTCGAAGCCTTCTCCTTCGTCCTCTACCTCAAACTTCACCCGGTCCTTCTCCACCTCCAAGGACAGGAATACATTCTTGTCTTTGTCGAACTTATTGCCGTGACGGATAGCGTTGTTAACCGCCTCAGTTACAGCTACCATGATGTTGCCGTAGATGTCGTCTTCGATGTGAAATGTATCCTTCGAATTGTCGATGAAACTTTCCACTACACGGATATTTTCGACCAGCGAAGGAATCTGAATTTTAACCTGCTTCATAAAAAAAGAAAAGAGGGAAAGCGGCGAAGGGGCGGTAAAAGTAACTTAACGCTACTTCATTTTCTGAAAATATTCACTCACCTCGCGCTGATAGTAAGGCGTGAGGGCGGGCGGAACGGTTCGGAGCAGTTCCGTCTGCCGGTTTTGCTGGCGTTTGTACTTGTCAAATGCCGGCGGAAAAACAGGCGGGCGGTTCTGGGCTGTCTGTGCTTCGCGCTTATCATCCTGGTCTCGTTCCCGGGCCGATTTCTCGGCTTCCAGCAAGCGAGTCAAGATTTGGCGCTGACGCATAACAGTTTGCTCCGTCAGCCGCTTGTTTACGAGGTCGGTTTCGGTTTGTTCCATCATTTTTTTCACGTCGCCGAGCCCCCCGGCGCCGTCTTGGCCTTTACCGTCTTTGTTGGAACCGGGCTTGCCACCTGTTTTCTGCTGCATGCGCTCCAGCTCCTGCATGGCCTGCCGTAGCATTTGCTGCTGCCCGGCCAGTTTGGCTAGCTCCTCGCTGAGGGCGCGGCCCTGCTTCCCGCTTTGCTGCAGCTGCTGAATCTGCTGGTTTAGCTGCTGCTGCATTCGCCCGAGCTGGCCTTCGCCGGCTGAGCTGCCTTTTTTCTTTTTGCGGCCCGGCTTGCCCCCACCCTGCTGTTGTTGGCTCTGGCTTTGGCGCTGCTGCTCCTGCATTTGCTGCAGGGCATCGTTCAGCATCAGGGCTAGGTTGTTCATGCTGGTCATGGCCAGCTGCTGCGAGCTGGTGGCCCGGCCCACGTTTCGCTGCCGAATCTGGTCGAGGCTTTCGTCCATGCGGCCGTTCATTTCGCCCACCTCGCGGGTCACGAAGCTTTGAATCTGGAAGACTTTTTTGGCCAGCGCATATAAGGAATCCTGCACCACGCGGGCATCGTCCTTGAGCTTGCGCTGGGTCTGGCCGAGCTGCACAAAGCGCGGGTCCGACTGGTCAACAGTGCGGAACTGCTTCATCAGGCTTTCCTCATCGAAGCTCAGCTTGAGCAGGTTTTCCAAGATGTCGCGTAGGTCGTCGATGTTCTGTTGCTGCTGGTCCGACTCCTCCTCTTCCTGCTGCTCTTGCATCTTCTGGGCCATCTGCTTCATCTTGTCAGCGGCTTGCTTCTGACTCTGGCTGGCCTTCTGGTTCTGGTTTTTCGAGAGCTGCTCCTGGCTTTCCTGCTGCTGCTGGTCCACGTCCTGCTGCTCCTGCTTCATCTCGTCGGCCCCGTTCTGGTCGTCGAGCTGCTTGTCCAGCTCCTTCATATCCTTGAGGTCCTGCTTCAGCTCCTCAAACTGCTGCTTCTGCTCGGCCTGCTTTTGCTGCAGCTCCTGTTGTTTCTGCTGTTGCTGGGCTTTATCCTTGGGAGCGTCGGAGCCGTTTTTGTCGTTCTTCTGGGTTTCGTCGGCTAACTTTTCCTGGTCCTTGGCCAGCTGCTCCAGCTTTTCGAGGGCCTGGTCCTGCTTCTGCTCAAACTGTAGCTGCTTAAACATCTCGAGGGCACGCTCCAGCTCTTTCTGCAAGGTGTTTTCTTTGTTTTCAAGCTGTTGCAGGAGCTTCTGCATTTCGGGCTGGTTCTGGTCCTTTTGCTGATCCAGAAGCTTCTGTAGCTCTTCGTAGAGCTTCTTGGTTTCGGGGTCCAGGAGGGTTTCCATCAGCTTCTGCAGCTCCTTGGCTTTTTCGGCCAGCTCATCATTTTTCTCAGGGTTGAGCTCATTTTGCTGCTCCTGAAGCTGCTCAAACTGCTTTTTGAGGTCATCGAGGGCCTGGTCCATCTGCTGTTTCTGGTCGAGCATATCTTTAAGCTGCTTGCGGTCCTGAAAGTTTAAGTCGCGCTTCACCTTCAGCTTGTCCTCGGCCTTAGCCAGCTCCCGCTCCATTTTCTTGCTCTCTTCCTTCGACTGGCTTAATTGGCTCTGCACCGCTTGGCTTTGGGAGGCCATCTGCTGGCGCATTTCGGTGCGCGAGGGCAGCCGGAATTCCGCCGCGCGGCTCCTGGCCGACTTCGGCCCGTGCACCCCGTCGTTGTCCCATACCTGCACGAAATACTCCAGCCGGTCGCCGGACTTGAGGCCTAGCGGCCGGATATCCCACTGGTGAGCGTAGCTCTGGTTGGGGCCACTGCTCAGGGGCAGAGCGCGGGTCTGGTAGGCCGCGTTAGGGCGGCCCTTGCTGAGCACGCGGTAGTGCAGCTGCAACCGTGAGAGGCCGTAATCGTCGCGCACGTTGCCGGCCAAGGCCAGAAAACGGAGCGAGGTAGTGTCCTGGAAGCTTTCCAGCGTTATTTCCGGCGCCTGGTCCGGAATTACGGTGAGCTGGTACTGAATTGGGTCGCGGTTGGGGCTGAAGCTGTTCTGGAGCTTTACCGTGTAATCCTGGCTGCGCAGAACCTTGCGCGTCACCCGGAACAGCTCGTCGTTGGCCTCGGCCGTCACGGTTTCGTCGGGGTTGCGGAACTGCAGCTGCAGCTTTTCGGTAGCGGCCGTATTGAACTCCCACTGCACGGTGCTGCCTTCCGGTACCGTGAGGTTGCCGGAGTTGCGGATGGTTTCGGTGGGTTTGCCGATGTAGGATGGGTAGGCCACCCGAATGACGAAGTCGCGCAGGTTGGGCCGCTCCCGCACCTTCAGGTCGTACTCCGTAGAGGTGACATTAGCGGCCGAAAGCTGGAAATTTACATCCTGCTGTAACTGTCGGAACTGGTACTGGAATCGGTTGCCCTGGCTGCGCGAAAGGCGGCGTGTGCGTCCACCGTACTCAATGATGATTTCGTTGGGCAGGGCCTCCCCTTCCACCGCTACATCCAAGGTAAAATCTTCTCCCTTGAACGCCTTAAGGTCTTTGTTCGCCACCACAAACCGGAACGGCGCGGGCGGGCTGTACTTGTTGTTGTAGTGCAGTATGCGCTCGGTACCCTGTACGAAAAGCGCCGGGTAAATCAATAATACCAGCATGACCACGGCGGCGGGCACAGCTATGTACTTCCAGAGTGGCCTAGTCTGACTCTTGATGTTGATGCCCTGGCTGAACTCTACACCGCGCAGCTGGGCCGCGCGCTGGTCGAGGCTGGCGGCCAGCAGGGCGTTGGTCTGGGCTTGGCCCCGCAGCTGCAGGGCGTTGAGCAGGCGGTCCTGCACATTGGGGAACAGCTCACCCACGCGTCGGGCAGCCTGCTCATCCGTCAGCATGCGGCGCAGATTGGTAAGCGCGGCCAGCGGCTGCCAAATCCAGTGCACAAACGCATATACTGACAGGCCTACGAACCCAAACAGCAGTCCGGCCCGCACCCAGGTGGGCAGGTACAGGAAGTATTCGAGCAGGTTGAACACCAGAAACAAGGTGAGCAGCAGCCCGCCGGCCACCAGCGCACCTCGCACCAACAGACTCAGATAAAATTTACGCTTAAAGGCATCGAGCCGGGCCAGCACATCGTCCAGCGCCCGAGTTGTTGCAGGGTCTTGCTCCACCATAGGTCTTCAGCCAGTTTCAGGCTTGGGAAAGATACGGATTTAGGGGCGGAGGCTGCATCAGCCCATGCCGTTCTCAGAACGACGTACGGGGAGGGGTAAATTGTTCCGTAGGTCAGTCTTGTCATTCCGAACGGAGTGAGGAATCTGGGACCTTACTTGGAGGTTAACCCAGATTCCTCGCTGCACTCGGAATGACAACCGGAGTGGCCTACCGCCACCACGCCAGCTGCGGCAAGGGCTGGCCTAGCGTGATGGGTTGGCCTAGTTCGGGCGTGGTCATGGGCAGGTTGCGGCGGGCTGCTTCTGCGGAAGCTCTTTGCACGGGCTCATTCCAGGCATGATGGGCTTCCGTGAAGGCGCCCCAGTGAACGGGCAGCAACAGCTTGGCCTGCACATCCAGCGCGGCCTGCACGGTTTGCTCGGGCATCATATGAATATTGGCCCACTGCGCATCGTACTGGCCGCACTCCATTAGGGCCAGATCAAAGGGGCCGTGCTGGCGGCCGATGGTTTGGAAGTGAGGGCCGTAGCCTCCGTCGCCGCTGTAAAACACGCTCTTCGTGGCCGATTTCATCACCCAGGAGCTCCAGGAGGTGGAGTTGCGGTTGGTGAGGCCGCGGCCGGAGAAGTGACGAGCCGGCGTGCTGATGATGGTCAGGCCGGGCAGCTTCACGGAGTCGCCCCAGTCCAGCTCGTGCACTTTGGCGGGTGCTACGCCCCAGGCCAGCAGGTGGGCGCCTACTCCCAGCGGCACGTAGAAGTTGCTGGTCTTATCCTTGAGGCGCAGAATGGACTGATAATCCAGGTGGTCGTAGTGGTCGTGGGAAATCAGGACGGCGTCGATGGGCGGTAATTCTTCGGCGGTAATGGCTAGCTGCGGATTGTAGCGCTTAGGCGTCAGGAAAGGCAGCGGGCCCATCTTCACGCTCAGCATGGGGTCGAGCAGGATGTTCTTGCCCGCTATTTCCACTAAGCTGGCCGAGTGCCCAAACCACGTTACGCGCACGATTTCCGGCGTTTTCTGCTCGATGCTGGCGGCCGTGAGTGGCTGGGTAGGGAGTGGCCTAGCGGGGTTGGCGTTGGGCGTTTTTCCAAACACAAACTTCCACAGCGCCGAGAAGGTGCTGCCGCCCGTCATCATCTCAGTAGGCACCAGGTTCTTGAACTCGCCATCCTCATAATGCCCCGACTTTGCGTAGGCCACTCGCTGCTCCTTGGTGGGCTTGCTGCCTAGCTCCGGGCTCAGGTTGGCGAAGGCCACGCCTGCCACTAGCAGAACGACCACAAAACCGGCCAGTAGCCGTCCAATGAGTTTAAAGGTTTTGCGCATAGAAGAAGGAATCTGAAATGGGCTGTTTGCTTGTGTCACTGCAGCTAGTCAGTTGATAGACGGAGTTATACAACAAATACTTTACGCCTTAAGCTGAGCGAACGGTCAGGGCTCTGGCGGGGAATACGGCGAAGCATCTAGCGCGCTGACGTTATTATAAAAAGCACGTCATCCTGACAAAGGAAGGAACTTCTCATGTTGGTCTGGGTGGCCTAGTACCTCGTGCTGACGTGAGAAGATCCTTCCTTCGTCAGGATGACGTGCTAGTGGAAGTGCGCTAGGCCACTACTTCCTCAACCGAAAACAAAACCGCCCTGCCCGACTAAACGGACAGGGCGGTTTTTACGGCTTGATACGCTTTACGAAAGCGCGTAGGCCAGTCTACTTGGCGTCGGCGGTTTTAGCGTCGGCTTTTTCGTCTTTGTCTTTCTTCGACTTGCGCTTTTCCTTCTTGCCGTTGGCATCCTTGGTCTTGAGCTTCATCTTCTCATTTTCCAGGGGTGGGGTCAGGCCGGTGGGGGCAGGTACTGTTGCTGGTGCGGAGGCCGTCAGGCGGTTGCCGTCGGCGTCCATTTCTACCACTTCGTAGCCCAGGTTAGCCAAGTCGGGGAAGGCTTTGGCCCGGTCGCCAACTACCACAATGTACATGTTGTCGGCGGGCAGGTACTTCTGCGCGCTGGCCTGCACATCTTCCTTCTTCAGGTTTTTCAGGATGTCGCTCTGCTGCTTCACATAGTCCTGGGGCAGGTCGTACTCAATCAGGCGGGTAAGGAAGGCGGCTTTCTGCTGACCGGTTTCGTAGCGCAGGGCATCGCTCTGGCCTACCGACGACTGCAGGAACTGCAGCTCCTCATCCGAAATACCGTTGCGGTAGTTCTGGATTTCCTTCATGAATTCCTTCACTGAAGCGGCCGTAGCATCGGCACGCACACCAGCCGAAGCCGTGTAGGGACCTACGTAGCGGGTGCTCTGGAAGCCCGAGCGGGCGCCGTAGGTGTAGCCTTTGTCTTCGCGCAGGTTCAGGTTGATGCGTGAGTTGAAGGCGCCGCCTAGCAGGTAGTTCGAGAGGAACGCCTTGTAGTAGTCACCCGTAGCATCGTAGGTGAAGGGCGTGAGGTAACCAATCCGGATTTCCGACTGCGCCGCACCTTCCTTGTTCACAAAATAAATGCGGGTCTTATCGGGATTCGCAGCGTTATCACCGGCGGGCAGCGACACGTTTTTCTTCTCCCAGCCTTTCAGGAAGGCCAGCTGCGGCGTCAGAGCCTTCTGGTCTACGTCGCCCACGGCTACCAGGTAGCTCACGTTGGGCGCGTAGTACTGCTGGTAGAACTGCTTCACGTCGTCCAGCGTCAGGGCCGAAACCGTGGCAGCCGAGCCGCTCAGAGGCGTATTCAGGACGTTGGTAGGGCCGTAGAGCAAGCGGGCATACGCCTTGTCGGCCATCACCACCGGCTGCGTGTTCTGGTTGGCAATGCCTTCCAACGTCTGCTTCTTGATGCGGTCGAAGTCGGCCTGGTCGAAGCGTGGGTGCAAGAGGCGCTCTTCCAGCAGCTTCATGGTCGCCGGAATGTTCTTGGTCAGGCTCTGCACATATACCGTCGTGTTGTCGTCGCCGGCCGATACGCGGATGGAGCTACCGAGCTTATCCAGCTCTGAGCTGAACTGCTCTCCGGTGTACTTCTGGCTGCCTTCATTCAGCATAGCAGCCGTGAGCGAAGCAATACCGGCTTTATTGGGCATAGTCTGCTCCAGGCGGTGGCCACCCCGAATGGTCATGAGCATGGTCACCGTCGGGATTTCCTGGTTACGGGTTCCCATGATGCGCAGGCCATTGTCCATCGAGGACTGCCAGATAGCGGGTACCTGCACCACTGGGTTGGTGCCCGCAGCAGGCTGCTTGGCGCGGTCGAAGGTATCCGTAGCCTTTACGTATTTTAGGCCAGCGTACTCGTCTTTGGGAGCTACATAGCCAGCCTTCGATACAGTATAATTATCGGCCTTGGCCGGCTGAACGCCGCCTGTTTTCGGCACTACGCTCAGGATTACCGCCGATTTGCCCTTCAGGTACTGGTTGTACACGCGCTGCACATCGGCCTTGGTAACGGAACGAATGTTCTTCAGGTCCAGAGGCAGACGGTTAGGGTTGCCGAAGTAGGTCTGGTTGGCGGCCAGCTGGTTTACCTTGCCGTTTACGCTGCTCAGACCATTAATCAGGTCGGCCTCTTCCGATGCCTTGAAGCGCTGAATGTCTTCGTCGGTTACGCCACGGGTTTCAAACTCCTTGATGGTTTTGCGCACCGTCAGCTCCAGGGAGTCGAGGGTTTTGCCGGGGAAGGGCAGCGCGATGACGGCAAACTCACCGGCCAGCTCGTTGGTGCTGCTGTAGGCCGAAGCCTGTACCGCTTTCTGCGTCTTCGTCAGGTTTTTGTACATCAGGGAGTTCTTGCCCTGACCAATAATCTGGGCCAACACGGCCAGTGGAACGTCGTCGGGGTGGCCGTTGGGCACCGTCGGGAACACCATGCGCAGCATCGGGAAGCGCACGTTGTCCTGGTAGCTTACGTAGCGGTCCTGGGTCAGCTTCACGGGAGCCAGCTTCTGGCTAGCCACGGCCGGGCCGCGGTTGATGGGGCCGAAGTACTTCTCCACCATCTTCACTACCTCAGCCGTCTTCACATCGCCACCCACGGTAAGGGTCGCGTTGTTCGGGCCGTACCAGCGCAGGAAGAAGTTTTTCAGGTCGTCAACGTTCGAGCGGTCCAGGTCTTCGAGGTAGCCAATCGTTGACCATGAGTACGGGTGGCCGTAAGGGTACAGTGTCCGGATGATATATTCATTGGCCTGGCCGTAAGGGGCATTATCCACGCGCTGGCCACGCTCGTTCTTTACCGTAGAGCGCTGAATCTCAAACTTTTTCTGCGACACGGCATCCAGCAGGAAGCCCATGCGGTCGGCTTCCAGCCACAGGCCGGTTTCCAGCTGGTTGCTGGGCAGCGTCTCGTAGTAGTTGGTGCGGTCGAGGTTGGTAGAGCCGTTCAGGGTGCCACCGGCCGAGGTTACGAGCTTGAAGTGCTGCTGGTCGCCTACATGGTCGGAGCCTTGGAACATCATGTGCTCAAAGAAGTGGGCAAAGCCCGACTTGCCAATCTGCTCCCGGGCCGAGCCCACGTGGTAGGTCACGTCTACGTGCACCAACGGGTCAGAGTGGTCTTCGGTCACGATGAGCGTGAGGCCGTTAGGCAGCACGTACTTCTCGTACGGAATCACCAGCTCACTGCCCTTGCGGGTTACTTTTTCTACCAGCTTAGCGCCGCCGGCAGTAGCCACGGCCGGTTTGGTTACCGTCTGGGTTTTGGGCGTTGCCTTTTGTTGGGCCATTGCCGGATTTAGCGTCAGGGAAGCGCCAAGGCCTAGCAGTAGCAGGTGATTACGGGTCATAAAGGGAAAATAGAGAATGAGGAAAGATCGTGGTGCGGAAGTTACGCCGCGAAAGACACACTAAAAAACCGGAAGATGCAGGCAGTGGCCTAGGCCTGTTTCGGGGGCTGAGAGCTGGGTGAAATGTGTTTGTATGAACGTCATGTCGAGCTTGCCGAGACATCTCGCATGCTGATGTTGCCACACTATGCTGTCATGCTGAGCTTGCCGAAGCATCTCTACCGCTTCGTTGTTGCAATATGCCTAGGCCAGTGATTAACCAGCGGTAGAGATGCTTCGACAAGCTCAGCATGACGTTCTTTTTTCAACAACGTCAGCACGCGAGATGTCTCGACAAGCTCGACATTACAATACCTTTCCAACATGTATCCATCCAACGCACTATATAAATTCAGCGGATTTTCAGCACCTTGAGGCAGAGTGGCCTAGTAGCCGAAAAGGTATGCTAGGTCACTTCTGTTCTTCCACACTTCTCCCCTACTCCTGTATGCGTTTTCTTTCCTCCGCCGCCTTGGCGGGCCCGGTGCTGCTAGGCCTGTTGGCCGGCTGCCAAAGCAACTCTACCACTACCGAAACCACCACGGCCACCACGGAAACGGCCGCCGCTACCGACACCGCTTTTGTCTCGCCGCCCGATGGCATCAAGGCCGCTGATATCGGCGCCCACATCAAAGTGCTGGCGTCTGATGAGTTCCAGGGCCGCAAGCCGTTCACAGTAGGCGAGGAAAAAGCTACTGCATACTTGGCCGATGAATTCAAGAAGCTCGGTCTGAAGCCGGGGCCTAGTGGCTCTTATTTTCAGGATGTGCCGCTGGTCGAAATTACGGGCACGCCGTCCAACACCATGCAGGTAACCGGCAAGGCCCAGAACCTGACCTTCAATTACAAAACCGATTTCATGGCTTTCACGGAGCGCGAAGTGCCTTCTGTGGCCCTGAAAAACTCGGAGCTAGTGTTTGCGGGCTACGGGGTGGTAGCGCCTGAATATGGCTGGAACGACTATGCCGGCCTCGATGTGAAGGGCAAAACAGTGGTGGTGTTGGTGAATGACCCCGGCAACGCGGGCAACGACACCACCATGTTCCAGGGCAAGGCCATGACCTACTATGGCCGCTGGATGTACAAGTATGAGGAAGCAGCCCGCCAAGGTGCCGCCGGCCTGCTGATTGTACACGATACCAAGCCCGCCGCCTATCCGTGGTCGGTGGTGCAGAGCAGCTACTCCGGTGCCAAGCTGCGCCCCCAAACCACCGATAAAGGCGCCAGCAAGTGCGCTATTGAAGGCTGGATAACGCTGGACGCCACCAAAAAGCTGTTCCAAGCCGCCGGCCTCAACTACGACCAGCTGTATGCGGCCGCCAACAAAAAAGGCTTCAAGGCACAGCCGATGGGTCTGAACCTAAGCGTGAGTGTGCAGAACAAGCTGAGCCGCCGCAACTCCAAAAACGTGGTGGCGGTGCTGCCCGGTGCTTCCCGCCCCAATGAATATATCCTGTACTCGGCGCACTGGGACCACCTGGGCATCGGCCCCGCCATCAACGGCGACTCCATCTATAACGGAGCCGTAGACAACGCCAGCGGCTGCGCGGCGTTGCTCAGCATTGCCAAAGCCTTCAAGCAGCTGCCCCAGCCTCCCGCCCGCAGCATTGTGTTTCTGGCCGTGACCGGCGAAGAGCAGGGCCTGCTGGGCTCCGGCTACTACGCCGCTCACCCGCTGTTTCCACTCAACAAAACGGTGGCGGATATCAACATGGATGCCCTCTCCTCCTTCGGGCCTATGCGCGACCTGACGGTAGTAGGCCTAGGCCAGTCGGACCTCGACGACTATGCCCGGGAGGCCGCCAAGGAGCAGGACCGCTACATCCAGCCCGATCCGCAGTCGGAGAAGGGCTACTACTACCGCTCCGACCACTTCAACTTTGCCAAGGTGGGCGTGCCCTCGCTCTACGCCAGCGGCTCCGCCGATAGCCGGGCCAAGGGCAAGGACTATATCACGCAGCAGCACAAGGAGTTCGAGGAGAAGCAATACCACCAGCCTTCCGACGAGTACCACGCCGACTGGGATTTGCGCGGCATGGAGCAGGATGCCCGTCTGCTGTTCCGCGTAGGCCAGCGCCTCAGCAATGAAACCACGTTCCCCGGCTGGAAATCCAGCTCCGAGTTCCGGGCCATTCGGGAGAAAAGCCTGGGGCAGAAACCACAGGCCTAGGCCAGTAAGCCGTACCACAAAAAAGAGCCGCTGAACTACAGCGGCTCTTTTTTTTGAAATAGCTGAGTTCATGCAAACATCATGGTAGGCTAGTTGCTTTACTCATGCTGCTAGGCCAGGAAGGGATGCCTTACCTTACGTGCGGCTTCTCTGATGCAACTCCTCGACACCGATTACCTGCGCCTCTCCTACCGCCCCGATTTGCGGCTGCTATTTATGCGCTGGACCCGGCCCGCCTCGCCGGCCGAGCACCGCGCCGGCTACCACGCGGCCCTCACGCTGGCCCGGCAGGAGCAGGCTGGCCGCTGGCTGGTAGACCTGCGCAGCCGCGGCCTCGCCGACCCCAGTGATTTGCATTGGGTGCTGCAGGAGTTTCGCCACGATTTTCAGGCGGCCCTGCCCGGCGCTATCCGCCGACTGGCCTACCTGACCACGCCCTACCACGCCGATGTGCTGCGGCCCCGCCTCACGGAGTTCAGTATGATGCCCGATGCCGGGGCCGAAATACGCGTATTTACGGAAGAAACGCCTGCCCAACAGTGGCTGCAGGAGCAGGCGTAAGTGGCCTAGGCCTCTGCCCAACGGTGGGTTTTCTATGGCAGTGCAAGTGGTAGCAGCTAAGACTACTGCTGCGCGTTGGCGGCGGACGAATAATGGGTTATAAATCAGGTAGACAGTGTATTAGCAAGTGCGGATTCACTGGCCGGACCTGCACTTTCTGATAACCTGCCGGCACCTGCCACCATCCAATACAAGAGGGCCTTCCTGAGTTACCATATGCAGGCTTCTGCTAAGGCCACTTAGACAGGAATGGCCTTGTACGCTTTTGTGCCTGACATCATTGGCGTATTTGCCCCAACCAGGCCATTGGGTGGCCTTTATTGCTCCGCCGAGCCTTATTTTTATTTGCCTATATAGCTATGCCTAAACCTTTTGCGGCGGCATGAATTGTAAGAGCAGATTAAACCCACGTTTCAAGATGCACGAAGCCCAAAGTACCCCAGAAGATTCCATCCTCTATGACCTCAATGAGCCAGCAGCGCAATGCCCGTTTAGCAGCGGGGCACTGAAGCAAAGCGCGGGCGGCGGGCGCCAGAACCGCGACTGGTGGCCCAATCAGCTCAAATTGAACATCCTGCGTCAGCATGCTGCTTTCTCTAACCCCATGGGAAAGGATTTCAACTACGCCGAGGAATTCAAGAAGCTGGATCTGGCCGCCGTTAAGCAGGATCTGTTTGCCTTAATGACAGACTCGCAAGACTGGTGGCCGGCCGACTATGGGCACTACGGTCCGCTCTTTATCCGGCTGGCCTGGCACAGCGCGGGCACGTACCGCATTGGCGACGGGCGCGGCGGCAGCGGCTCGGGCGCCCAGCGTTTTGCGCCCCTCAACAGCTGGCCCGATAATACTAATCTCGACAAGGCTCGCCTGTTGCTGTGGCCTATCAAGCAGAAGTACGGCCAGAAAATCTCCTGGGCCGACCTGATGGTGCTGGCGGGCAACTGCGCCCTGGAATCCATGAACTTCAAGACGTTTGGCTTTGCCGGCGGCCGCGAGGACGTATGGGAACCCGAGCAGGACATTTACTGGGGACCCGAAACCGAGTGGCTCGGCGACAAGCGCTACACCGACGACCGCAAGCTGGATAACCCGCTGGCCGCCGTGCAGATGGGCCTCATCTACGTGAACCCCGAAGGGCCGAACAGCAAGCCCGATCCGGCGGCATCGGCCCACGACATCCGCGAGACCTTTGGCCGCATGGCCATGAACGACGAAGAAACCGTGGCCCTTATTGCCGGCGGCCACACCTTTGGCAAAACCCACGGCGCCGCCGACCCCAGCAAATACGTGGGCTCAGAGCCCGCTGGGGCTACCCTGGAAGAAATGGGCCTGGGCTGGCGCAATAGCTATGGCCAAGGCCACGGCGGCGACACCATTACCAGTGGCCTGGAAGGCGCCTGGACCAGCACGCCTGCCCAGTGGAGCAACGACTACTTTGATAACCTGTTCGGCTACGAGTGGGAGCTGACGAAGAGCCCGGCTGGAGCATACCAATGGCGGCCCGCGAACGGCGGCGGGGCCGGCACCATTCCTGATGCCCACGACCCGGCCAAGAAGCATGCGCCCTTCATGCTCACCACCGACCTGGCCTTGCGCGTAGACCCCACGTACGAGGTTATTTCGCGCCGCTTTCACGAAAACCCAGATGAGTTTGCCGATGCCTTCGCCCGGGCCTGGTTTAAGCTGACCCACCGCGACATGGGCCCCAAAGAGCGCTACTTGGGCCCCGAAGTGCCCACCGAAGAGCTGCTCTGGCAAGACCCGATTCCGGCCGTTACCCACCCGCTGATAGACGACCAGGATGTGGCGGCGCTGAAAGAAAAGATTCAGGCTTCTGGGCTGTCGGCGGGGCAGCTGGTTTCCACTGCCTGGGCCTCTGCCTCTACGTACCGCGATTCCGATAAGCGCGGGGGCACCAACGGGGGGCGCCTGCGCCTGGCCCCGCAGAAGCATTGGCAAGTAAACAACTCAGCTGAGCTATCAACCGTGCTGCATACACTGGGCGGCATTCAGCAGGAGTTTAACCAGGCTCAGGAGGGCGGCAAGCAGGTGTCGATGGCCGACCTGATCGTGCTGGCGGGCTGCGTGGGCGTGGAGCAAGCGTCCCAGAAGGCTGGCCACCAGGTAACGGTTCCGTTCACGGCCGGCCGCACCGACGCTTCGCAGGCACAAACTGATATGATGTCGTTTGCGGCCCTGGAGCCGGCCGCCGATGGTTTCCGCAACTACCTGAAGCCGCATCATCGGGCAGCGGCTGAGGAGCTGCTGATTGACAAGGCCCAACTTCTGACGCTGACCGCGCCCGAGCTGACGGTTCTGTTTGGTGGCCTACGGACCATCAACATCAACTTCGATCATTCGGCGCACGGCGTGTTTACCATCCGGCCGGGTGCTCTGACTAACGACTTCTTTGTGAACCTGCTCGACATGGGCACCACCTGGAAAGCCACCTCCGATGCGCAAACTACCTTCCAGGGCCTCGACCGCAAAACCGGCGCCGTGAAGTGGACTGGTACGCGTGTAGACCTGATTTTTGGCTCAAACTCCGAGCTGCGGGCCTTGGCTGAAGTATATGGCTGTACCGATGCGCAGGAGAAGTTCATCACGGACTTCGTGGCCGTATGGGCTAAGGTGATGAACCTGGGTCGTTTCGACTTGGCATAAATCACCTAACCAAGTAGGCTGCCGGAAATAAAAACTGAGTTAACAGCCGCACACAGAAAAGGCCGCCTCTGAGCAGAGGCGGCCTTTTCTGTGTGCGGTTGGTACCAGCAACTCACAGTGGCGGGTTCCTTACAGGTTATGAAAGCGAAGTGGCCTAGACTTCCGCCCAACGGTAGCGGCGCTCTTTCCAGTGGATGAAGGAGGGCCAAGCTGTGTAGGCCAGGGCCGCTACCGACATCAGCAGCAGATACACGTCGTAGAGCAGCAACACCCCCAGATTTTCCCGCCAGCCGGCCTGGCGCAGGGTAATCAGCAGGAACAGCGTCTGGCATAGCACCTTGCCGGTGTATAGGGCCGCTATTGCTGGCAGCGGCAGTAAGCTAGGCCAGCCCAGCACTGTGTAAAAGAATCCATAGGAGCTGAACAGCAGGCCTAGCTGCCACGGCAGCCGCCCGGCGCCTTTCATCCAGCGCTTGCGCTGCCGCAGTAGGTGCTGCACCGTGGGTTGCGGCACCGATACGCCCAGGGCTTGGGGCGTGATGATGTTGCGGAAGCCCCACCCCTGGCCTACTACCTGCTCAAACAGCTGCAGATCTTCCGTAATGCTGAACGCCAGCGCCTCGTAGCCCCCAATCGACTCGTAGGCCGCGCGCGTCACAAGCATGTTGTTGCCGACGGCCGTGATGGGCAGGCCCAGGTCCGTGAGCACCCGAATCAGGCTCAGGCCAAACAGCCAATCAAGCCCCTGCAAGCGGCCAAATAGATTGCCTTCGGCAGTTGTGATGCCCGTGACGATACCCACGCCCTCAGGCGCCGCGCCCAGCATAGTTTGCACCCAATCGGGAGCCAGGGCCATATCGGCATCCGTGAACAGGAAATAGTCGGAGGTGGCGGCGCGGCACAGATGCGCCAGCACGTTGCTTTTGCCCTTGGATGTGCCCAGGCGGTGCCGGATAGGCAGCAACCGAAACTGAGGCTTGTCCTGGATAAATGCCTGCACCACAGCCAGGGTGTTATCGGTGGAGGCATCATCACCGATGAGAATTTCTAGCAATTCGGCCGGGTAGTTCAGTTGCTCCAGCGCCTGCAGGCAGCGTTCAATGGTGGCTTCTTCGTTGCGGGCGGCAATCAGGATGCTGACACGGGGCCGAGCGCCGGTGTCGCGGATGGCGGGGCGGGGCAGCACCAGCAACAACAGCACCAACAGAAATACCCCAAAGAATACCCCGAAGAAGAGAATCAGAAATACCATACACTATCGGCCGGAATAAGACGCAGCGCAGGAGGTGTAAAGATCGGATTTGCTGCTGGTTATATAAAAAGCATACGGCCAGAATAGTGGGGTTCGTTGCGGGGTAAATGCGGATTTTATACCCTGGTCCTTCGTATAAATACGGAGTGGCCTAGGGCAACAAAAAAGCCGCTTCCAGATAAGGAAGCGGCTTTTTTGTTGCCCTAGGCCACTCGTGAGAACTTACACGTTTGGTACAATAGCAGTTGGAGTATCGTACCCAGGTGAGTCTACTATTTCCGCTCCGGGTTTCACATCATCATTGTCTTTCACCCACAAGGTGAGCAGACCCGCCAAAATCATGGAGCCGCCACCCAGTGCAATGGTATTCAGGGTATTGCCCTGGAAAAGATGCATCGTGAAATAGCCCAGCAGCGTAGCCGCCACAATCTGCGGAATCACAATAAAGAAGTTGAACACCCCCATGTAATAGCCCATCCGGTTGGCCGGCAACGACCCCGCCAGGATGGCATAAGGCATCGACAGAATGCTGGCCCAGGCAATACCTACCATTGCCATCGAGACCATAATAAAGTCGGGGTTGCTGATAAGCTTCAATGACAATAGGCCTAGTCCACCAATCAGCAGGCAGATCATGTGCGTTTGGCGGCGGCTAGTGCGCGCCGCAATCAGCGGAATGATAAAGGCAAAGATGGCCGCCACCCCATTGCGGACGGAGGAAGCCAGGCTGAGCCAGTCGGCGCCATCGTTGTATTGCTGCTGCACGCGCTTCAGATCGGCTTGGTCTTGGCCCGTAGGCCGGGCGTGGGTGAGGTAGTAGCCCGTGAGGTTGGTCGTGAGAATCTTGGTGGGATTTTCAGCCTGAAACTGATTGATCTCCTTGATATCGTTCTGCAAGGAGGTCAGCTCTTTCTTGTCTTTATCGGTCTGAGCTTGCGTGGCAGCCTGGTTGATGAACGTCACCATCTTGGTGTACAAGCCCTGATCTACCTTCATGTTGTAGATATTGCTCGTGATGGCGTTAGTGGAGTAGATCCACATCGAGAACAGCGCAAACCAGGTAAAGAACTGCACCAGGGCCAGTTGGCGCATAGCCACCGGCATCTGGAAGATGCCCGCAAACGATTCCTTCAGGCCGTCCCAAATGCCCACCTGGGCGTTTTCCTTCCGGAACTCCTCCATGTTTTCGGGCGGAGTTTCAGTGGAGGTAAACACCGTGTACATCACGGCCAGAATGAAGGCCACGCCCCCGGCATAGAAAGCCCATTTCACGGAAGGCGGAATCTCGCCGGCGGGGGCCGTATTGCTGAGGTTGAACCAATTGGTAAACACCCACGGCAGCGCCGCCGCAATCACCGAGCCGACCCCGATAAAGAAGCTCTGCATGGCGAAGCCGCTAGTACGCTGCTCGCTGGGCAGCTTGTCGCCCACAAAGGCCCGGAAGGGCTCCATGCTCACGTTGATGCTGGCATCCAGAATCCAGAGCATGCCGCCCGCCATCCACAGCGCCGAGGAATTAGGCATAATGAACAGGGCCAGCGTAGCCAGGATAGCTCCAATGAAGAAGTAGGGCCGCCGCCGTCCCCAATAGGGGTGCCAGGTGCGGTCAGAGAAATACCCGATGATGGGTTGCACCAGTAGGCCAGTGAGCGGGGCAGCAATCCAGAGAATCGGAATATCGTCCTTGTTGGCGCCCAGCGTTTCGAAGATGCGGCTGACGTTGGAGTTCTGCAGCTCAAAACCGAACTGGATGCCCAAAAAGCCGAAGCTCATGTTCCAGATTTGCCAGAAGCTAAGGCGGGGTTTTTCGCGGGTGCTGGTGGAAGCCGCCGCTACACTGGTTGCCATGTGGTGGGAAGTGATGAAGTGATAAGAGAGGAAGGGATGAGGTGACGGGGTAATGAAGGGACGAGGTGATAAGGTAAAAGGTGAAAGCGTTTAACCATTTACCTCGTAACATCATCACCCCATCACTATCTTACTGCTTTGGCTTGATTTCGAAGATGTAGGCGCTTTGCGGGGCCAGCGTCACGTTCAGCGTCTGCACGGTGGGAGCCTGGTTGAGGATGTCCGTGAAGGTGTAGAACTGGTTGGGGTTAAGGCCCATTAGCTGTAGCACGTTTGGCGGAATGCGGAGCGTGGGCTTGTAAGTTTTGTCGGGGCTGAAGTTGGCCACGATGAGCAGCTGCTGCTTATCGGTGTAGCGCAGGTAAGAGTACACCTGGCGCTGGTTGTACTGCTGATCGAGGTTGTTGGCGTCCTGCATCTCGTAGAACTTGCCGCGCCGGATGGCGTCGCTCTGGCTCGTGAGCGTGAGCAGGCGCGTATAGAAGTCGTGGAGTTGTTTCTGCTCGGCACTGAGCTTGCCGCCATCAAACTTGCCGCCGTTCATCCACTTCTGGTGCTCGGGCACGCCCCAATAATCGAAGATGGTTGTGCGGCCGTCTTCGCTGGAGAAACCCTCCGAGCCATGCGCCGGCTCGCCCACGTGCTGCCCAAAGTAGAGCATCACCGGGCCGGTAGCCAAGGTGGCCGAAACCGTCATGGCCGGAATGGCGGCGCGGGGGTTGCCGGCAAAGTCTTTGGAAGCAATGCGCTGCTCATCATGGTTTTCCAGGAAGCGCAGCATGTGGCTCGAGAAGCCGCGGCTTTCCTCGCTCCACACCTTCGTAATGTCTTCGGTGCTGCCCTCATTGCGCATCAGGCGGCGTAGGCCATCATAGAGGCCAACCTTGTCGTAGAGGTAGTCGAAATGGCCCTTCTCGATGTACATTTTGTACGTCTTGGCGTCGTAGGCCTCTCCCAGGAAAATCAGGCTGGGCTTGATCTTCTTGAGCTCCGGAATCACCCAGGCCCAGAACTCCACGGGCACCATCTCGGCCATGTCGCAGCGGAAGCCATCCACGTCCTTCTTGGTCCAGAAGATGAGGATGTCGCGCATTTTCAGCCACGTATTGGGCACGGGCGTGAAGTGCTGGGCGCGGCCGTTCTGGTAATCGACGCCGTAGTTAAGCTTGATGGTCTCAAACCAGTCGTCCACCTTGGGGGCTTCCGAAAACACATCGTTGCCGGTGGCCTTGGCGGGCACCTCCTGAAACTTCTTGTCTTCTTTCGGCGCCGTGAGGGGGCCTAGCGGGTTGTAGCCCATAGGCACCACAAACGACTTGCCGGGCAGGTAATAGAAGTTGTTGTTGGGCGCGAAGGCCTTGGTTTTGTCGTCCTTCTGGCCTAGGTCTATCACGCCCGCCGGGTGCGCATCCGACTTGTAGGTGCGGGCTACGTGGTTGGGAATGAAGTCGATAAGCACCTTCATGCCGTTGTCATGGGTCCGCTTGACGAGAGCCTCAAACTCCTGCATGCGGTTCTTCACGTTCACGGCCAGGTCGGGGTCTACATCATAGTAGTCCTTCACGGCATAGGGCGAGCCGGCCCGGCCCTTCACCACGTCGGCATCATCGAGGGCAATGCCGCTCTTGGTGTAGTCCGTCATGGTGGCGTGCTCAATTACGCCGGTAAACCACACGTGGCTTACGCCCATCTTCTTGATGGCCTGCAGCGCGGTGGTATTGATGTCGTTGAACTTGCCGGACCCGTTTTCCTGGAGGGTGCCGTAGTGCTTGTTTGCGGCTGTTTTGTTGCCAAACAGGCGCGTCATCAACTGGTAAATCACCAGCTTATGATCCTGGGGTACTTCGTCGGTAGTGTTGGGGTCCGAGCTGGAAATGGTTTCTGCCACGGGAGCTGGGGGTTGCTGAAAGAAAGAGAAAGAAGCGAGTCCTAGAGAAAGGACGGCAACCGGCAGTACCAGGTTTTTCATAGAGGAGCAAGATAAGGATAGGGAAATAGTGAGATGGTGAAAGAGTGAGCGGGTGAGTTTGGCATTCGACTGGCCTAGAGGTGCAAGTGGCGCAACTGGCGCTGCCAAAACATCAAACTCACCCGCTCACAATTTCACCACCTCACCACTCCTGGGTAATCGGATGAATCATGAGTTCATCCACTACCACATGCGCGGGAGCTTCCAATACATAGCGTACAGCCTGGGCAATGTCGGAGGGCTTGAGGTGGGTTTTTTCCAGCTCGGGCGAGCCGGGGTGCGACTCGTTGAAGTACGTATCGACCATACCCGGATAGATGGTGCTGACTTTCACGCCGTAAGGCCGCAGCTCCTTGCGCAACGAGCCCAGCATGGCATCCTGGGCGTATTTGCTGGCGCCATATACGGTGCCGTGCTCAAAGGTGCGCTTGCTCACATCGGAGGCAATGCCCACAATATGGCCGTGGCCCTGCGCTTTCAGATAAGGTACGGCCGCTTTGCACATCAGGAAGGTACCCTTCACATTCACATCGAAAATCCTGTCCCACTCCGCGGCTTCAAAGTTTTCAAGCAGGTTGAAGGAGCCCACACCGGCGTTGCACACCAGAATATCGAGGCGACCAAAGCGGCTGAGCGTTTCGTCCACCACATTCTGGGCGTCGGCGGCATCCGATACGTCGGCGGGAATGGCTAGGCCCTGAGTTTTAAGGGTCAGATCTTCCAACTCATCGGAAGTGCGAGCCACGGATACCACTTTGGCGCCTTGCAGAGCCAAGAGCAAGGAAATGGCTTTTCCGATGCCTCGGCTGGCACCCGTCACGATGGCTACTTGGTCGGTTAGGTCGGTCATAAGAATCAGGCTTAGTGGGCTTATGCTGAAAAAAAGCAACCAGTGCTCCACGCATAAGTTACGAGGGACTGCGGAGGTTCCCGCAGTCCCTCGCCAGACTACTTCTTCAGCTCCACCACCAGCGCCGAGTAACCAGGCACCTTAAACGACTTCAAATCGGAAACGGAAGCGCCCGAAACCACTTCAGTACCCGACGAGAAGCCAGAGGTACGCTCGGCAAAGCGGGCGCCGTCTACGGTCTTTTCCTCGGGGTTGGCGTTCATCATAATCATGACGGTTTCGCCCTGGTCGTTGTAGCGGAAGTAGGTATAGATGTTATCCTGCGGGATAAACTGCATCAGCTTACCGGTTTGCAGCACGGGGTGAGCCTTGCGGTAAGTGCCCAGCTTGCTCACGTAGGCAAAAGCCTCCTGCTCCTGGGGCGTGCGGCCGGCGGCCGTGAACTTGTTCTGCTTGTCGCCGGAGAAGCCGCCGGGGAAGTCGGCGCGCACGAGGCCATCGGGGTTCGAGAAGTTCTTCATCAGAATCTCGGTTCCGTAGTAAAGCTGCGGAATGCCGCGGGTGGTGAGCAGCCAGGCGAAGCCCATTTTCAGGCGTGGCAGGCTCTCGCCAATCACCGAGTACACGCGGCTCATGTCGTGGTTGTCCATGAACACCACGTTGCGGGTGGCGTCTTCGTAGAGCCAGTCGCCTTGCAGTCCCTCATAGAGCCGGTTGAAGCTGCCCTTCTCCTTCAGCGCGTCCTGAATGCCGCTCAGCGACTGGAAGTCGAGAACGCCGGGTAGGTTGGACTTGAACCCATCCACGGGCGGCAGAATGTTGCGGGCGAAGAACGCCTGCTGGGCCGTGCTGCCCACCCAGGCCTCTCCGAACATACCTAGCTGGGGGTACTCATCCAGCAAGGCCTTGCCCCAGTCCATCAGGAATTTAGGGTCAGAATAAGGATAGGTGTCGATGCGGTAGCCGTCTAGGCCAGTGTACTCTACCCACCAGATGAAGTTCTGAATGAGGTAGGTAGCTACCAATGGATTGCTCTGGTTCACATCGGGCATGGTGGTGTCAAACCAGCCTTTGTTGTACAGGTCCCGGTCGCGCTTGGAGCCGTAAGGGTCGTTGAGGGCCGAGGAGTTGTAGTTGCTGCGCGTAAACGTAGGCCACTGGTTGAGCCAGTCTTTGGCCGGCTGATCCAGGAACAGGTAATTGTAGCTGCCCATGTGGTTGAGCACCACATCATGAATCACTTTGAGACCATTCTTATGCGCGTTCTGCACAAACTGCGCGTACTCCTGAGTGGTGCCGTAGCGCGGGTCAGAGTTGTAATAGTCCGTTACGGCGTAGCCGTGGTAGCTAGCCTTGGGCATGTCGTTCTCCACCACCGGCGTAGGCCAGATGGCCGTTACGCCCATGCTCTTGAGGTAGTCAAAGTGCTGCTCCATGCCCTTGTAGTCGCCGCCGTGGCGGGAGTACATCGAGTCGCGGGCTACGGTGCGGGCGCGGGCAGTTTTGATGACGTCGTTCTTCGCGTCGCCGTTGGCGAAGCGGTCCGGCATCAGGAAGTAGATGAAGTCGGAGCTGTTAATGCCCTGCACGCGGCTCTTGTCGGAGGTATTGCGGGCGCGCAGCTCGTAGTCGTACTTCAGCTTGGTTTTACCGCCCGTGAAGTTGAGATTCAGCTTGCCCGGCTTGGCATCGGGCGAAATGACCAGATTGACAATAAGATAGTTGGGGCTTTCCAGTTTCTGGGTGCCTTCCAGCGTTACGCCGGGGTAGGCGGCCATATTCAGCTTGCTGTCAGCAATGCCGGGGCTGTGCACCAGCAGCTGCAGCTTAGGGTTTTTCATGCCCACCCACCAGAACGTGGGGTCGATGCGGGTGGCGGAGGCGGCTTTGGCGGCCGGCGCGGCCAGCTCTGTAACGGTAGGGGCGGTAGCGGCTACAGCTGGAGCGGCCGAAGCCAGCAGTGCGCCAGCCAGGAAAGGAAGAAATCGGGTAGAAATCATCGGAAGGTGGGAATTCAGTGACGGTATGGCAAGGTACGGCACGAAGCCACCGCCTGACTAATGCCGAAATGCGCTGAATTAATGCTGTATTAGCTGATTCTAGGCCACTCTCCTCAGCTTCGATGCCAATAGGGCTTACCCCACCCCGACCTCTCCCGGAGGATGTGGCGCCTCAAGCCAGTGTGGGCCGGGGGTGGGGTACTAAAAAGCCCCGCCGCCTGGTTGAACCAGACGACGGGGCTTTCTAGCTAAATAAGTGGCCTACCAACAGGCCTAGGCGCCTACTGCAGCTTGGCTAGCCACAAGGAGGCGTTCAGGTGGAGGCGGGCGTGACTAACATTTTCGCTCCAGCCATTATACACGGTGTTGCCTGGCGAGCCGGTGCCATCGTCGGCTGGCGAGGAGTCGCCGATGATGACCACGCGGCCGGTGCCGAAGGTGCTGCTGGCCGCCATGGCCAAGCTGTTGCCCTGGGCCGCTGAGGTACGCCAGATCAGGCCTTGCACCGTGGCGTTGGCCGTGGGGTTGAGCGTCATGGTGGCGCCGTTGTGGTACGAGAGCTGCGACACAGCGCCCTGAGAGCCATTGAGAATGGGGTTAGTGCCCGTACGCACGTTAGAGCTGTTCTCCACCACGTTATCAAGGTTCACGGAGAAGCCGAAGGGGTTGGCTTTCACGGAGTTGTTCTGCATCAGGTCGTTCCAGATGGCGGGCGAGTCCCAGCCGTCATTGTTGCGGTCCGAAATGTCGTGGTCAGAAATCATGAACAGGCCACCACCGTTCTGCACAAACTGCAGAATAGCCGTTTTCTCGGCCGCCGTGAATACCGTGTTGGGCTCATCTACCACAAACACGCTGTAGTTGCTCAGGTCCTGCGCGTTAGAGCTGTTGCCATATGTAATAGCGGTGCCAGTTGGCAGCTGCTCCACGGTGTGGCCTAGCTTGACCAGGGCCACACCCCACGCCGAAACGGCGCCCGTCCAGTAAGTTTCCGGGGTGCTGCTCGTGATGCCGCTCTGGGCCGGCGAAGGATAACGCACAGATACACCGTTGTCTACATCCAGCACCCAGTCGGCGTTGCCGGCCAGCTCACCATGCGAGCCATCAAACAGGAATTTCTTGGCGCCGGTGGTAGGCGGCGGGGTCGTGCCGCCACCATACTGCTCCATCGTCACGTTGTCGATGTTGATGCGGTTAGTGCCGCCCGAGGTTTTGCGGATCTGCAGGCGAATGTTGCCGCTCAGGTTCACCGTGAACGACGCCGTGCTCAGGGTAGAGCTGCTGGTGGTAATGGTGCTGCCTACTTTGGCATAGCTGCTGCCGCTGTTCTGGCTTACCCACAGCTCCCACTGCGAGCTGCCATCGGTGCCATACACGGCGTGCTGCACCGTTACCACACCGGCGCCGGTAGTGGCGTTGAAGTTCATCGTGAGCGAGCCGACGTTGCGGACGCGGGCCGACTGCGCGCCGGTTTTGGGGTCGGCGGTGGTGTTGCCAAGCAGGGCGTCGTTCAGCGTCCAGAAGCCGGAGCCCAGCGTAACGGAGCCGGTAGTGTAGGCCGTTTTGGTGCCCGTCTCGAAGCCCTCGGGGAAGCCAGAGGTGCTGACGTCAGCCGTGGTAACGGTAGCGGCCGGAGCGGCCGGCGAGAGGTCCTGCTTGGCGCAGGCCAGCATCATGAGACTCAGAACCGAAGCCGTGAGCCAGCGAAAAGAATGGTGCATGAAAGGAAGGTTGGTTGTGGAAAAGTGAGAAAGGATGGATTTCTGTACTACAAAGCTACCGGGTGGAAAGCCCGCAGTATGGCTGGCTAATGTTACTGATTTGTTACCAAATGATAGACGCACAGCCAATTAGTGCCCCGTGGTTGGCAGCAGACTACGCCTACTCATGGCCTAGGCCACTGTTCTGCTCAGGTAGGGTGGCTACTCGCTAACTCTTTGGGGAAGGGTGGCCTAGGCCATTTTGTCGGAGGGGTTAATGATGGTTTTTTGTCTTTTATTGGTGGCCGGTTAGCATTTCGGGCGCTTTGGTTGAGTTAGGTCCTTAGAGTCCACAGTTTTCCGCTTTTTTTGGGCTTGAATTCGTACGCGAATTCCAAGGGTAGAACTTCTGCCCGTTTCCTCACTCAGACCTATTCTGCTCTCATGGCATTTGACTTTCAGATGTACCCTACTGCCCCCGAGTTTAGCACGCCGGCAGCCTATTTTTCGATGGAATTTGCGCTGGATCAGGCGCTTAAAACCTACTCGGGTGGCCTGGGCTTCCTGGCTGGCTCCCACATGCGCTCAGCCTACGAGTTGAAGCAAAACGTAGTGGGCATCGGCATTCTGTGGTCGTTTGGCTACTACGACCAAGGCCGCAACGAGGACATGAGCATGCGCGCCGATTTCCGCATCAAGCAGTACAGCTTCCTGCAGGATACCGGCCTAGTGTTCCCCATCACCATCCACAATGCGCAGGTGCTGGTGAAGGCCCTGTACCTGGCCCCCGAGACGTTCGGGACGGTGCCCATGTTCTTCCTCACCACCGATATTCCGGAGAACGATTACCTCTCCCGCACCATCTCGCACCACCTCTATGACGCCGATACGGCGGCCCGCGTAGCCCAGAGCATTCTGCTGGGCGTGGGCGGTGGCAAGCTGCTCGATGTGCTTGGCCGCCAGACCGATGTATATCACCTCAACGAAGGCCACGGCCTGCCGCTGGCATTTTACCTCTACGATAAGCACGGCCGCAACCTCGACGAGGTAAAGAAGCGCCTGGTGTTTACGACCCACACGCCCGAACTGGCCGGCAACGAGGAGCACCCCGTGAAGCTGCTGCACAAAATGTCGTTCTTCGGCAATGTGCCGCTGGAAGAAGTAGAGCGCCTTGGCCTGGTAGAAAACGACAGCCTGAACTATACGCTCACAGCCCTGCGCTTCTCGCGCATCTCCAACGGCGTATCGAAAGTGCACGGCGAGGTAGCCAATGAAATGTGGGGCGGCAACGCGGGCATTTGCCCCATTATCGCCATCACCAACTCGCAGAACGGCACCTACTGGCGCGATAAGCAGCTGCAGGCGGCCCTGAAAACCAACGACGATAAGGCGCTGCTGGCCCGTAAAAAGGAGCTGAAGAAAGCCCTGTTCGACATTGTGGCCGACCAGACCGGCACCCTCCTCGACCCCGAGGTGCTGACTGTGGTGTGGGCCCGCCGCTTTGCCGGCTACAAGCGCGCCGACCTGATTCTGCGCCACTTCGAGCGCTTCCTGGATATCGTGAACAATGCTGACCGCCCGGTGCAGGTAATTTGGGCCGGCAAGCCGTACCCCAAGGACTACGGCGCTATCGGTCTGTTCAACGATATTATCGCTAAAACCAAGAACCTGAAGAACTGCGCCGTGCTCACGGGCTACGAGTTAGGCCTGTCGGCGGCCCTGAAGAAGGGCTCCGATGTGTGGCTGAACACCCCGCGCTACCCTCGCGAGGCCTCGGGCACCAGCGGTATGACGGCCGCTATGAACGCCTCCCTGAGCCTGAGCATTGCTGATGGCTGGATTCCGGAGTTCGTGCGCCACGGCGAAAACGGCTTCCTCATTGAGCACACTGATATCAACCAGCCCGACCACGTGAAGGACGATATCGAAGCTACCAACTTGCTGGATGTGCTCGAAAACGAGCTTGTGCCGCTGTACTACACGCAGCCCGAGAAGTTCCTGGAAGTCGCCAAAACCGGCATGCGCGAAGTAGAGCCCGAGTTCGAGTCGCACCGCATGGCCACGGAGTACTACGAGCGGATGTACAACGCAAAGTAAGAGATTGGAAAGTGGCCCTAGGCCACTTTCCAATCCACCAATATAAAAGCCCATCATCCTGAGCTCTGCATAGGATGATGGGCTTTCGTGTGTTTAAAAACTCTTGGTCGTCATGCTGAGCTTGTCGAAGCATCTCTACCGTGAGTAACCAAATGAGTTAGACAGCGGTAGAGATGCTTCGACAAGCTCAGCATGACGGTCTTTTTCTGATTCTGGCTAAGTGACGCTCCCTAGGCCACCATCCACCTACTCATCCAAGTACTGGTGCACAAACTTGATGGCCATGCTGCCTTCGCCAACGGCGGATGCTACGCGGGCCATAGCGCCGGAGCGGCTGTCGCCGGCCGCAAAAACGCCGGGCACGCAGGTTTCCAGCAGGTATGGTTCGCGGGGGTGTTTCCAGGAGTCGGCGTAGCTCGGGTCCGTTACCAGGTCGCGGCCTGTGAGCAGGTAGCCTTTGCCGTCGCAGACCACCGTGTCACAGATCCACTCGGTGCTGGGCTTGGCTCCGATGAAGATGAACAGCGCCCGCGCCGGCCGTACTTCCTCCTGCCCGTTGATGTTCAGCACCACTTCCTCCAGATGATCTTGGCCCCGAACCGCGGCTACCTGCGTGAAGGGCAGCAGCTCAATATTCGGCGTCTGGCTGATTTGTTCAATCAGGTACGCCGACATAGACGCCGCCAACGACTTGCCCCGAATCAGGATGAACACGCGGCGCGCATAGGTGGCCAGGTACATAGCCGCTTGCCCCGCCGAATTGCCGCCACCCACAATGTACACGTCCTGCTCATCGCAGGAACGGGCCTCGGTGCGCGCGGCGCCGTAGTACACGCCCGCGCCGGTTAGCTCATGAATGCCAGGCACTTCCAGCGTGCGGTAGCTCACCCCCATTGTCAGGACGACGGCGCGGGTCTTCACCTCCAGGCCATTGCTGAGGGAAAGAATTTTGTAGCCGTCCTGTACGCGTAGGCCTGTCACTTCCTGCGGCGCCAGCAGCTCAGCCCCAAGCCGTACTGCCTGCGACCAGGCCCGGTGCGTCAGTTCGCTGCCACTCAGGCCGGTCGGGAAGCCCAGGTAGTTTTCGATGCGGGAGCTGGTGCCGGCTTGTCCGCCGGGTGCCTGCCGCTCAATCACCAAGGTTCGTAATCCTTCCGAGGCGCCATACACGGCGGCGGCCAGCCCCGCCGGTCCGGCCCCAATTACTACCACATCATAGAGCTCCTGCAACGCTTTCTGCGAGAGGCCTAGCCGCTCCGCCACTACGGCACGCTCAGGATTAGAGAGGGCACTCTGGTCCTCGAACACTACTACCGGCAAGTCAGCAGGTGTAAAGCCGGAGCGGGTCAGCAGCGCCTGGGCTTCAGGGTTGGTCTCGAAATCAAGCCACTGGTAGGCCACCATATAGCCCGCCAGAAAGTCCTTGAGCTCATGCGAAAGCGGCGACCATTGAAACCCAATCAGGCGCAGCCCCTGAAAACGAGGACGATACGCCGCTTGCCACGCCGACAGCAAATCGTGCAGCGTGGGGTAGAGCAGCTCCTGCGGCGGGTCCCAGGGCTTAATGAGGTAGTAGTCGAGGCGGGCGTGGTTGATGGCCCGGATGGCGGCTTCCGTATCGGCGTAGGCCGTCAGCAGCACGCGTTTGGCATCGGGAAAAAGCTGGCGGGTTTGCTCCAGCAGCTCCACGCCCTGCAGGCCCGGCATGCGCTGGTCGGCCAGTACCAGGGCCAGGGGCTCCTCGCGCTGCTGCAGTTCCTGAATAGTAGCCAGGGCCTCTTCGCCGGAAGCAGCCCGTAGCACCCGGTAGTCGCGGCGGAACTCCTGGCGCAGGTCGCGCTCAATGGCATTCAGCACCTGAGCGTCATCATCAACAGCAAGTAGAATCGGTTTTTTGGTGGCAGCCATCTATGGTGAAGTTGTGAAGTAGTGAAGTTGTGAAGTAGTGAATTTGTGAAATAGTGAGATGGTGAAATAGCGAGATGGTGAGATGGATGTTCGAGTGGCCTAGACCGCGCCACTTGCGCAAGCTGTCAGGCCAGAATGTCAAACTCACCATTTCACCACTTCACGATTTCACCTTTGGCAGCCACACGCAAAACTCGGTGTGGCCGGGCTCCGAGCGTACTTCCAGGCGGCCGTCGTGCTGCTCAATAATACGCAGCGCAATATCGAGGCCTAGGCCAGTGCCCTCGCCAGCGGCTTTGGTGGTATAGAAGGGTTCGAGAATGTGGGGCAGCACATCGGGCGGAATGCCGGGCCCGTTGTCAATTATAAACACGCGCACAAAGTCGCCGTCCAGGCGGGTGCGCAGCGTGATTTCGCCGCCCGGCGGCAGCGCATCAATGGCATTATCAAGCAGGTTGGTCCAGACCTGGTTGAGGCTGCTGACCTGACCTTTCACGAGTGGCAGGTTGGGGGCATAGTCGCGGGTAAGCGTGACTTTTTCCTCGCGCATGCAGTAGCTCAGGATGTTCACGGTGCTCTCCAGGCCCTCCTGCACATTCAGGGGGCTGAAGTCGCCGGCGCGGTCCATGTGGCTGTACGTCTTCACGTTACCAACCAGCGTGCTGATGCGGCCGCCGGCCTCCTTTACGTCGCGCACCAGGCACAGCGTGGTCAGCTGGCCCTCCAGCCAGGCCAGCGCCGAGGGGCGGCTGAGCTCAGGCAACGCCTCAATCAAGGGCTGCAGCTGCGGCAGCGTAAGTCCCGCACTCATCAGGCCAGAGGCCAGGGTGTACCCGTCGGGCACGCCTTGGGTTTCCAGCCAGTCTGCCAGCTCATCTTCCTGATCGGCACGGTCGAGGGAGGACATGGCGGGCGGTAGCTCCGGCGTTGCGGAGGCCACGGCCGCCAGCTTGGCCAGGGCGGCGGGGTCGGGGCAGTGCTGGACCAGCTCCAGCAGCAGGGCAGGCTTGGCCCGCAGGCGGTTGTCGAGGGCTTCAGTGGCCCGCATGATGGCGGCGGCCGGGTTGTTGAGCTCGTGCGCCAGGCCCGCCGAGAGCTTACCCAGGGCACGTAGCTTGTCGTCGCGCTCCTGGCCTCTTGTCTCCTGCCGGGCGCGGTCGTTCATCAGGCCTACGAGGCGCTGTACCAGCTCAGGGCTCACCTGCTCCAAGGCCGGAAAGTGCTTCCTATGCAGCAGAAACAGCGTGGTTTCGCCGTTGGCCAGCCCTAGCCCTTGAATAACGCGGAGCCGGGAATAGGGCAACACGCCGCTCACCTGGCCAGTTTCCACCCGAAAAATCGGCTCCCGATTGCCATTGCGCACCGCGAAGAACTGTAGGCCACCTTCCAACGAGGCCATCATAAACTCGGCTTCGTCGCCGGGCTGTACTACGGGCTCGTTGGGGGCGAAGTGGCGTACTTCCCCATGCGCCAGAAGCCACTCCAGCACGTCGGGCGGCAAATCGGCGAAGGTCGCAATGCGGGTAAGGGTATCGGAGGTGAGGGCAGATGCAGGCATAGGAAGAGGGCGCCGGAAAGGCCAGAAGCGGTGCAACGGTAGCAAAGTAGTCGGCTGAGTACCGAATTTACTCTTTCCTGCTCAGCTTTATTGAGAATAAGGTTGGGCCGTGAGCTACAAGCAGCGCGCCTCAGGATACCCGGCTAAAAACCCGTTTCTTACCAAACTTTTTAGCCTTTTTGCGCATTTCATTAGTTTACCCCGCTCATTCAGGAGCTCACTATATGGCCAAAATCAAGACCCTATTTTTCTGCCAGAACTGCGGCGCACAATCCGCCAAATGGATTGGCCGCTGCCCCTCCTGTGGTGAGTGGAACACCTACGTAGAAGAGGTAATCGAGAAGAACGATAACAACGCGGCGGCCGGTGCCTGGAAAGCCTCCACCACCGTAGGCAGCACGACCAGCAAAGCCGCCAAGCCCAAGGCTCTGGGCGAAATTCTCTATGAAGAAGAATCCCGCCTCGACACCCACGACGGGGAGCTGAACCGTGTGCTGGGAGGTGGCCTAGTGCCTGGCTCTCTGGTGCTTATCGGGGGCGAGCCGGGCATTGGCAAGAGTACGCTCATGCTCCAGATTGCCATGCACATGGGCAAGCAGCGCATTCTGTACGTGTCGGGGGAAGAGAGTGAGCAGCAGATCAAGATGCGCGCCGAGCGGCTGGGCAAGCAGCACCCCGGCCTCTACATCCTCACCGAAACCAGCACTCAGAATATCTTCCGTCAGATTGATCAGCTGCAGCCCAATGTGGTGGTCATTGACTCCATCCAGACGCTGCATTCTTCCCTGGTAGAAGCCGGCGCGGGTTCCGTGAGCCAGGTGCGGGAGTGCACCACCGAGCTGCTGAAATATGCCAAGGAAACCGGAGTGCCGGTGCTGCTCATCGGTCACATTACCAAAGATGGCTCTATTGCCGGTCCCAAGATTCTGGAGCACATGGTAGATACCGTGCTGCAGTTTGAGGGCGACCGGCACCTGAGCTACCGGATTCTGCGCACTATCAAAAACCGCTTCGGTTCCACCTCAGAGCTAGGTATTTACGAGATGCAGGGCAGTGGCCTACGGCAGGTCAGCAACCCTTCCGAGATTCTGCTCAGCCAGCGCACCGAAAGCCTGAGTGGCATGGCCATCGGGGCCACGCTAGAGGGCAACCGCCCACTGCTGGTAGAAGTGCAAGCCCTCGTGACGCCGGCCACCTACGGCACGCCCCAGCGCAGCTCTACGGGCTTCGATGCCAAGCGCCTGCAAATGCTGCTGGCCGTGCTGGAAAAGCGCAGTGGCCTACGCCTGGGCCAGCACGATGTGTTCCTAAACATTGCCGGTGGCCTACGCCTTGATGACCCGGCCCTGGACCTGGCTGTATGCGCCGCCGTGGTCAGCAGCCTCAACGATGTGCCCATTGCCGGGGAAGTTTGCCTGGCGGCCGAGGTAGGCTTGAGCGGCGAAATTCGGGCCGTGAGCCGGTTGGATCAGCGCCTTTCGGAGGCTGAAAAGCTCGGTTTTGCGGAAATGTACATCTCCCAGTTCAACGCGCGGGGCCTCGATATAGCCCGCTACGGTATTCGGGTGCACCCCTCTGCCAGGCTTGATGAAGTGCTGAACGGCTTGTTTGGATAAGCACCTGCGGGCCGCTGGCGGGCTGATGCATTCTGCTGGAAGTCAGTGAAAATAGAAGCGAAAAAGCAGTTGGTGGCGAAGCCCGAAACACACGTTTGGGGGCGCTAACTGGCTGCTTTTTTCGTTTAGTCAGGGAGCAAAATTGAGCAAGCGGCCTACGTTCAAAACTTTGGCCTAGAGGCGGGGTTACGAAAAAAGGGCCTTAGCGGATTGGACTTTCTCCTACTTAATGCCGTATCTTCGATACCAAAATTGGCTTTTACCGCGAATCGACTGAATCTGATAGCCCAATCAGACCAGCGAAAATGGACGACGCCAAGTATTCACGTATGTAGTTTCCTCCTCCGATGGCCTATACACTCCGCTTTGCTGCCGTTCTGCTTTGGGCGGGCCTTTTGGCTGCCCCGCTGGCGGGTAAAGCCCAGGGCACGGTGGTCCTGACTGGCAAGGTAAGTGGGCGCACCGCCGATACCGTGGCTGTGTCCATCCGCGAAAACCCGCTCGATCCGAAAGAACAGATTACCTATGCCCGCCTCGACGACAAAGGCGAGTTTCGCATGGCCGTGAAGGTGGAAGGCCCCGTACGGGCCGACCTGGTCTACGGCGACGATGTGGCCGACCTGTTTCTGGAGCCGGGCAACCAGCTGGATATTCGCTTCAAGGGTTCTGATATGGCCAGCTCCGTGCGCTTTAAGGGGCGGGGCGCCGAAACAAATTCTTATCTCTCGGAGGTAGATGAGCGGTTTGTGGAAAACGATGGCTTTCAGGTGCTGCCTGATAACATTATGCTCTATGAGCCCGGTTTCCTGTCGTTTCTGGACTACCGCCGCAAGGAGGAGCAGAAGTTTCTGGATAATTACGCTCAAGACAACCAGCTAAGTCAGGCGTTCAAGGACTTCGCCAAGGCCGAAATCGACTACAGCTACGCCAACGACCGGCTCACGTACCAGGATTTGCGCGAGCAAGTGGTGGCCACCGAGAGCCGCCTGAAGATGTCGCCGACGTACTACGACTTCCTCAACGATAAAGCCTTGATCAACAGTTCTTCTGCCATGGGGAGCGGCATGTATCAGGAGTTTTTACTCAACTATATCCACTACCTGGCCGAAAGCAACGGCAAGCGCCGCACCGATCCGGATTTTTACCAGGTGTGCTACGACCAGGCCAAGAATAAGCTTTCCGGCCCCGTACGGCCCGTAATTATGGGCCGCGTGCTACAGGAGTCGTTCCGGTTTGGGCACGTGAAGCAGTCGGCGGCTATGCTGGCTGATTTCAAGAGCGCCGATCCGCAGAACAAGTACTACCCCGTGCTTCAGCACGATTTCGAGTCGCACAAGGCCTTCGCCATTGGCTCGCCGGCGCCTGATTTCCGACTGGTTTCCTCGAAAGGTGACACCGTGACGCTGCAGCAGCTGGCCGGCAAGCTGGTCTACATCAACTTCTGGCGCACCACCAGCGGCCTGGCCCTGCGCGATCTGCCCTACGCCGCCGACCTGGCCAAGAAGTTTGATGGCAAGAACATTGTGTTCCTCAACATTGCCCTCGATGAAAACGAAGGCGCCTGGAAACAACTGGTAGTGAGCAAGCGCCTGCCCGGCATGCACGTGCGGGCCGCCGGTGGCCTACGCGCGGCGGTAGCCAAGGCCTATGGCGTGCAGGATGTGCCCGCTTACTTCCTGCTGGCAGAAGACGGTACTTTCCTGAACACCAAGCCCAAGCGTCTCAGCAGCCGCGCCGCCGTAGATGAAATAAAGGAATCCTTCGGCAAAGCCAATACCTACAGCAGCACGCTGCCGGCTGGCGGCAAATAGACTGGCCTAGAACCCGTTTTTTGCATAAGAAAAGCGCCGCTCATGTGCATGAGTGGCGCTTTTCTTATGCGGTTATCCGTAGGCCTATGCCGTCCGGAAACCAGTGGCTTGTTTGATAGAGCGCTCATTGCCAGTAGCGGGGTCGGCGTAGCTGTGCTCCCCAATCTCCACCGACACGCGTTTGCCCAGTAGCTGCTTGGTATCGAGGTCTTTACCGGCCTCAGGGTGGATGCCCACGGCGGAGTAGAGCGACAGCAGAATGGGCATGGCAGCCGGGGAGGTATAGAATCGCTGGGTCACGAAGCCATCCTCATTTTCCATGCGAGCGGCAAAGAACGGCACGTTCTGGTGCTCACTTTGGCCCTCCTGAATATCGGTAATCTCAACGGTATGACGACCGTCGGGCAGAAACCCTTTTTCCTGTCCTTTCTCAACTGAAATTTTCATGATCTGTAGCAAGGTTGGATATAGAGAGGTATACGAAGGCTAATAATATTAGGTTATATTGCTAAAAAAAATAGTATAGTTTGGGCTGTAGCTTGTTATTTTAGAGCTCGTGCTTGGGAGGATTTCCGGCGTTGCTTGTTAGGAGCACCGTACCTTTATCCCCGCATGGCTTCCCTCCTCTCCGACGCGCTCAACTTCGTTTCCAAGACCTCGCCCCAGCGCCTCTGGAATGCCACGCAGGTTACGGGCGGCTACCTGCTCAGCAAGCTTACGGGCAAAGCCCGGCACTGGGGCCTGCCGGTGGCGCTGTCGTTTGAGCCTACCACGAGCTGCAACCTGCGCTGCCCCGAGTGCCCCAGTGGCCTACGCTCCTTCACGCGCCCCACGGGCATGTTGCCCGACGAGCTGTTCAAGAAGACCATTGATGAGGTGGCTTCGCGGCTCTGGTACCTGATTTTTTACTTCCAAGGAGAGCCGTACCTACACCCCAACTTCCTGGATCTGGTGAAGTATGCCGCCGATAAGGGCATCTATACCGCCACCAGCACCAACGCCCACTACCTCAACGATGCCAACGCCAAGCGCACCGTGGAGAGTGGCCTAGACCGCCTCATTATCTCTCTGGATGGCACTACCCAGGAGGTGTATCAGCAGTACCGGGTGGGGGGCAAAATTGATAAGGTGCTGGAAGGCACCAAAAACCTGATTAAGTGGCGGCGGGAGCTGAAGTCGCAGACGCCGCGGGTGGTGTTTCAGTTTCTGGTGGTACGCCCCAACGAGCATCAGATTGAGGAGGCCAAGCAGCTGGCCAAGGAGCTGGGCGTAGATGACGTGTGGTTCAAGACGGCCCAGATCTACGACTACCAGAACGGCTCGCCCCTCATCCCGACCATCGACTACTACTCGCGCTACGAAAACCAGGGAAACGGTACCTGGAGCATCAAGAACAAGCTGGTAAACCACTGCTGGAAGATGTGGCATTCCTGCGTGATTACGTGGGATGGCCTAGTGGTGCCCTGCTGCTTTGATAAAGATGCTGAATACCGCCTCGGCGACCTGAAAACCCAGACCTTTCGCCAGCTCTGGCACGGCACCAAGTACCAGCAGTTCCGGGCTTCCCTGCTCAAAGGCCGCGACCAGATTGAGATGTGCCGCAACTGCACCGAGGGCACCAAAGTGTGGGGATAAGTGAAGTGGTGAAGTAGTGAAATAGTGAGCTGATGTTCGGTTGGCGCTTATCTTGGAGCTGGCTTTCCTTCTATCTCTCGCTACGCTATGTTCTCCCCTGCTCGTATCTCCACTATCCGCAAGAGTAAAGGCGTTTCGCAGGAGGTGCTGGCCGAGCAATCGGGGGTGAGTTTGCGCACCATTCAGCGGGTGGAGCAGGGCGACACCGTGCCGCGGGGCTACACGCTGCAGGCGCTGGCCGCCGCGCTGGAAGTACCGCTGGAAGCATTCCGGACGGAGCCGGAAGCAGTAAAGACTGAGCCTGACCCGCAGCCGGAGCCAGCTGCACTGCCAGAGTCATCAGTTTTTGCAGGCGTGCCACAAGTCCTGCGTCCAGACCCACAGTTTCTGCAACTGCTCAACCTAAGTGCGCTGGGCTTCCTGCTATTTCCGCTACTGAATCTGGTGGTGCCGTGGGTGCTGTGGCGGAAGCACTGCTACGAAGTAGAGCACGCGGCAGAGGTCGGGCGCCGAGTGCTGGGGTTCCAGGTACTGTGGTTGGTGCTTTGCGTCCTGAGCTACGGGTTGGCGGCGGTAGCGCATCTTTGGGCGCGGCTGTATCAGCTGGTACTACCCAATTTGTTTGTAGGGGTATTCGTCAGTTCCTACCTGATAAACCTGGTGGTGGTCTGCTACTCGGGATGGCAGTTGCGAAAAGGCCAATTCGATTTCTACCGCTTCCGGCTCTAAAAATGTAGCCTGGGCTTTAGCCTGTAGCCGTGCCAGGGAGAGTGCTTTAACAGCGGCCCGGACTGAAACCCGCTCAGCATTCTTATTTTTTTAATCGATTGATTGTCTGATATTTATTTGAAGTGGCGGCAAAATGACGGGTAAATGGCGCAAGCGGTAGGGTGGCCTAGCGGGTAGTTTTGGCTCATACTCCAACCCCCATTACCGCGTCATGAAACTCTTCCGCAACATCCTGCTTGCCGTACTTGCCCTGCTTCTGGTTAGTGGCCTAGGAGGCTACTTCTATATGCGCAAGAAGTTTGAGCCAGCCGCCAATCAGCTGGTGATAACGGGCCTACCTGCTACTTTCAACTTTGCGTGGGAAGCCGATAAATTAGGGCCGCATGCTGCGCTGCTCGTGCCCGTAACGCTGCCCGGCTGTCCCCGCACCTGCTACCTCCAGTTCGATACCGGCGCGCCTACTTCTTTGCTCTACGCCAACTCCTTGGCGGCGCTGCGCAAGCAGTACCCGGCTACGGCCCAGCGCTTGCTGCCCCAAGCGGATACTGTTCGTGACTTTACGTTTACGCTAGGCCAGGCCCAGGTTAAAGCGCGCCGGCTGAAGGCCTATCAGCATGGCGCCAGTGAGCTGCCCGCTGATAGCACCGAGCATTTTATCATCGGTACCCTGGGGGCCGATATAGTGGATGGTCGGGTACTGGTTCTCGACTACGCCCACCAACGCTTCAGCCTCAGCACCCAGCTACCCGACAGCCTGGCCCGCCGAACCGAGTTCGTGCCCCTCGACTACGCCAGCCGCCGTCTCATCCTGACTGCTCAGGTACAAGGCAAATCTGAAAAGCTGCTGTTCGACTCCGGTACCAGTGCCTTCGCACTCCTCACCAGCCAGGAGACGTGGCAGCAAATGGCCCGCCCCCAAGCTCCCATCCAGACTGGAACGGGCAATGCCATGGGCAATACGATAACCACCTACACTACCGCCACCGCGGCCGCCCTGCAACTCAACAACCTGACCGTTCCTCTCGGCACAGTAACGTATGTGGAGGGCACCAGAATGATGGAGAACCTGCTGATGCGCTTCTCCGGTATGGGCGGCATGCTAGGCAACGAGCCCTTCAGCCAGCGTACGGTCGTGCTGGATTTGCAGGGTGAGCGGTTTGGCGTGGTGCGGTAATGCGGCTTTCAGCTAGTAGTATAGAAAATACATATTTGTCTAACTTACAAAGAGTAATTTCAGAGAAAGAGGCGTGCTGCTGCGCTCTTTCTCTGAAATTACTAGCTCTCCGCATGGCTTTGTTAAGAGGCCTGGGTGTTGCTGTTAGCGGCTACCAAACCGGTAGCGTAGCCCTATGGCGCCGGAGGGCGTGACAACTCGTGGAGAACGCAAATCCATATTAACAGTGCCTTCGCCTATCGCCTCTAGGCCGGAGAAAAGCCGATAGCGGAAGCTGGGGCCTATGCTCAACGCTTTGTGATAGATTTTGGAATTGCGGTTGAATGAGATAGACGCCTCTTGAATAGGGTCATAGTTATAGCCCCTGCCTTTATAGGTTTCGTAGTCTAGCGAAAAACCGCCTATTGCATCCACCTGGAAACGCTTGTTCAGATCGCGCGTCAGCGTGTAGCGCCCTAAGGCCGTTAATGCTAGGGACGTATTCCGGTACTTGTTGGAATAAAACCCGGCGATAACATTTCCATTTGCATCCCTGGGGATGACACTATACGAGCCTGGGCTGGTGCTATAGGATGCCCCTAGCTGCACCGCCCAGCGTGGATTGAGCTGATAGCCGAGCGTAAGCTGCAAGGGAGGCACTGTGCTAGGATCAATCGACCGGCTCAGGCGCTGAGAGAAGTTGGTGAAGGCCGATACGCCAACATAATATCGGGGTGTTTCGGGCTCACTAGTTTGCGCAAAGCTGAGCAATGGAAATGAGAACAAAACGGCGCCAATACCAATAGAGCGAACAAGCATAAACAGGATAGGTAGAAAATGGAAACGAGTAGATGGTATAAGAAAGAGTATCAGGAAGAATCCTAAACAATGTAAAACGTTGCACTCGGGACAGTAAAAATACACTGACCAGGTAGCTTTGAAGCCTATAAAGCGGAAAGCTACCCGGTCAGTGTATCATAGATAGGACCTGCCGTCGAGGCCTTAGAAGTAGCCAAAGGCCAGGTTTAGTAATTCCACGGATACAGGTCTGGTGGGGTGTGCGTGTCGGCTTCGGTAGGCAGGGCGTGCAGGGCACGGGTCTGGTCGAAGAACATAAAGGCATCGTAGCGCTCCGGTATCTGGGTGGGCACGTAGTTGCCGAACTGCTCAAATTCTGGCCGGTACACTACCCCAATGGCGCGGTGGCCTACGGAATGCGCTAGCAGCGGATGGCCGCGCAGCTCTTCGGAAAACAGCAGGGCGTTGTCGCCTTTGAGCTGCTGGTGCAACATGTGTTCCCAGGAGCTCCGGCGGGCTTCGGGTACAGTCATTACCTCAGGAGTGGCACCCCACTTCTTTCCAGCTACCACGGTGCCCTGGTAGGTGCCAAAGCCCACGGCAAATACGTTGTCGCGGCCGTAGGCTTCCCGGGCCAGCTGGCCTACGTTCACCATCTGGTCGTCGCGCATGTCGGTGTAGCGGGCGTCGCCGATGTGCGTGTTGTGCTCCCAGATGATGGCCTTGCTGTTGGGGCCGTGGAGGTCGAGCAGGCGCGTGAGCGTTTCCATCATATGCTGGTCGCGCACGTTCCAGGAGGCCGCTCCGCCCCGGATCATGGCCCGGTAGTAGCGCTCGGCATTCACAGCTACCAGCGCGTTCTGCTCGGCATTGAACTTCTGCTCCTGCGCTCGTAGGCCACCCGGCGGCAGGTCTCTCACTTGGCGACGCAGGGCACGCAGCATTTCGGTCACTTCATCCTCACAGTCTTCCGACACGAAAGCCACCGCCTGAGCATATTCCTGCGGATCTTCGCTGTAAGGCTCAAAGCATCGAAACGCTTTATGCGCAGCTTGCACGGCTCCATCGCCCTGCTTTTCCACGTAGTGCAGAATCTCCTGCAACGACTCCCAGAGGCTATACACATCGAGCCCGTAGAAGCCTATCTGCTTGTCATCGGCCAGCGCTTGGTTGTGCTCTCGGAGCCACTCTACTAAAGCCACAATTTCCCAGTTTCCCCACATCCAGGTAGGCCACCGGTTGAACGTGCTCAGCACGGAGCTTGCCGGCGCGTGAGTAGGTGTATTATGCTTAATGGCAGCATTCACCTCGAAACAGTCGGGCCAGTCGCCTTCCACTGCCATAAACTGAAAGCCTTTCTCCTGAATCAGGAGCTTGGTGAGGGCCGTGCGCCAAGTATAGAACTCCGAAGTACCATGCGAAGCCTCGCCCAGCAACACAACGCGAGCCTCGCCAATAGCCTCCAGCAACGGGTCGAGGTCGGAAGCACGGCGCAGCGGGTGGGTAGGAAACGTCGTTTTCATAGTCGAGTTTGCCTAGGGCGGAAACACAAGAGTGCGCCGCAGGTGGATTGCGGCGCACTCTAAAAGCAGTGCCTGAAAAGGAAGGCTGTGCTTACTTGTTCTTCTTGCTCAGGTTTTTACCGAGGTCTTCTACCTGCTTCAGGAACTCCAGCGCGTCGGAGTCGCCGTAGGTGCCGTAGGCTGAGGAAATCGTGCCCCGCACGCCATCGGTGGTTTCGAGCGCGTATAGAATCGACATATCATCGGGGTCACTTTCGCCCTCGAAACGGTAAAAGTCTACGATGGTCACTTCGCTGGGGGCGTAGCTCTTATTGCGCTCGTTGTTGAGCGTATGCAAGCGGCCTTCCGTCACGCGAAAATCTTCGGTGTAGCCCTCCTTGTTGAGCTGGCGTTCTACGTTGATGAGCGAGCGTTCTTCTTCTTTATCTTGCATGGGAGGGGCGTTTTGGAAATGGAAAGAGTACGGTTGGGAGGGGGCCAACAAAAAGCCCCGCACCGGCTATACGTAGCCACTACGGGGACAGGTTATCCGAAGTGCAGAAGAAACGCGCGCCGCTACTGCCCAGCGCCTTTCGTGGCAGCTAATTCAATGGTGCGCTGCAGGCGGTCTACATCAATAACGGAGCAGGCACCGCCGCACCCTTTGGCACAGCCCGCGGCAGTTTTATCGAAGAAAGCGCGCCAAAACAAGCGTCCGACGTAAAACGCTGCGCCCACGAAAAGCAGAGCAATGAGGAGATATTGTAGCCACATAACGAGCACAAAACTACGACGGTAACGGAAAAGTTTAGCGAAGTGGCCTAGCGGTCTGACAGGCACCCCACCCCAACCCCTCCCCACGGGGAGAGGGGCTTATTTTACTACTACAACGACTTAGCTGATATTAGCTGACAATTGCAATACTAATTCAAGCCCCTCTCCCTGTGGGGAGGGGTTGGGGTGGGGTTTCGCATCAGGATGGGCCAACCACTGGCCTAGGCCACTTCTTCCTTCCAGAACTCCCGGATGGTATCCTGCATCTCCTGGTGTACGAGGCCATTGCTGGCCACTACCTCGCGGCCGAAGAGCGGGTCACCATCTTCCAGGAACTGGGTCACGCGGCCCCCGGCTTCGCGCACCAACAGAATGCCAGCGGCAACATCGTAGGAGTTGAGGTTGAACTCGAAGAAGCCCTCAAAGCGGCCAGCGGCTACGTAGGCTAGGTCGGCGGCGGCGGAGCCTACGCGGCGCACGCCGTGCGAACGGCGCATGAAGGCACCCAGCAGCTGCAGGTAGTCGTCCATCTTGCCGAAATCGGTGTAGGGAAAGCCGGTGGCAATGAGGGAGTTATTCAGGTCAGGAACGTCGGTGACGTGGATGGGAATCTCGTTGCAGAAGGCTCCGGCGCCTTTCGCGGCCCGGAAACACTCATCGCGGACTACCTCGTACACCACGCCCGCCACCAGCTCCTCGTGATGAATGAGGCCTACGCTTACGCAGTACACCGGCAGGCCGTGCACGAAGTTGGTAGTGCCATCCAGGGGGTCAATAATCCAGTTATAGCCTTCGAGGCGGTCGGCGCCTTCGGTGCCTTCTTCGGTGATGAAGCCGGCCTCGGGCAGTATTTCGCGCAGGCCCGCTACCAGCAGCTTTTCGGTTTCCTTGTCTACATACGACACCAGGTCGTGCACGCCTTTGGTCTCGATGTGGCTGCGGTTGAAGGTCAGGGCTTCCTGCCGGATGAATTGGCCCGCGTGGCGCGTTACGGCCGCCAGCTGAAAGCTGAGTTGATTGTAATCCATAAAGGGAAAGAAATATTCGCTTAAAAAAACCTGTCATTCTGTGCTCAGCAACGGGCCATTTCACGTCAGCGCACGGCGCTAGGCAAGTCGTGCAGCGTGAGTAGATGCTGCGCTCAGCTCAGGATGACAGACAGCTTAAGCGGTCAAACGTTTTTTGTTTAGCTGGCTGAGCACGCCCGTCAGCACAATTAGCAGGAAGGCCAGCACCTGCATGGTAGGCCCAATCAGCTCGCCATAGCGGACGTAGAACGTCTCTTCGGTGTTCAGGTGCACGGTAGCGCGACTGGCCGCCTGCACCCACCAGCCAGTGCGCTGCGTGATTTCGCCTTTCTGGTTGATGAAGCCCGAAATGCCGGTGTTGGCTGAACGGGCAATGTCGCGGCGGGTTTCAATGGCGCGCAGCGTGGCGTACTGCAAATGCTGCTCGTGGCCCGGCGTGTCGGACCACCAGCCGTCGTTGGTGATGATGCCCAGCAGCGTGGCGCCGTTCTTCACGTAGTCGCGCACAAAGTCGCCGTACACCGATTCGTAGCAGATAATCGGGCCGATGCGCAAGTTCGGGTCGGCGGTTTTGTACACCGTGCGGTCAGGCTGCGAGCCTAGGCCACCGGCCGCGCCGCCCAAATCAATCACGAAGGCCGAGAGCCATGGCGGCACGCCCTCCACGCCCGGCACCAACCGCGACTTATGGTAGAACTCGGGTGGAGCTGCCGCCCCGCGCAGGTGCACAGCAGCATTGAATAGATCATAATAGCCGGTGCCTTCGCGGAAGCGCGCCGTGGGGCTGGCGGTTTCTTTAGAGTCGTAGCGTACAGCGGAGGTGAGGCCCGTAATTAGCTCTATGCCAGGATGCTGGGCCAGCCACAGCTGGAGGCGCTGGGCGTTGGGGTTGAAGCTGAATACTTCCTCAGGGTACACTTCATCCAGAGAGGTTTCGGGCCAGAACACCACTTTGGTTTGGGGCGTCAGGTTCTGTTCGGTGAGCGTGAGCAGGCGCGTAATCTGCTCCGTGTGCGGGATGAAGCGGGAGCCGCCTTCAAACTTCTCCTCAAACGGATCGACATTCGGCTGAATCACCAGCACTTCAGCCGTGGGGCCTTTCTCCTGGTATTGGCTCCCGATAAGGTAGGAGAGGCCAATCGGCAGCAGAATTGCCAGTGCGGGCCAGTACCATTTCAGGCGTAGGCCAGTAGCGGCCGGGCTGCTTCCATCAGCAAGTGGCCTAGCAGACCGAGTAAAGCCAAACCACGCCCCAAATACCAGCAGGTTCGTCGCCCAAATCCAGACGGAGCCGCCCAGGAAGCCGGTGTATTCATACCACTGCACCAGTTGGTTGGCCTGCGCGAAGCCGTTGCCGAGTGTCAGCCAGGGCCAGGTCAGGAACCAGTGCAGGTGCAGCTGCTCGAAGGCAATCCAGTAGATGGGCAGCGAGAGGTAGCCGATGAGGTGGCCTAGGCGCTTCTTGGTGTGATAAAACGCCATAACGGGCGCGCTCAGCATGAGCGCATTGCAGACTACGGCCGCAATGCCACCGCCTAACGTGCTGTAGCTCACCCAGTACGTAGTGAACAGGTTCCAGAGTACCAGCGTGAGGTAGGTGTAGCGCCACACCTTCCAGCCGCTGGCTCCGCGTTGGGTTAGTAGCTGCTCCGCGCGTAGGTACGGCACCCAGGCCACCAGCAGCACCAGCGCCAACGGCGCCGGGTGCACGGGCCAGCCCAGCCACAGCAGGAAAGCGCTCAGCATAGCCAGCAGGCTGGGGAGCCAGTAGGCCAGTCCGGAAACAGGTAAGGTCGCCGCGGCCGCTGGGGCTACGGGAGAAGTTGGTTTAGTCAGCACTACGGTCGTCGTGGTTGGCGTAACGGTCTTCTTTAACTCGCTCTTCTTTCTCGCGGCCCTGCACCACCAGCACAATCTCACCTTTAATGGCGGCGCGGCCCGCAAAGTTGGCGGCCAGCTCGGGCAGCGTGCCGTTCACGGTTTCTTCAAACAGCTTGGTCAGCTCCCGGCTTACGGAGGCCAGGCGGGCCGGGCCCAGCACTTCGGCTAGCTGCTCCAGGGTCTTCACTATCCGGTGCGGCGACTCGTAGAAAATCATAGTGCGAGTTTCCTGGGTCAGTTCCTTCAAGCGCGTCTGGCGGCCTTTCTTGACTGGCAGAAACCCCTCAAACGTAAACCGCTCGGCCCCAAACCCCGATTTCAGCAAGGCCGGCACGAAGGCTGTGGCACCTGGCAGACACTCTACCTTCAGGCCCTTCGCCAGGCACTCACGCACCAACAAAAAACCGGGGTCCGAAATTCCGGGCGTGCCCGCATCCGATACCAGCGCCATGGTTTCGCCCTTTTGCAGGCGCTCCAGCAGGCGCTGCACGGTCTGGTGCTCGTTGTGGAGGTGGTAGCTGAGCATGGGCTTTTTCAGGCCGAGGTGCTGCAGCAAGCGGCCACTGGTGCGGGTGTCTTCGGCCAACACGGTATCTACTTCGCCCAGCACCCGAATGGCGCGCAGCGTAATATCCTCCAGATTGCCAATGGGCGTGGGCACCAGGTACAGAACGGTCGGGACGGCAGAAGTATCAGACATAGACGCAAAGGTAAGGGGCTTTGGGTGCCCGCATTTCCAGGAGGAGACACTTACCGCCTAGTCCGCCTTATGCGTCCTGGGGCTGACCGTCGTAGGCCAGGGCCAGCTTATCGATGGCGGTAGCGAGCTTATGGTCTTTGTCCGTGACCTTGTAGCCCGCGCTGTGGGTGCGCAGCCGGAAGTTCACCACGTTGTACTCGTTGCTCCACCACGGGTGGTGTTCCTGGTACTCGGCCTCCTCGGCCACATCGGTCATGAAACTGAAGGCCGCCTGAAAATCCTTGAAGCGGAAGGAGCGGGTAAGCGCGTTGTCGTGTTCTGTCCACATAGTCGATAGGCCTAGAGATGGTGCGCACTAAAGCCCCAAGATAGGCGGCAGACCCCAAAGCCGCCGCTCCTAAAGCAACTGTTCAGCTTTCTGATCTAACCGCAAGTTTTTGAATGATAGACCATTGCCTGGCTATACTGCTGCTGGTTAAAGGCAATATTTCTGACTTTCTAGGCCAGTGCGCGGCGGCCCCCACTGTTTTACTGGCTACCTTTGCCGTACCAGCGCTCTACCTAATAGCGGCGTTGCCAGTTGCTATGCCTCTCCCAGATTCTTTGCTGCCCCTCAATGAAATGCAGCGCCTGGAGGCATTGCGTCCGTATCAGGTACGCGGCACGGCGCCCTTTTTTGAGGAGTTTATTCGCGTGACGGCCAAGCTGTTCGGCGTTCCTATTGCCGTTATCTCCTTAGTAGAAGCCGATGCAGTATGGTTCAAAGCCCAAACCGGCCTAGCCGGCACCGGGCAGGTTCCTCGGGCAGATAGCCTGTGCTCCGTGGCCATCCTGCAGGAAGAAACAACGGTGTACGAAGACTGGCAGCAAAACCTGTGTGCCCTAGTCAATACCGACGCCATGCACCAGCTGGAACTACAATTCTATGCCGGGCACCCTTTGCGCACAAGCGCGGGAGAGGCCATCGGGGCCCTGGCCATCATCGACCGGCAGCCGCGTCCGTTCTCGGAGGAAGAGAAGGCCGTGCTCGTCAGCCTGGCTGCCGTAGCCATGCGCCTGTTGGAGCTGCAGGTGGTGCTGGAAGATGCTACGCTACCTATCCCGGCCCTGTGGCCCGATATCTACATTGCCATTGCCGACTCTCTAACCCGCCTCGATACCCTCACGGCCCTGGCGGAGTGGGAGGAAAGTCCGCACACAGATTCTGCCCTGGCCTACCGCCGTTCTCGCTACGAGGAAATGGCTAGCGTGGCGGCCGGCATGTATGGGCACATCGGCAACGCCATTGCCCGCTTCGTGGATCAGAAAGGGCAAAGCGCGCTGTAGGCCACTCACTAGGCCTGTCCCAGGAAATTTTTTTCGTGAGGTATACAGTGTCCGGCGGTAGGCCAAGCTAACCAGTTCGCTGGCAAGTGAAGCAGTTTTTCTGTGAGTATTCTGCTGACACTGAATCCGTTGCTGCAGCTTGATGCGTGGTATAGATTTCGGGAGCCCAGGTAGTTTCTATCGGGTAGCGTGAACAATCTTGGCGCTAATTTCCTTGTAGAGCCCAATATTCTTAAGCCGGGCCTGGCAGCATTTTGCCAGCAGCCCCATCAAACTGGCGCACCTGTCGCCGCCCGCATGAGCAAGCAACGTTACTTTTTCCTGATTCTGATCCTGGGCACCCTGTCGGCGCTCGGGCCGTTTTCTATTGACATGTACCTGCCGGGCTTCCCGGCCATTGCCCAGGATCTGCACACCGATGTAGCGCAGGTTTCGCTTTCCCTCTCCAGCTTCTTTGTGGGCGTTTCGGCTGGGCAATTGCTCTATGGGCCGCTACTGGATCGTTTCGGGCGCAAAAAACCGCTTTATATAGGGCTGCTGCTCTACGTGCTGGCTTCGGTGGGCTGTTTCGCGGCCCATTCTATCGATTCTCTCATTGCCCTGCGCTTCGTGCAGGCGCTGGGCAGCTGCGCGGCCACCGTAGCCTCGGTGGCCATGGTCCGCGACCTGTTTCCGGTGAAAGACAGCGCTAAAGTGTTTGCCCTCCTCTCCCTGGTTATCAGCGTTTCGCCGATGCTGGCGCCCACCGTGGGCGGCTACATGGTGGCGGCTTTCGGCTGGCAGTCGGTGTTTCTGGTGTTGTTCGGGATGGGTTTCCTGATGCTGCTGGCCGCGTTCTTCTGGCTGCCCGAAAGCTACCCCGCCGACCCCACCTACTCCCTGCACCCCAAGCCCATCCTCACCAATTTCTGGACGGTGCTCAAGAATCCGCAGTTTTTCACCTACGCCTTCACCGGCGCCATGACGTTTGGTGGCCTACTGGCCTACGTATCCGGCTCGCCCCTTGTGTTCATGGATATTTTCGGGGTGAGCGGCCAGCACTACGGCTGGATTTTCGCCCTGCTCTCCGTGGGTTTCATCGGCTCCAGCCAGGTAAATAGCTGGGTGCTGCGCTACTACCGCAGCGAGCAGATTGTGCTGGTGGCCATGGTATGCCAGTCGGTTATTGGGTTGGTGTTTTTGCTGGGTACCACGCTCGGGTGGTTTGGCGTGGAGGCTACCGTCGGGATGCTCTTTCTGTTTCTGTGCTGCCTGGGCTTTGCCAATCCTAATGCGGCGGCCCTCTCCATTGCGCCATTTGCCAAGAACGCCGGTAGTGCGGCTGCGCTCATGGGAGCTACCCAAATGGCGGTTGGTGCCCTGGCTTCGTTGGGCGTGAGCCTGTTCAATACCCACACTGCTGTGCCCATGGTGACTATTATGGCGGCTTCTGCCCTGCTGGCCCTGCTTATTCAGGTAGTAGGCCGCCGCATCATGGGGCAGCCCGTAGCGGTGGCTGAAGACGCTGCCGTACTGGTGCATTAAGTCAGAATAAAATGCAGGAGTGGCCTACGGCTCTATTAATCCTGCTTTAATGTAAAAAGAGTTGATATTGAATAAGTGACATTTATTTTCAAAGGATAAGTTAAGGTTTATAACTGACAAGATGCTAATGCTGTGTTATTTTAAGGGTTATGATGTGTTTGATAGATTCATTGCGTTATACTCCAGGTCAGTAGTCCTATTTTGAAAAGTTTGAAATTGTAAATTGCTTCAAGCTGTTCGGGCACAAAAGGCCCTTATTATGTTACTTTTGAATTAACTGACACAAGTGCCGCACTCAAAAAGTACATGAATAACACCTCCAGGATTTATTCCGTCATCACTGGCTCAGGAAGCTATATTCCTTCTAGCATCGTCAGCAACCAGGATTTCAGCGACACTGCGTTTTATGATTCTACGGGCAAGAAGCTGGAGAAACCCAGCCAGGAGATAGTAGAGAAGTTTGAGCAAATCACGGATATCGCGGCGCGGCGCTATGTCAACGACGACCAGGTAACCTCCGATATAGCCTTTCTGGCCGCCGAAGAAGCGTTGCGCTCCTCCGGAACGGATAAAGAAACGCTGGACTATATTATTGTAGCCCACAACTTTGGCGATGTGCCGGCAAAGAACAAGCGCACGGATATGGTGCCTAGTCTGGCGGCTCGTGTCAAGCACAAGCTCGGCATCGAAAACCCGTTCACGGTGGCCTACGACTTGCCGTTTGGCTGCCCCGGCTGGCTGCAGGCCGTCATTCAGGCCGATTACTTCCTACGCTCCGGTGATGCCAAACGCATCCTCGTAATTGGGGCCGAAGTGCTGTCGCGCGTTTCTGACCCCCACGACCGGGACAGCATGCTCTACGCCGATGGGGCCGGAGCTATCCTGCTGGAAGGCGTAGAAAGCACGGAGCCCGTAGGCATCATTGCCCACACCACCCGCTCCGATACCGAGCGCGCCGCTCACCTGCTGCGGATGGGCCCCTCGTATAACGCCGACTACGTAGGCGACGACCTGTTCCTGAAGATGGACGGCCGCAAGCTCTATGAGTACGCCCTCAAAACGGTGCCCCAGGCTATTCAGTCCTGCCTCAAGAAAGCCCACGTTTCTCTCGAGAGCATTCATAAGATCCTGATTCATCAGGCCAATGGCAAGATGGATGAGGCCATCCTCAAGCGCCTCTACAGCCTCTACGAGATACAGGATGTGCCCGCCGATGTGATGCCCATGACGATTTCGTGGCTCGGTAACTCTTCGGTAGCCACCTTGCCCACGTTGCTCGACCTGATGCTGAACGATAAAATGGATCGGCACGAAATCAACGATGGCGACACGCTGGTGTTTGCCTCGGTAGGTGCCGGCATGAACATCAACGCCGTAGTTTATAAAGTACCGGAGAAGGTGGCCTAGCCGGCGCTGTTTTCTCAATCTGCAGTACGCCCGCGCTGCTCCTGAACCGGAGCAGCGCGGGCGTACTGCTTTTGGGGATTGTAGTCCAGTTGCTTGATAATTAACTAGGTAAACAAGTTGATAGAAGCTATGCGAGAGGGCAGGGCGGCAATTTTATACAGCCTTTAGACCCCTGCTATCTAAACCCAAATCCCGAAACCACAGTACATCCTAGGGTACGACCTCCCACTCTCTATCTGAGCACTACCATGGCCATCGACCCTAATAAACGCCCCGTTCGCGTCATCAACGACGACACCACTGACCAGGAGCTTGCCGCCGGACACATCATTCCCGGCGCCGACCCACCCAAGAATGAATCGGCCCGCGGCGGCTTTGGCAACCGCGACGGCAAAGAAGGCTACGGCACCGATAGTGAATCGGGCATTACGGCCGTATCAGTAAACGAAGACGCAGATAAAAGCCGGCACCCCGGCGACAACATGCGCAGCTCGGAAGAAGGCCGCGAAGACCGCCCTAACCAGGATTTGCCCCAGGACCGCGACGCTGAACTACAGCCGCGTAGGCCGGTAGATGAGCTGGATGCCGACGACGACCGGCCTGGCAAAGACGAAATGCGCAACCCCAACTCCCGCGTAGGAATGGGCCAGATGGAGCAACAACAGCCTAACAACGACGAACTGGCCCGCCAAGGCACCAACGCCGACCTAACTGACCGCAACGCGGCAGAGTCGGGCATTGAGGTATAGTGGCCTAGGCGTCAGGTTCTAATTAAGTTTTTACAGCAACCTTTACACCCTCTCATCATGGCACATCGTAGCAGCGAAGAGAATATGGAATCGAAGGAAAAGCAGGACCGGCCCGCCGACATCGGCCAACCCAAAGCCGATGCCTTGCCCGCCAACCAGCTCAGCGAAGAAACAGAGGAGCGCCTGGAGCAAGAAGCCACTGATGCTGGCTTACGGCACCCAAACCGCAATCTGCACAAGCCTGACCTCGACAAGCCTGGCTACTAACGGCCGGGTGCACAAACACAAAAAAGCATCTGCCCCCAGCAGATGCTTTTTTGTGGCCGGAGTGGCCTAGTACATCTGTTTTCATTCTTTTACCGCCCGTTCCGTATGGCCCGCTACGTCACCACCGATATTCACGGCTGTCTGCAGTCTTTCCAGCAGTTAGTTGAGCACAAGCTCATTTTCGGGCCTGAGGATGAGCTGTATGTGCTGGGCGACTACGTCAACAAAGGCCCCGATAGCCGCGGCGTGCTGGATTACCTCATGCAACTACCCCGGCGGGGTGGTCGGGTGGTATGCCTGCGCGGCAACCACGACCAGGAACTGCTGGATGCCGCCCGGGGCCTGCACCATTTGGCCTGGGCTTCCGCTGACCGAGAGCTGACGTTGCGGGGCTTTGGCGTAGGCCAGGTCGAGGACATTCCGGCCCGCTATCTGCAGTGGCTCGATGACTTGCCGTATCAGTATGAGCTACCCGATTTCGTGCTGGTGCACGCGGGGTTCGACTTCCGCCTGCCGCCCGCTGAGATGCGCCGCGACTGGCCTACAATGCTCAACATCAAGGAATTTGTGTTTGATGCTTCCCGGCTCGGTGGCAAGCGTCTGGTACACGGACACGTGCCGACTCCCACTGAAGAAGTGCAGCGCCGCGCAGACAATCATGCCCAAGCCATTGGCTTGGATACTGGCTGTGTGTACCGGCACAACCCGGAACTGAGCCATTTAGCGGCCCTGAACCTCGATACCTTTAAGTTGATGCTGCAGCCTAATATAGAAGCCGAGTACCCAATTGCGCGCCGCTAGCGGGAAATAACTTCGGCCTTCAGCATCCGGCGGGCGGCCTGCTGGTAAGGGTTGCTGGCGTCGTCGGCTACGGCCTGCAGGGTTGTCTGGGCCTGTTCGGGCTGCTGGTTGCGCCAGTAGGCCATGCCCAGGTGGTAGCGGGCTTTGGCGGCTAGTGCCGAGCCTGGTTGCTGCGCCACCCGCCTCAGATAGGTTTGGGCTTCCTGGGTTTTCTCCGCTTCTTCCTGGCCTTGGCTCAGCAGAAAAATGCCCGTGTAGTACAGCAGGGTATCCTGGCCTAGCGTGCTGGTAGGTATGCGCCGAAGGGCGTGCAGGGCATTGGGGTAGCGCCCGGCCTGGTACTGGCTCATAGCCTCCGCCAGCAACGGCTGCCTGTCTTCCCGAATAGCCGCACTAGGCAACCCTGCATCGGGCACGTAATATTGCGTCCAGGAGGCTTCCAACGAGGAGCTAGCGGGGCGGAGTACCAGCCAGAGGGCCAGCAAAACAGCGGCGGCAATACCTGCTACTAGGCCCCAGCGTATTTGCGTTTTGCGCTGCTTGCGCCGGATGCGCGCCAAAGCTTCGCTTCGCTGGTCGAGGCGGCGGTCCAGAGATTGGAGGCGCAGCCGCAGGGTTTCGTGGCCGGCTACCCAGCGCAAATCGGCCGTGAGCTGCTCGTAGGCCTGAAATGCCTGGCTCAGTACTGGTTCCTGCTCCAGGCGGTGTTCAAATGCTTCCTGTTCGGCCACGGACATCTGCCCATCGGCAAAGCGCTCTAGCTCTTCGAGATAAGGGCGTATGTCGGGAGACGATGACGTCATGCGGAACCAAGAGAATAGAAGTGCCGATACCGGCACGGAAGCAACAAGAGAGTAAATCAGGGGCTAAGCTACACAGAAGCAAGCAGCCGTGCGCTACGCAGCGGGCTGCTCTACCCGCAACCGCAGCTCGTAGAGCTTACGCAGGCACGCCGACTTCTGCAGGCGTGCCACTGTAGCATTAGCGAAGCCCATCTTGCCGGCCACTTTTTCAAAATTGTAGCCGCGGAAGTAAAAATACATGAGCACCTTCTGGCAGTCGGTGCCGAGCTGCGCGAACAGGCCTAGCAGGTCTCGGCGGCGGCTGGCCTCCGCCACGGGCAGCACAGCGGTGGTGCGGGCTACGCGCACCTGCTCATCGGCCATGCCATAAACGTAGGCCCTTAAGTCGGGAGGGAGCTTGGTGAGGCGCCCGTCCAGCACTTGGTCGTAGAACTCTACCAGCACCGTCCGGAGAAGCTCGTAGGCCTCCGCCGAATTAATGGAGTGCTGGCGCCGGGCCCAGCGCGCAAACAGGTCGCGGTTCTGCTCATAGAAGCTGATCAGAAACGACTGGTTGCCGATACGCAGGCTGGTCAGGACTTCGGCTAACTGCTGGGAAGAGTTCATGACGGCAAGATAAGCGGAACAGCGGTGAAGTTGTGAAATGGTGAGGTGGTGAGTTTGCCATTCGAGTGGCCTAGGTGCACTACGCGGGAAACTCACCACTTTACCATTTCACAACTTCACCATTGATCCCCTACCTTTGAACATATGGAAACGCAAGCCACCACCCTCGCCCTTGACACCGCCGTCTTCGACCTGATTCAGAAGGAGAAAGAGCGGCAAACCCACGGTATAGAATTGATTGCTTCGGAAAACTATGTTTCGGAGCAAGTGATGCGGGCGCAAGGCTCCATCCTCACCAACAAATACGCCGAGGGCCTGCCCGGCAAGCGCTACTACGGTGGCTGCGAAATTGTGGACCAGATTGAGCAGCTGGCCATTGACCGCGCCAAGGAGCTGTTTGGCGTGGAGTGGGTGAACGTGCAGCCGCACTCCGGCGCCCAGGCCAACGCGGCCGTAATGCTGGCCATCCTCAACCCCGGCGACAAAATTCTCGGTTTCGACCTGAGCCACGGCGGCCACCTCACCCACGGCTCGTCGGTGAACTTCTCGGGCAAGCTGTATAAGCCTTCCTTCTATGGTGTGGAGCCCGAAACCGGCCTCATCGATTGGGAGAAAGTAAAGGAAACTGCCCGCCGCGAGCAGCCCAAGCTTATCATCTGCGGTGCCTCGGCTTACTCCCGCGACTGGGACTACAAAGCCCTGCGCGAAGCCGCCGACGAAGTAGGTGCCCTGTTGCTGGCCGATATTTCGCACCCTTCCGGCCTCATTGCCAAGGGCTTGCTGAACAATCCCTTCCATCACTGTCACATCGTAACCACTACCACCCACAAAACCCTGCGCGGCCCCCGGGGCGGCCTGATTATGCTGGGTAAAGACTTCGAGAACCCCTTTGGTCTGAAAACCCCAAAAGGTGAGCTGCGCATGATGTCGGCCCTGCTGGACTCGGGCGTATTCCCTGGCACCCAGGGTGGCCCGCTGGAACACGTTATCGGCGCAAAAGCCGTGGCTTTCGGTGAAGCTCTCAGCGACGCGTATACTGACTATACCCACCAGGTTATCAAGAATGCGCAGGCCCTGGCCGGTGCGTTTGTGGAGCGCGGCTACCAGATTATTTCTGGCGGCACCGATAACCACCTGATGTTGATTGACCTGCGCAGCAAAGGCCTCACGGGCAAGCTCGCCGAGAACACGCTCATCAAGGCCGACATCACCATCAACAAAAACATGGTGCCCTTCGATGATAAGTCGCCCTTCGTGACCAGCGGCATGCGCATCGGCTCGGCCGCCGTTACCACGCGTGGTCTACGGGAGCCCGACATGGTGCGCATTGTGGAGTTCATCGACGAGGTGCTCACCCACAACGCCGATGACGCCCGTCTGGCTCGCATAAAGGGCCAAGTGCAAGAGTGGATGCAGCAGTATCCGCTTTTCGCGTAAGGTGATAAGGGCGGCCGGGTTGGCTCGCCGCACAAAACGAAAGTAAGGCGGGCAGCATCCTGGCTCGCCTTATTTTCGTTTGTCTTTCGGCGGCTTCCTAAGCACACTCACTGGCTGACCGTTTCACTACCTCACTCTTTCGCTACTTCCCCTTGAATACCGAACAACCTGTGCGGGGCGACCAGCACGAAATGTCTTTCATAGACCACCTGGAAGCGCTGCGGTGGCACATCATCCGAGCGGCTATTGCCGTGGTGGTGTTTGCTACCGGTGCCTTTTTCTCCAAGGAGTTCCTGTTTCACGACCTGATTCTGGGCCCTTCTCGCCCCGATTTCTGGACTTATAAAATGTTCTGCCGGTTCGGGGCCTGGATCGGAGCACCCGATCTGTGCATTGATAAAGTAGGCTTCGTGATTCAGAACCGCGAGATGAGCGGGCAGCTGACCATGCACATTAGCACGAGCTTCATTGTAGGCCTGGTGCTGGGCTTCCCATATCTGTTCTGGGAACTGTGGCGCTTCATCAAGCCGGGCCTGTACCCGCATGAGCGCCAGAATTCACAGGGTGCGGTGTTTTTCGTGTCGGTGTTGTTTGCGCTAGGCCTGTTGTTTGGCTACTACATTGCCGCGCCCATGAGTATCAACTTCCTGGCCGGCTACGTGGTTGACCCCACCATTGAGAACCAGATCGACATGCAGAGCTACCTCAGTACGCTCACAACCATGTCGTTATCCTGTGCATTCGTCTTTGAGTTACCCATGATTGTGTTCTTCCTGGCAAAGGCCGGTCTGATTACGCCCGAAATCATGCGTGTCTATCGCAAGCACGCTATTGTGGTGATTCTGGTGGTGGCGGCCATCATCACCCCGCCCGATGTGTCGGCTCAGATCATTGTTACCATTCCTATTATTCTGCTCTACGAGCTGAGCATCAATATTGCCCGCGTGGTAGGCCGCAAACGAACCGCTTCGCTCAACGCTCAACTGGTCGAAAACCAAGGTGTTGCTTGATTTAAACACATAATTGCTTAGCGAAAGGGCTGGTCTGGTAAACGTTTCGTTGCACGACCAGCCCTCTCGTTTGTACTTCCTCCTCATCCCAATTTTTTCTCTACCATGAGTAACCGGATTGCTATCGGCTCCGACCACGCCGGCTTCGAGTATAAGCAGATGCTAGGCCAGTGGCTGCGCGATAATGGCTACGACGTGCAGGACTTCGGCACCCATTCTCCCGCCTCCGTCGATTATCCTGACTTTGTGCATCCGCTGGCTTCAGCCATCACGCGTGGTGAGTTCGAGCGCGGCATTTTGGTGTGCGGCTCCGCTAACGGCGTGTGTATCACGGCCAACAAGCACCAGGGAATTCGGGCCGCCATTGCCTGGGAAGAAGAACTGGCCACCCTGGCCCGCCAGCACAACGACGCCAATATCATCTGCATTCCGGCCCGTTTTATCAGTGAGGAAACCGCCCGCGGCATCGTAAGCCAGTTCCTAAACACCGCCTTTGAAGGCGGCCGCCACCAAACCAGAGTAGACAAAATCAGCTGCTAAGAGGTGAAGTGGTGAAATTGTGAAGTGGGGAGTTTGCTGTTCAGCATGAGCTAGGCCACCCTGCTGTCATTGCGAGCGGAGCGAAGCAATCTTTCTTTCCGACTGCGTCACCGTCTAGTCAATTAAAAAGCCCTTACCTCCACGGTGGAAGTAAGGGCTTTTGGTTTCGTCAGGACTTGGCCAGATGTGAAGGACGGATTGTGTCACGCTGCTCGTAATGACAGGCCTAGGCCACTAGCACATTAAACTCACCTTCTCACCGCAACCGATACACCCGCGCTGTGTTGGTGGGCTGGTAGCGGCCGAAGATGGCGGGTATCTTGTACTGAAGCTCCGGCATCAGGCCCGCCTGATCGATAATGTAGCGCGGCGGAGCTTGCTCAAAATTGCGGGCGAGGCGGAAAACGGCATCGTACTCATTTAGGTGCGCGAAATCTACCTGGCCTAGCTGCCAGTCGAGGTAAGGCGAGGCCAGGCGGTTCTGCAGATACGGCCGCTGATCGGGGCCCAGCACCAGCAGGCGCTGGCCCTGCAGAAACTGGTAGGCCGGATTCGGGAGTACGGCATAGCGGCTTTCGGCCGGAATCTGCAGCACCTGCTCCAAGTGCAAAACAGTACGGTAGCGGATTACGAGTACGGTTGCTAGCACGGCCAGCAGCAGCACCTCGGGCACCCAGGCGCGGCGGGCTTTCTGCCACAAAAACAGACAGTAATACGTAATCGGGGGCAGGAACAGCACCAGCGTACCGGTGGCCATACCGCGCCCAACGGCAGCCATGGCCGCCGCCGCCAGCAGCCACACCAGCATCAGCTGCTGAAACTTAATCTGGAAAACCAGACCCAGCGGGGTAGTAAAGCTGCGCACTAGGCCCAGCAAGAGCAGCACACCCGGCAGAATCATGAGCCGCAGGAGCACCCACAGCGGCAGGCCGTCGGTTTCATTTACGAGGCCGAGCAGAGTGGGCTGCAGATGAAACTGCGCGAAGCCCGGCAAGGAATCGGTGTAGAGAAAGAACGTGCCGGCCACCGCGTACGGAAACAGGAAGCCACACACCAGCAGCAGAAAGCTCCTGAAGGAATTGGCCGCGAAGATGATAACCGCAAACAGGCCTACGAGCAGAAAGAGCGCCAGCGGCAGATAGCACAACGCGGCCAGGCCCACCAGAAAACCCGCCCGAAACAAGCGGCGGTTGTCGTAGCCCTCCCGTGAAGTCGGCAACAGGGCACTTAGGGCCGCCACAATAAAAGTGTGGCCTAGCAGCAGCGGCGACAACGTATCCAGATCGGAGGTGAGGCTGCCCAGCAGCAGATACGTAAGCGCGCCCACGTAGCCGCGCTCCGGATGCACATCGGCGCGGTTCAGCACAAAGTTGAAGCGCAGGGCCTGTAGGGTGAGTAGGGCCAGCGCCAATATGCGGTAGAGCCACAAGGGGCGGTTGCCCACAAATTCCAACAGCCCAAACAGCGCCGCCGCCAGGGGAGCCGTGCTGTCGTACAGGTCGCGGTAGGGGAGGGCGCCTTCGCGTAGCCGCTCGCCCACCAGCAGGCAGTGTAGCTCTACCGGCGTGAGAGCCACGCCCCACCACAGCAGCGGAAGCCGGATGGCCAGCAGCAGTACCACGAGGGCAAACAGCCGCGTGAGCAGCGAGCTTTTAAAAAATTGAAGCAAGGAAGATCGAAGCTAAAAAGAGACGTGAGTGGGCCGGGCTAAAGGTGGCCTAGGCCACCTTGGCCCAGCCAGAACAAGGCAAAGATAACCGCCTAGGCCACCAGCACGACCAGCCTTATCGCGGAGGTTTTGCTCGTGGCTGCTCCTAGGCCAGTCTGTCGCAACTTCCTTCCGCCAACTTCCTGCGCTGCCAAGCCCCTAACTTCCTATCTTTGCGGATTCTTATGGAAAGCAAACGACAGCAAAAAGTAGCCAGCCTGCTCCAGCAGGAACTGGCCGCCGTATTTCAGCGCGACCTCCCGCACTTGTTCCCGGGCTTACCACCGGGCATTAGCCTGGTGCGCGTTTCGCCCGACTTAGGCGTGGCCCGCGTGTACCTGAGCCTGCTATTGGCCAAAGATGCCCAGGCCCAGCAGGTATTGGTAGAGGATAACGTAAAGGTGATTCGGCAGGCCCTGGCCAAGCGTGTAGGCAAGCAGCTGCGCATTGTGCCCGACCTGCAGTTCTTCATTGATGACTCGGCGGCCTACGCGGCCCACATGGACAAAGTGTTCGGCGACCTGCACATTCCGCCGGCCCCCGCCGAAGGCGAGTCCGATACCGACACCGACGGCCAAAAGCCCCAGCGTCCCAAGCTGTTCGCCGACGAAGACGAGTAGCTAAGGTGAACTTGTGAGTTTGTGAAGTTGCGAAAGGCCAGTAAGCCAGTGTGCTGAACTTCCTCTCTACACTTCATCAATCCACAACTTCACAACTTCACAAACTCACAATTTCACCTCCTTGTACTACGACCCGATTAAGAAGTCGCTCGGCGAAGTCTTCAACCGCACTCCGCTGTTGCGGCGCATCTTCTATCATCTGCTGGATTTGTTGCTGCTCCGCACTTGGCACGTGCACCGCGAGTTGCGGAAGTGGTCGAAAGGCCGCACTGAGGAAGCCATAAGCATCCTCGACGCTGGTTCCGGCTACGGACAGTACACCTACTGGATGTCGGGCCTGAGCAAGAAGTGGGAAATTCTGGCCGTAGATGTGAAGGACGAGCAGGTGGCCGACTCCAACCGCTTCTTCCGGCAGATAGGCCGCACCAACGCCCAGTTTGCCGTGCAGGATCTGGTGCTGTATCAGCAGCCCAACACCTTCGATCTGGCCCTGTCCGTGGATGTAATGGAGCACATTCTGGAAGATGTGGAAGTGTTTCGTAACATTCACGCCTCCCTCAAGGATGGCGGCATGCTGCTCATTTCCACCCCCTCTGACCAGGGCGGCTCCGATGTGCACGCCGATGGCGAAACCAGCTTCATTGAGGAGCACGTGCGCGATGGCTACAACATCCACGAGATTCAGCAGAAGCTCCGTACGGCCGGCTTTGAGCGCATTGAGGCGCAGTACAGCTATGGTGAGCCCGGCCAGGTTTCGTGGCGCCTTAGCATGAAGTACCCTATCCTCATGCTTGGCTACTCCAAATGGTTTTTCGTGCTGCTGCCCTTCTATTATCTGGTTACGTTTCCGTTCTGCCTGTTGCTGAACTGGTTCGATGCCAATACCAAGCACGACTCCGGCACGGGCCTCATCGTGAAAGCCTGGAAATAGACCTTTTGCGTTTGGCGGCGTATCTTGGTCCAGTCTAGTTGAGTCCTATTTAGTCGTATTCCGCCTTTTCACCAGCTCCGCCTCTCCGCGCCCCGCACGTGAACGTACCCTTGCTCATTGCCCGGCGTTATTTTCTCTCGAAGAAGAAGCGCAACATTATCAGCATCATATCGAACATCTCCATGATTGGCGTGGCGGTGGGCACTATGGCGTTGATCATCGTGCTGTCCGTGTTCAATGGGCTGGAGGATCTGGTGCGCAGTCTTTACGGCAAGTCTGACCCCGATTTGGTTGTGACGGCTGTGGAGGGAAAGTCGTTTGAGGTAAAGGCCCCGCTGCTCACGCGCCTGACCACTACGCGCGGAGTGGCCCTGGTTACCCAAGTCATTGAGGACAACGCCCTGCTCCAGTACCACGACCGCCAGATGGTGGTCAAGATGAAAGGCGTTTCCGATAACTACCACTACCAAAGCAACATCGATTCGGCCATTGTGGATGGCGACCACCGCCTGCACCGCGACGGCGCCAGCTATGCCCTGCTGGGTGCGGGCGTGCAGCACGAATTGAGCATCACGCTCAACAACCGTTTCTCTCCTATGCGCCTGCTGTACCCCAACAACACGGGTAAGAAAGCGCTGTCGATGAACCCCGAAACGGCTTTCAATGAGCAAAGTATTCTGGCTGGTGGCGTTTTCTTGATTGAGCAGCACATTGATGACAGCTACATCTATGTGCCGCTTGACTTTGCGCAGGAACTGCTGAAATACGGCAACCGGCGCACCTCCCTGGAGGTGAAAGTGCGCAAAGGCAACAGCGTCAGTGACGTAAAAGGAGCGCTAAAGAAGCAGCTGGGCTCCGGCTTCAAAGTGCTTGATTCGGATGAGCAGCACGTGAGCTTACTGAAGGCCATCAAAGTAGAAAAGATGTTCGTGTTCATCACGTTCGCCTTCATTTTGCTCATTGCCTCCCTCAATATCTTCTTTTCGCTGTCGATGCTTGTGATTGACAAGCGCAAGGATATTGCCGTGCTCATGGCCATGGGTGCCAGCACCCGTACGGTGCGCAACATCTTCCTGTTTGAAGGCGCCATTGTAGCCTTAGTGGGGGCCATAACTGGCCTAGTGCTAGGCGTGAGCATATGCTGGGCCCAGCAGACTTTTGGCCTGGTGAGCATGGGTATGGCTACTAGCGTAGTCGATTCTTACCCTGTGAAGATGCAGGCGGCCGATATCGCCCTGACCGCTATTGCTATCATTATTATTACCATCTCCGTCTCTATCCGACCAGCCCTGAACGCTTCACATTTGGATGTGAGAGATAACCTATAGGCCTAGGTTACGGTTGAGCTATAACGGTTGAGCTCTACGAGCGCACCATCACTTAAGACAATTCCTAAAGAGGAGCGCATTTAGGTATAAGTGTCTATAATTCAGGCAAAAACATCTGTGTGCCCTCTCGGTTTTTATAGAAACCTTTCGGGTTGATGTGATTTTACCTAAGAAAGGCGTTTATCTTCGTCTACTCACAAGGTGTGTTAGGCTGCCTTGAGAGGTAGTTGGTCTGGATAATGTAACTATTCTTGGAATGTATTTTACTATTCGTGAAAAAATCGGCTATTTAGCGATTATTATTACTTCCATTGCCGCCCTTTAGCCGCCGACTATGAAGGTTTCGACTTCACAGCCTTTTCAAATCGTCTACTCTTTACTCGAGCATGAGTATTTAGGGTACCTGTTTGAGTCGTATGTAGTGCAGCGCAACCAGCGCGGGCAGCTCACGCTTCAGCATCAAACAGTATCCGCTAAAAATGCGCCAGAATTTGCCGATGGCCTGGATGAAATTGATTTTGAGCTAATTGCCCTTACCGATCAGGTGCAGCAGGATGCAGTTATCAAGGAGTTTTGGCCGAAAAAAGCGACACCAGCAGAGTTCTTTCTAAAGATTTACGACGCCGAAAAAGGCGATAAAGGACTACAGGAAACCATCGGTCAGTTTGTGCAGGAGCGCATGGGCCAGATTCTGGAGCGGCTCCAGGGCAAGCTGGTATTTATAACGGGCAAAGATGGTGAGCCCACCTGGCGCGAAATAAGCGTAGCACCAGAGCCGGCGTCGGTATTGTTCCATTTCCGGCGCAACGAGGATAGCACGCACTACTTTCCTACTATACAGTATCAGGGGCAGAAACTCGATTTTCAATACAAGAACGCAGTTATAATCAGTGAACAACCCGCCTGGCTGTTGCTGGGTGATGTGCTGCACAACTTCCATAAGGAGGTAGATGGCAAGAAGCTGAAGCCCTTCCTGAACAAGAAGTTCATTGTTATTCCGCGGCAGGTAGAAGACAGCTACTTCCAGCGCTTTGTGGCACCGCTGGTGGAATCGTTTGATGTGCATGCCCGCGGCTTCGATATCCGCTCGGAGCGTTACGTGGCTAGGCCACAGCTAACGTTTTCGGATGCTCCGGGCGCCACCGTCATGACGCTGGAGCCCAGCGTGAGCCGCACTCCGGTGGCTCCAGCACGTCGTGCTGCGGTAGCTACAGCCACAGCAGAATCTACCGTTTCCGACCACATTCACTTCGACCTTTCCTTCCGTTACGGCGACCATACCGTGCACACCGGCTACGATAAGCGCGTGTGCGTGAAGCTGGAGAAGCAGGACGACAGCTATATCTTCCACCGCCTCATCCGCAACCTCGACCGGGAGCAGGAAATCATTGGGGAGCTGCACGACCGGGCCCTGGAAGTGCGCAACGGGCGCGCCGTGTTAGAAAAGGCCACTGCTTTCCGCTGGCTCCACAACCACGCCGATGAGCTGGTGCGCCTGGGCTTCACGGTGCAGCAGGGAACCACCTCGGGGAAGGACTACTTCATCGGGGCCATTACGGTGCAGGTAGGCATCACGGAAACCAACGACTGGTTTGATGTGCACGGCACGGTGCAGTTTGGGGAGTTTGAAATTCCCTTCATTCGGTTGCGCCCATACATCCTCAACAAGCGCCACGAGTTCCGGCTGCCGAATGGGCAGATTGCCATCATTCCGGAAGAGTGGTTTGCGCAATATCTGGAGCTGTTTGCCTTCAGCGAGGAGCACCATCACACGCTTATGTTGCGCAAGCACCATCTGGCGCTGGTGTCAGATCTGCAGAATGGCAACCTTGCTACCGTGATGATGAGCAGGAAGCTGGAAAAGTTGCGCGAGTTTGAAACCGTGGAAGACAAGCCCATGCCGGTGGGCTTCCGGGGGCAGCTGCGGCCTTACCAGAAGGCTGGCTACAATTGGCTGCACTTTGTGCAGGATTATCACTTCGGGGGCTGCCTAGCCGATGATATGGGCCTGGGCAAAACCATCCAGACGCTGGCCTTGCTGCTGCAGCGTAAAGAAAGCGGGGCGGCCAAAGGTGCGGCGTCGTTGCTAGTAATGCCTACTTCGCTGGTATATAACTGGATGAGTGAGGCCTTTAAGTTTACGCCTGGCCTACGGCTGCTCATCTACACGGGCACTTACCGCGACAAAAACGTGGAGCAGTTCGCGGACTACGATGTGGTGCTGACCAGCTACGGCATTGTGCGCCTGGATGCCGAACTGCTGAAAAGCTACAAGTTCGACTATGTGATTCTGGATGAGTCGCAGGCCATCAAGAACCCCAGCTCCACTACCTCGCAGGCCGTGCGTGGCCTACACTCGCGCCACCGCCTGATTCTGACGGGTACGCCCGTGGAAAACAGCACCATGGACCTCTGGTCGCAGATGTCGTTCATCAACCCTGGCCTACTCGGGTCGCAGTCGTTTTTCCGAAAGGAATTCCTGAAGCCTATTGAGAAAGGGAAGGATGAAGCCAAGACGAAGCGTCTGCATGCCCTCATCAAGCCCTTTATTCTGCGCCGCCACAAGGCCCAGGTGGCCACGGAGCTGCCCGAGAAAATCGAGAACCTGAGCTACTGCCCCATGACGGAGGAGCAGCAGCACTGCTACGAGGAAACCAAGAGCTTCTACCGCAACAAGATTCTGCAGAGCATTGAGGAGCACGGCACGGCCAGCACCCAGTTTATGCTGCTGCAGGGCCTGACCAAGCTGCGCCAGATTGCCAACCACCCCCGCATGGCCGACGCCGACTATACCCACGAATCGGGGAAGCTGCGCGAGGTAATCCGGATGATTAAGAGCGTAGTATCGGAGGGGCATAAGGTGCTGATATTTAGTCAGTTTGTGAAGCACCTGGATATTGTGCGGGCTTCCCTGGATGAGCGCCAGATTGAGTACGCCTACCTCGATGGCAACACCCGAGACCGGCACAAGGAGGTAGCGCGCTTCCAGAAAACCGAGGAGCTGCGCGTGTTTCTGATTTCGCTGAAAGCGGGCGGCGTAGGCCTCAACCTCACCGCCGCCGACTACGTGTTCATCCTCGACCCGTGGTGGAACCCCGCCGTTGAGGCCCAGGCCGTAGACCGCGCCCACCGCATCGGGCAGCAGCGCACGGTATTTACCTATAAGTTCATCACGCAGAATACAGTAGAGGAGAAAATCCTGGCCCTGCAGAACAAGAAAATTCAACTCGTCACGGACCTAATAACCACCGACGAGGCCATCATCAAAAGCCTAACCAAGGAAGATATTGAGGAGTTGCTGGGATAGGTGACTATCTTAGCCGTTCCTTACTATCCAAGTTATTCTATTCTAGATGGGTTTATTTGATGCTCCCAAGCCTGTGGGAGTTGAAATAAAGGGGCAAGTACTATACTGCGTAATCTGCCGGCACAACCGATTCTGGCGGCGGCACATTCGGCTAGATCCGGCAGAACTGTTCCAATCGGACTGGTTCGACCCCACGGCAGTGGCCTACACCTGCGATAATTGCGGGTATGTGCACTGGTTTATGCCGCAGTAGGCCACTAACGGGCGCTGGGTTATGCAGGAAGAATAGTAGTTTAGGGATATATTACCAATTTCCTATTCCTGGTGTTCTATGACTTCTTCTTTTTGGCTGCGGACTGTTGCCGTGGCTGGCTGGGCAACGCTTGTGGCGAGTAGTGTTTGTGCCCAAAGTACAGCGCCGGCTTCCGGACGTTTTTCTCTGCAGGCCCATTATGGTATTAATGGCAACTTCTTCACCTCTTCGCAGGTAACGGAATTTTCGGGAGAGTATATCCGTACCAACTTCCTCGGTACAGCGGGCGGCGGACAAGTGGCCTACCATCTCACGCCCAGCAGCTCGGTGGCGCTGGAGTACACCCGAAGCGTAAACTCAAAGCCGGTTCACTTCACCCAGTATATAGGCCCGTATGGCTATGCGCAGGAAAGCGACTTGCGCATTCGCTACATCAATAATGCCTTTCAGGCAGTGTATGAGCGGCAGTTCAGCCCGCAATCCAACTGGAAATACCACGCCGGGCTGCTCTACATGACCACAGCCTCGCAGACGCTGACTACCGGGCGCTACCTGTCTGTGAGTGAAATTAACCGCCGCAATAGCTACTCCGAGGAAGCTGGGGTGGTGGCCGGTCTGGAGTACTCGCGACCGATTGACACGCACTTCCGGCTGGGCCTGCGGGCGCGCGGCTACTACCTGATTTCGGTCACTACACTGGAGATGGTCACGCTTACGCCCACGCTGACGTATCGTTTCTAGGCCAGTAGCAGCGCCGCTATCCACTTCACTAGGTGAGACGGGTTCCTTCGCAATTATAGGGGCACTTCTCGTAGCTGCCGGCTACCAGCGTCGCTACTGGCAGGTTGTCTTTGGCGCTGAGGATGTCCACGCCGTGTTCATCAACCCCGACTATGGCAATGCCGTGGAGGCCCTCGTCGTCCAGGGTGCGGTAAATCCGGATGCCATAGCAGTCGGTGGTTTGTCTGATGGCCTCAATGACCTCGATGTTGCAGTAGTTAGAACTCGTGTTGTCCTTGTATTTCTTCTTATACTTTTTGGCCAGCTTTGTTGCCTCCGAGACGGGAATGGATTGACCGGCATTGGGGTTGAATTCCTCTGTAAATCGCTTGTCGGAGTCCCCTTTGGGGAATCCTTTGGGCTTTGGGTTTCCTTTTTTGCGTGAGCCCAGCAAGTAAACAGCACCTGCTAGCAACAGGCCAGCACCAAGAAGGGTGTTCGTGTTTTTCATGGCAGAATAAAGAATTACGGTACCTGATGAGCACCCTGTTATGGAAGCCTTGTTCTATAAATATATATACAAAAAATTGGATATAATGGAAAATATCCAGTTGCTTCTTTTGCCATCCTGCATCAAGGCTCGTTAAACAAGCAAGAGCGAGCCAGACCAACAGCGGCTACCAGCTGAACAAAGAGCTTACCGCGGTGGTACTACCTCATATGTACTTCACTATGAGTACCCACGTAGCCGCGCCGCCGGCGCAGGTGTGGGCTGGCTTCACCCGAGAGCTGTTTTTGGACCTTGCCCCGCCGTTTCCGCCGTTTCGTCTGCTGCGCTTCGATGGCTGCCGACGCGGCGACGAGGTGCACCTGGAGCTAGGCGCGGGGCCCTTGCGCCAATTGTGGACCAGCCTCATTACTGGCCACGGTGTGGAGACGGATGGCACCTACTATTTCGTGGATGAAGGCCAGCAACTACCGAAGCCCTTGCGGTTCTGGCGCCACCGCCACTTGCTGCGGCCCGCGCCCGGTGGTGGTACCTACATCACCGAAGATCTGGAGTACCGGACTGGCCTAGGGCTGCTGGATACGCTAATGCGGCCCCTGATATGGGCGCAGTTTGCCTGGCGTAGGCCTATCTACCGGCGGTGGTTTGGTCGTGTGAGCCGGGGCTAGGCAAGCGCGGCATCAGTCGTACGGCGGTAGTGCCCTGATTCTCGTATACGCAGCCACGCAACCAGTATCTTGCCGCGAACCTGTCTTCTCCCTATGTCGATTTCTACTCCGTCTATCCGCCGGATGCTGCGCTCCACCGTGTATGCCGGGCTGATAACCAGCGCTCTGGCTCTGGCCAGCTGCCAAAGCACCCGGCCAGCGTATCTGTTTCAGCCATCTGCTACGGGAGCTGCCGCTACCGTAGTACCAGTCCGGTCCTCGGCTCCACCGGAGCCCCAAGCGCCGGCTACCATACCAGCCCGGCAAGAGGTAACGGCGGCGCACCTGGGCCAGTCGGAGCCACTGGCACCGGCGCGGCAGTCGGTTCGTGCACGTCTGACGCATCGGGAGGTTCTGCGGCAGCCTGTAGTGGCCTGGCAGCGCACCGTGCGGCCGGCCGCGCAAGCCGCCCGAAACGTGACCCGTCCTCGGCACAGCAAAGAAGTAGGGCTGGGTACCACGGTGCTGGGCGTGCTAGGTCTCATTGTGTTGCCGATTGCGTTGCTAGGCCTACTGATTTGGGGTGGTCCGGTATGGGCAATTCTGGCGGGGCTGGCTGCCGTGGCAGTTTTGGTGGCCTATCTCGACCCGTTTGGATAAGAACAGCGCCACGGCCTCATCGGGAACAGAACTCCGGAGGCTAGGCCACCGCCGGGCTATGGCGTACCTTTGTTGTCCGCTTTTCAATTTTTGCAGCCATGCCCGCCACTATCACGCTCAAACCCGGTAAAGATCAATCCCTTCGTCGTCGCCACCCGTGGGTGTTTTCGGGCGCCATTGGCCGCATGCAGGGCGAGGTAGTAGAAGGCGAAGTAGTGCTGGTGCAGGCCTCCAATGGTGAGCTGCTGGGTGTAGGCCACTACGCGCCCGGCTCCATTGCCGTGCGCATGCTCGATTTCGGCCCCGATGCCCAGCTGCCCGACGCGGCCTTCTGGGAAGCGCGCCTGCGCAATGCCTACCAGCTGCGCCAAGGGCTGGGCCTTACCGGCACCGGCAACACCAACGTGTACCGCCTCACCCACGCCGAGGGCGACGGCGTGCCCGGCCTCATCATTGACGTGTACGGCGACGTAGCCGTGATGCAGGCCCACAGCGCCGGCATGTACAAAGCCCGTCCGCTCATCGCAGAAGCCCTGCAGGCCGTGATACCTGGCCTACGCGCCATCTATGACAAGAGTGCCGAAACCGTGCCCGCCAAGGCCGCGCCCGGTGCCCAGAATGGCTACCTATTCGGGGAAAGCAATGGGCAGGAGCATATTGTGCACGAGAATGGCCACCCGTTTGCTGTCGATTGGGAGTCGGGCCAGAAAACCGGCTTCTTCATTGATCAGCGCGACAACCGCAGCCTGCTGGCCCGCTACGCACCGGGCCGCCGCGTGCTGAACACGTTCTGCTACACCGGCGGCTTCAGCAGCTATGCCCTGGAGGCCGGCGCCGAGTTGGTGCACTCCGTGGATAGCTCCAAAAAAGCTATTGAGCTGACCGAGCGCAACGCCGCCCTCACGGGCCTGGAGGGCAAGCACGAGGCCTTCGCGCAGGATGTGTTTACCTTCATGAAAAGCACCGAGGAGCAGTACGACCTCATCGTGCTCGACCCGCCGGCCTTCGCCAAGCACCTCTCCGCCCGCCACAACGCCCTGATGGGCTATAAGCGCCTGAATGCGGCCGGCATCAAGCACATTGCGCCGGGTGGGCTGCTGTTCACGTTCAGCTGCTCGCAGGTAGTTTCGGCCGAGCTGTTCGAGGGTGCGGTGCTGGCGGCCGCCATCGAAGCTGGCCGCCCCGCCCGTATCCTGCACCGCCTCACCCAACCCGCCGACCATCCCGTGAGCCTCTTCCACCCCGAGGGTGAATACCTGAAGGGGCTGGTGCTGGCCGTGGAATAACACAGCATGGAGCGTGCGTTGGATGATCCGTGGCGCTTCCCGGAGGCTCATTCCTGCTCCATCTCTCAGCAAAGTCTCGTTTACAGAGGCCTAGGAGAGATAGGGCAGGGAGGCCCGTTAATAGGCGTCTGCTTCTGGCATGATGCCCACGGCCAGCAAATTGAGCTGCCCGGTAGCTACGGTGGCCCACCCATATGGGAGCCTCTATGCTACCGCGTCGCTCTGCCGCTTTGGTCGAGGGGTTTGTTTGAAGACCAGCAGCTGGCTATTCTGGACACGCAACTTCGTAAGCTCGTTGTGTTCCGCCGAGGCTTTCGCGTATTACAACTGCAATCATTTGATGGGTTGCAGATAACTGGAATAGATAGCCCGATCTACAATCCTAGGCCAGTATCTTTTGATGCAGGTGTCGAAGCCATAAAGCGGGTTTTCGAGTTATAGCTGCAACACAAGTTATATACCTTTCTGTGGCTCGTCTAAAAACTTCCTCTGCTCCCAAACAACCCGTCGCCATTATTGGCGCCGGTATTGGCGGTATTGCTTCGGCGGTGCGGCTGGCGTTGGCCGGGCACAAAGTCACGGTGTTTGAGGCCCAGGAAAGCTTTGGGGGCAAGATGCACCAACTGGTGCTGCCGGGCGGCTACCGCTTTGATGGAGGTCCGTCGTTGTTTACGCTGCCGCACCTCGTTGATGAGCTGTTTCGGCTGGCTGGCCGCGACCCGCAGGACCATTTCCGTTACCAGCGCCTCGACCCCATTACGCAGTACTTCTTCCCCGATGGTACCCAGCTTACGGCTTGGGCCGATGAGGATAAGTTTGCCCAAGAGATAGAGCAAAAGCTGAGCGTGCCGGCTGCGGAGGTATTGGCCTTTCTCAAGCGCAGCCGACTGGCCTACGAAGCCACCGCCGATACATTCCTACAGAAGTCCTTGCACAAGGCTAGCACCTACCTCTCGCCGGATGTGCTTAAGGCCTTGGCGGCGTTGCCTACGTTGGGCCTCACCAGTACCATGCACCAGCGCCACGCTTCGGCTTTCCCGCAGGAGCCGCGCCTCGTGCAGCTCTTTGATCGGTTTGCGACCTACAACGGCTCCGACCCGTACCAGGCGCCGGCCACGCTCAGCATGATTCCGCACCTGGAGCATGGGCTGGGCGCGTTCTATCCCGAAGGCGGCATCTATGCCATTGCTGAAAGCCTGGTAAAGCTGGCGGAAGACCTGGGCGTGCAGTTCCGCTACAACGAGCCGGTGGAGGAAATTCTCACGGCCGCCGGCAGCGTGACTGGCCTACGGACGGTTAAGGATGTCTATGATTTTGGGCTGGTGGTCAGCAACATGGATGTGGTGCCTACGTACCGCCGTCTGCTGCACAAGGAGCCCGCACCGGAGCGTACCCTGCGGCAGCCGCGCTCCTCCTCGGCCCTGATTTTTTACTGGGGCATCGGGCAGCACTTTCCGGAGCTGGGCGTGCACAACATCTTCTTCTCGGAGGACTACAAGCGCGAGTTCGACGCAATTTTCCAGGAAAAAACCATTGCCGCTGACCCCACGGTGTACGTCAACATCACGAGCGGGCACACGCCCACCGATGCGCCAGAGGGCCACGAGAACTGGTTTGTGATGGTGAATGTACCTCACGACCAGGGCCAGGACTGGCCTACGCTGGTGGCCCGCACCCGCGCGGCAGTAGTGGCCCGCGTGAGCAAGGCCCTGGGCACCGATGTTGGCCAGCTGATTCGGGCGGAGCACGTCTGGGACCCGCCAGGCATTGAGGCGCGCACGTCCTCGTTTGGCGGGGCGCTCTACGGCAGCTCTTCCAATAACTCCATGGCGGCGTTTCTGCGGCATCCCAATTTTTCGCAACAACTAGAAGGGCTGTACTTTTGCGGGGGCTCAGTGCATCCGGGCGGTGGAATACCGCTCTGTTTGCTCTCGGCCCGTATAGTGGCTGATCTAATCAAAAAGTAACGCCCGAAATACTGGCCTAGACCACCGGGACTCGAACCAGCCGCCGACCAGCTTGTTCTGGAGTCTGCGTTTTACCTTGTGGCGCCTATATTCTCACTTCCCCTCTGATGACCGAATCAACCCAACAGCCCCAACGCCTTACCACCCTAGCGCCCGATGCTCAGCAGCGCCGGCTGCGGATGGCGCAGGGCGTGCTGCTGCTTTTCCACGTGACGGGATTTCTGGGGCTGGCGTTTGCGCAGGATAAGTCGTTCTACCTGCAGTTTGTGCCGCTCAATCTGCTGCTTACGGCGGGCCTGCTGGTGGCCTTCCAGCCCCGCCGCGATGCCAACTTCTGGAGCTTTGCGGTCGTCGTGATGCTGGTGGGCTTCTTCGTGGAGGTGGCCGGTATCCGGACGGGCGTCATTTTTGGGCAATATGAGTACGGGCCTACGCTCGGGACGCAATGGCTGGGCGTGCCCCTGATTATTGGTCTCAACTGGTTTATGCTCACCTATATGGGTGGTGTGCTGGCCAGCCACTTGCCGTTGCCGGGCTTTCTGCGGGCCGTGGTGGCCGCCCTGCTACTAGTAGGCATGGATATCTGTCTGGAGCCGGTGGCCGTGCGCTACGGCTTCTGGAACTGGCGCTATGATATTATCCCGCTGCAGAACTTCAAAGGCTGGTTTGCGGTGGCCCTGATCCTGCAGGTGTACTTCAACCGCATGGATTTCAGCAAGCGTAACTTGCTGGTACCCTTTGTGTATTTGCTTCAGTTGTTATTTTTTTTCGGCCTGAGTATGCTGGCCTAGGCCTCGGCAGCGTTAGGGCCCCGTTGGTGAGTGCAGACAGACGGGTGCCTCAATAGTTTTTGACTTATTCTTATGGAGGAAATCGTACTCCACCAGCTATTAGACCGCGCTAACCAGCTGCTCCAGCAGGTGGGGGTGGGCATTTTGCACGAGGAGCAACTGGCCGTAGCCCTCGATTTATCCCTGACCTCTTTTCGGGAGGTATTCGGCAACAAAGCCGGAATGCTCTACCTGGTAATCCAGCGCAACCTGCAGCGCCAGCGCCAGGAGCACGATGAGCTGCTGGCCAACCTGGCTACCCCCGTCGAGTGCATATTGGCACTGCTCCACCACAGCCTTCAGGAGCTGCGTCGCTCGCCTCATTACGATTACCAGGTGCTGCGGCAACAGTACCCCGACTGCTGGGTCCTGATTCAGGACTACCTCTACGACTACTCGCTGCCCCTGCTCACGCGCCTGCTGCGGGAGGGCATGCGGGAAGGCCAGTTCCGATCCGATCTGGATGTAGGCATGGTGGTACACATTATGCTGGCTCAGCTTAACCTGGTGCTCAACGAGGAGTATTTCCCGCCTGAGCACACCAACCAGGCCGATGTGTACCGCAACATGTTTGCTCCCTATGTGCGCGGCTTATGCACCGTGGAAGGCCTGCGGATGGTCGCCTCTCACTTCGACCGGATGTAAGCCTGAGGGCGGTAGAAACCTTAAAGGCCCTTCTGCTACCGCGCTGCCAGACTCCGTGCCCAGGAGCCAGCCCCTGCTGAAGGCAATGGAGCAAGCTAAACAGTGGGTATACTCTTTGCGGGGCTATGCTAACGCGACAGGAAAAGAAGTGTACTTTAGGGGTGCTCAATGTGGCACAAATACGCGCTGCCTCACCCTACCTTTCTATGAATCAAGCTGCTAAGGAGCGCCTCTTGGAACAGGCGCCCTCCCTGTTTGCCCGTGCCGGCGGAATCACTGCGTTATCGGAGGACGGCTTGCTAAGCCAGTTGGGACTGAGCGCCACAGAATTTCAGGAGACCTTCCAAAATAAAGACGAGTTTGTGACCCAAGCCGTACGGTTTGATCTGGACCGGCAGAAGCGGGAGCACCAGGAGCTGTTTGCCCGCCTGCAAAGCCCCGTAGAGCGCATGCTGGGCCTGTTGCAGCACGGCATCGGGGAGATGCAAAAGGCCCCCCAAACCGATTATGTGGTGGTACAGCAGGAGCACCCGCGCGTGTGGGAAATGCTCATGCAGCACCTAGCCAATTACTCCGCCCCCCAAATTCATTCACTGCTGAATGAAGGCATCCTGCTCCGGCAGTTTCGCGGCGACATTAATATTGAGCTGGTCACCAAAATCATTCTGGAGCAGATGAACCTGATTCTGAATACCAACGTGTTTCCGCCCAGCCGCTACAACCTGGCGGAGGTGTTCCGCAGCATCTACCTCTACTACATCCGCGGCATCTGCACCGAGGAAGGCATTCGGCTAGCCGCCGCGCACTTTGCGCGGCTCTAAAACCGGCTACCTGGTAAAGCAAAACGCCCAACGACTACTGGAGTCGTTGGGCGTTTTGCTTTACCAGGCCTAGGCCAGTACGAGTGGCCTAGCTGATGGATACACGCACTTTTTTGGTGTATTCGCGCAGGGCATCCTTGAACTGGGAGCCGTGCTCCTGCATATGGTTCAGAATGAAGATAGCCGCGAAAATGTGGGTAAGCTGCTCGCCCTCATCTTCGCCTTCCACTTCAAACGGCAGCGGCTGCTCTTCCAGCAGCGCCTCTTCAGCCAACACAAGGTTGTCCAGGGTCTGGGTTTCTACCAGACGCTTAATGGCGGGCATCTTCATGGCAGCCGGGCGTTAGTTGGCGTGCAGTTTAGAAATCAGCTCTACCACGGCCTCTTCTTTGCTGGCCGACAGCGTGTCGATCAACTCACCATTGCGGAACACCGCGAAGCAGGGCAGGTTGGTAACGCCCGCCAGCTTACGGGCCTCGGGGCTGGTTTCGGCGTTTACATCCAGGAACGCAACCTCCTGGTTTTGTTCAGCATCCGAAAGGCGCTTGAACTTAGGCGAAAACAAGCGGCAATTGCCGCACCAGTCGGCGTAGTATTTCACCACTACCTTCTCGTGCTGGTCAAGGAGCTGACGGAAATCGGTATCAGTGGCTTTGGTAACGGGCATTGCAACAACAATTGGGTGAACAACAAAACAGCCAGTCAAGAATAATTCTTAACTGGCCGCAAAGGTAAGGCGCCCATTCCGGAAAAGCCTAGGCCAGTCTGAAACTAACCGCGCCACCTGGCAGCAGAGGGGCGGGGCCACCGGCTGCCAGGTCCCGAACCTGCGCCCAAACCCGCACGTTAGCAACTTCGGCGGCCCGCACGGCTAGCCCACTTATGTATGCAGAACATTGTTTTTTTCGGCGATTCCCTCACGGCTGGGTACCAGCTCCGGGCTCCAGAGTCTTTCCCGGCCCGCATTCAGGAGAAGATAGACGCGCTAGGCCTCTCCTACAAAGCCCACAACTACGGCGTAAGCGGCGAAACCACGGCCGGTGGCCGCCAGCGCATAGCCTCTGTGCTCGGGCGCTTCCCACGGATAGAGGTGTTCGTGCTGGAGCTGGGCGCCAACGATGGCCTGCGCGGCATTCCGGTACGCGAAACCACCCAGAACCTGCAGTTTATACTGGATGAAGTGCGCCGCCAGCACCCCGAAGCCCGGTTGGTGCTGGTAGGCCTGGAGTTTCCGTTTGATTTGGGGCCGCTGGCCACGCTGGGCGGCGGCCGCTACGGGCACTATGCCCAGGAATTCAAGGCGCTGTTTCGGCAGCTGGCGGAGAAAAACGAGGTCGATTTTGTACCGTTTCTGCTGCACGGCGTCATTGGGCAGCGCCACCTCAACCTGCCCGATGGCGTGCACCCGAACGCGGCCGGCCAGCGCCTGCTCGCCGATAATGTGTGGGCTGTTCTACGGCCGGTGCTGGAGCGCGCCTAGGCCTGTTGCCGGGATTAGGTAAACGTCTACGCAGGTCAAGACCAAACCTGTGCGGCTGAGCTTATGAGGCGGCAGCGGTAGGAGGGATGCCGAGGATTTTTTTTGATGGAAACGGTCTGTTTTCTACAGAATGTCTTTAGAATCCATTTTCGGCCTTGCAAGCGTTTAAAATAGGGTGGCGATGGAAACGCTTGGCTGCTTAACCCCTGCTACGGCTGCCTTAAGGCGTTTTACAGGCAAACAAACGGACGAGCTGGCCGGTATATAGCCTCGTCCTTATTCTTTCAGGAGAAAAGGTATTCGTTGTTTCTGTGTTGAGGTATGTTCTCCTTTTTTCCGCTCTCACTCTCTCTTTACCCGGCTTTCCGTGCTGGCGGCCTTCGGGCTCAGCAGCTGCGAAATGCTGGAATTCAGTCCTAATGATCATCGCTCGCCCGATGACAAGCAAGACCTGACCAGCAAAAATCTGGCAACTTTGGCCGCGCGGCCGTTGCCTCCCGGCGATACGCTGCGGTTTGTATATACCGGCGACTCTCAGCGCTTCTACGATGATGCGATGGACCTGGTGAAAAGCGTCAATCAGCAGCCGGGAGTCCAGTTTATGCTGGTAGCCGGCGATATTTCCGATTTCGGGATGGCCCGCGAAATGTGGTGGGTGGATGATCAGCTCCGCAAACTCAAGATTCCGTACCTCACCGTGGTCGGCAACCACGACCAGGTGGGCAACGGCCGCGAAGCCTACAAAGCGGTGTTCGGGCCGCTGAACTACTCCTTCATCTACGGCGACACGAAGTTCATCATGACCGATACCAACGGCCGCGAGTACAACTTCAATGGCCGCATTCCGGATATGGGCTGGGTGAACGAGCAGCTCCGCGACAACTCTACGCGCCGCCACGTGGTCATCTCGCACGTACCGCCCCAAGATCAGGACTTTGACCCCGCCGTGAAGGATGCCTACGTGAGCGCTCTGCGCGAAGACCCGCGCCTGGTATTCGAAATGAACGCGCACCGCCACGATTTCAGCATCGGGCAGCCTTTCGGCGATGGTGTTACCTACGTCAACTCCTACGGCTTCGAGAAGCGCCGCTACCTCATCGTGACGGTGTGGGGCGACAAGGAGTTTCGGCTTAAAGAAATAGCATTCTAATGGCACCACACCTACTACTGGCGGCCTCTCTGGCCTGCCCGCTGGCGGCGGTTGCCCAACAGCAGCTTATCACCCAGGTCGCTCCTGATACTCTTACGGCTTCCCAACCGACTGGCCTAGGCCAGTCAGCCGCCGCGCCGCAGCCCTGGTACCGGCCGCGCCACCTGGTATTGCAAACCGGGGGCGGCGTGGGTATGGTGGCAGTCGGGGCTGGCTATGGCTTCTGGAAAGACCGTAGCGAGCTGGATATACTGGTGGGCTACGTGCCCGAAAAATACGCCGGCTCTCACCTTACCATCTTCACGGCCAAATACATGTACTCGCCGTGGGTAGTGCCGCTGGGCGAAAAGTGGCAGCTGCGCCCGCTCACGGTGGGGGCCTATGCGAGCTATACGCACGGCGTCATCAACGATGGCACCAGTGGCCAGTATGAGAAAGGCTACTACTGGTTCTCGCGGGATACGCGCGTGGGGCCTTTGCTGGGGAGCCGCGTTTCATTTCGGCGCCAAACACCGTCTGGGCAGTCGCGCAATGCCTCCCTGTACTACGAGCTCGGCAGCAACGACCTCTACATTCTCAGTTACGCCCTGAACCGGAAGGGACTTTCACCTACCGATATCCTGACGCTAAGCCTGGGGCTGAAATTTGATTTCTAGGCACGGATAAGACCGAAGCAGATGAGGCTTCGTATGGCTGTTGAAAGACTTGCGTACTATGCTGAATCGTTGGGGTTTATGGAGCTGGATAGTTGCGCTGGCAGGGCTAACCGGCTGTGCCTGGGTAGAATACAGCCCCAACCAAACCTACGTGCTGGCAGCAGAACGGGCCCAGACCGCGCAGGCCCTGGCTCGGCTTCAGCAGCGGCCCCGCGCCACCTCTGATACCGTCCGTTTTGCGTTCGTGGGCGACACCCAACGCTTTTATGACGAGACAGAGGCGTTTGTGGCCAGCGTAAACCAGCAGCGTGCCCTCGACTTTGTGTTCGTGGCCGGCGACATTTCCGATTTTGGCCTCACGCGGGAGTTCCGGTGGGTGCACCAGCGCCTGCAGCAGTTGCGGGTGCCCTACCTCACCGTCATCGGCAACCATGATTTGGTGGGCAACGGCCGGGCCATTTACCAGGCCTTTTATGGCCCTCTGAACTACACCTTTCAGTATGGCGGCACCCGGTTCATTTGCCTGGATACCAATGGCCGCGAGTACGGCTTTGGCGGCATGGTCCCCAACCTGACATGGCTCCGCAAGCAGCTGGCCGATACGCTTACGGCTCAGCGAACCGTGGTGCTCAGCCATGTGCCGCCCACTGATGAGGACTTTGACCCGCAGCTAGTGCCCGCCTATACCGAGGCCTTGCGGGGCTGCTCGCAACTGGTGTTTCACCTGAGCGGCCACGTGCACCGCTTTACGGCCGGCCAGCCCTTCCACGATGGCGTCACGTACCTGACCACCTATAGCCTGGAGAAGCGCCGCTACCACATCATCTCGGTGTGGGGCCAGCGGCAGTACCGCGTTGAGACCGTGACCTATGGGCCGAAAGCATAACCTGCTGCTGGGGATAGTGGCCTACGGCAGCGCTATGCTGCCAGCAAGAGTAGCGGCCCAAACGGCCCCGGTGCCAGCCGCCGGACCTTTCTTCCTGACCCTGCACGTGGCCGGAGGTATTGGCCTTGTGGCCCTGGGGGGGGGCTACCGCCTGGCTCATCAGCGCCTGGAGCCGGAGCTGCTGGTGGGCTACCTGCCGCGCCGGCTGGCCGGCCGTCCCACGGCCATCATCACCCTGAAAACCACTTACCTCCCGTTTTCTCCCCGGCTAGGCCACTCCCGTTGGGAGCTGAGCCCTGTGGCCGTTGGTGGGATGGTCAATTACACTACGGGCCGGCAGTATTTCCTCACCAATAATACTGCGGGGCGCTACCGGCCGGGCTATTACTGGTGGTCGTCGGCGGTGCGGGTTGGGGCTTTGGCCGGTATGCGCCTGACGCGCGTAGGCCACTCCGCAGCAGAATACGCGCCGCGTACGTCGCTCTATTCGGAATTCAGTACCAACGACTTACACCTGGTAAGCGCCCTCACCAATCGTTCCCTCAAACTCACCGATATACTCACGCTGGGAGCAGGAGTGAAGAGGTAATACGAAACCGGGTGAAGTGGCCTAGGACTTGGCAAAGTTGATTTACCGAACGAAAATTGTCCCGGGGGCATGCTTGCTGGGATCTGTCTTCGACGGCAAAACCAACCAGATGTCCACTCGCGTTATGGGCTGCTCAGGCGTAGGGAGCAGAACATGAAGTTGCCCAATGGCCTCTGGCGCAATTCTGAGTGTGGCTACAGCCTGCTGATCGAGCAAGTGCCCGTTGATGGCAAATTGAAGCGGTGCGCGCAGGCCTAGCTGGCGGCCAACCTGTGCAAACGACTTGCTCCGGACCCGTTTGGCGGAAGTAATGTCGATAACGCCAGTTGGGCTGAGATGCAGCAACTGTGTGTTAGCTGCCTGAGGGCCCAGACTGTCCAGGCCTTTATACACCATTACCTGCTTGATTTCCTGCGTCTCCTTTTTCGTGAACTTCGGCAGTAACCCATTGATTATAACCGTGGAGTTCAAGACATACACAGGGTCAGGAAAAGTAAGGGTTGGCCGAGTATAAGAGGTCGTTTCTTGCGCGTATCCTGTACGCGCAGCGCCACATAACCCAAGCACACCAATCAAATAGAGCCAAGAATAACGCATAGTGTTATCTGCAGTAATGGATCGAAAATTAGCGCTTAGCCAGATAGGTGGTTCGGGCTTCGCGCAGCAGAATCAGGAGCTCCTGACGCTGGCGTAGCAGATTTTCCATCAGGGGGCGCTCATGGCGGAACAGGCGCAGGGCCCTGAGGCGGCGCAGGCGGCCTGCCAGATTGCCCCAGTAGCTCAAGGCATAAAAACCAGAAAGCGGCAAGCTGATAAAATATAGCAGCGTCCAGCGCCAGTCCTGGGTGAAATGGTGTACCAGCGCCGTTTGGGCCGCGTAGGCCACCGTGAAGGTTATCATGCCCGTTACCAGCATGATGGGCGCCACAAACACGGCATCTTGGGTGGCCCGCTTCGCGATGATGGATGGGATGATATAAGGCAGGTAGTTATTGATGGCGCCATACAGATACAGCGGAGCGCCCAGCAGCAGCCGTGCCGCCGAGGATATTCCCCTGCTCGTGCGGCTTCCTTCGTTGCTACGGGCTTCCAAGGCATCGTCGGTGAGGCGGAGGCGCTGCAGCTCCTGGTGGTAGGTGCGTATCTTCTCCTGAGCCTCGCCTAGGCCACCCGCGTCGTGGGCTTCAAAAAAACGAACCGCTTTGAGCAAGGTGCGGCTTAGCTGAAAATTATCGTAGAGGGTTTCTTCGTTGTCCTGAATCAGGTGCTGCCCGAAGGTGCGCTCTACCTGCGTTATCAGCTCATCCTCTTCGTCGGTGCGGGTAATTACCAGGCAGGCCTCCATGCGGCGCCTAATTTCCTCGGTCAGCGCATCGGCCGCCGCGTCGGGGTCCTGACGGTATTGGTCGGCGTATTCGGCTACCAGAATAGGCTCGGCTAGGTTCACAAAAACATCGGAGCGGAAGCGTTGCGGATCGAAGTAATTGATGCCCATGGGCAGGATGTGCACGCCCAACGTAAAGTTATGACGCGCCTCAGCCCCCAGCGCAATGCGGGCAGCGCCGGTTTTCAGGGGCCGCAGTCGGCGCTCGGCCACGCTGGTGCCTTCCGGGAAAATCATGATGGTGCCGCCCTTATCGAAGTAGTCGTAGCAGCGCCCGAAGGCCTTTTCGTTCTGGGCTTCCAGCTGGGCCGGCGTCAGGGTTTCGGCGCCCGTGTCCAGGTCCTGCCGCCGGTAGATGGGGATGGAGTTGCCCGACTCCATGATGGCGCGCAGAATGGGGTTCTTGAAAAACGTGCTTTTGGCCAGAAACGCCACCGGCTGCTTCCGGTTGATGGCTGCCACCAGCGGGTCCATGAGCGTGTTGGGGTGGTTGCTGGCAATGAGCAGTGGGCCCTTCATCCGGAGCCGCTCGGGGTGGCGCACTTCCAACTGACGAAAAAAGACACGCAGGGCCACCTGCACGAGGGGCTTCATCACAGTATAGAAGAGCATAGCCGCAAGAAAGCAGATTTTGGTGGGTTGAGCGTGTACTGTGCCAGGGCCGGCGAAGTTGTTGAGCTTACAGCAGAAAGCAGGCTGCGGGGCAGAATGCGTTAGGCCAGTCAGGTGTTGCGCCTAGGCCAGGTAAGCGGTGCAGAAAGCTGTTGCGTCTGCAATCAGGCAAATTCCCACATCTTTGGGTGTTTCTTATCCATTTCGTCATGCGTCAGCTGCTTGTATTTCTGGGGGTATTGCTCGCGCCGGCCGTCGGCCTGGCCCAAACAAAGGCCGCTACAGAAGCGGCTGCACTGGCTACGGCTCTGCGCAAAGCCAACGATTTGGTGCTGGAGCGCCGCTACGAGTCGGCGTGGAAGCTGCTCAAAATCACCGATCAGATGAACGTGGAGCCTGCCGTGGCTCTGAAGAAAACGGAAGTGGCGCTCAATTATCATGTGGGTACCAATGAGCTGAAGCGCTTTGCCTTCCGCGACCTTCCGCTGCTGGCGCCTTCCCTCGACAGCCTGCGCCAGTTGGGCAAAGACTCCATTCGCTACTCCTTTCCGGTGCGCCGGGTGCTGGAGAAACTGAAGAACCGCTACCCCGACAACTACAAGCTCGACCGCGCTCTCGGCGACTATTATTTCGCGGTGCAGCAGTGCGACTGCGCCGAGGAGGACTTAGGTGAAGATGAGGTGTTTAAGCGCACCATCAAGCACTACCAAGAGGCCCACGACCATGGGCAGGGCGACTACCTCTCGTACTATGCGCTGGGCTACGCCTACCAGCGCCTCGGCCGGTTCAAAGAGAGCCTGGTGCCTTTTGAGCGGTCTATTCAGCTCCGTAAAAACTACCCGACCTCTCACCTCAACGTGGCCTTCGTGTATCTGGAGCTGAAGGAGTTCGAGCAAGCCCGCAACCATGCCCGCCAGGCCCTAGAGCTCTTCCCCGATAAACCCCACAAGGATGACGCCGCCTTCCTGCTAAGTGAAATAGAAGAGCGGATGAAATCTTCGTCCGCCGCAAAGGCTCCCTAGGCCTATTGACGTTACCTTCCCATACCTCATAGCACGTCATCCTGCGCAGAGCGCAGGATGACGTGCTATGAGGTATGGGCGCGCTCAGTTGCACTCGTTATCTATTACTTCAGCGTGGTACCTGCTTTGAACGTGCCGTCGTTCACGGATTTCAGGAATTTGGTAAGGCCGCGGAAGTAGGTCTGCTGGTCGTCCCACATGCTCATGTGGCTGCCTTGCGGGCAGAGCAGATAGTTGCCCTGCTTCACTTTGTGGCTCATTTCCTCCATGTCCTTAGGATTCATGGTGTCGTACTGGCCGCCAATCATGAGGGTGGGCACCGTGATTTTGTCGAGGTCGTTCCACCGGTCCCAGGTAAGCAGGCGGCCAGCGGTTTTGAACTCGTTCGGGCCCTGCATCAGCTCGTACACATGCTGATTGACGTGCTTGAAAGAGCGCGCCACTGGGTCGGGCATTTCGGCCATGCGCAGCAGGTGCTGGGAGTAGTAGTTCTTAAACACCAAGCCCTCGTACGTCGGGTTGTGGTAGTCCTTTTTCACCTCAAACTTCTCCAGCGAGTCCAGCAGACTAGGCCGTAGTTGGGCCCGAAGTGTCTTGTTGTAAGCATCATAGCGCGGAATGCTGGCCACCATGTTCGAGATGACGAGGCCGGCCAGATGGTCCTGGTGCTTGAGGGCGTACTCCAGGGCCAGAATGCCGCCCCAGGAGTGGCCTAGCACGTAGAACTTATCGATTCCCAGGGCCTGACGCACCTGCTCCACCTCATCCACGAAGCGCTCCGTGCGCCACAGATCGTCATCCTTAGGCTGGTCGGAGTAGTAGGAGCCGAGCTGGTCGTACTCGTAGAACTGGATGCCTTCCTGCGGGAAGAAGCTTTCGAAGCATTCCATGTACTCGTGCGTCATGGCCGGGCCGCCGTGCAGGAGCAGCACCTTAATTTTGCCCGTCCCAAACCGCTTCGTCCAGACGTTGAAGGTGCCCTTGGGGGTTTTAATCGGTATCAGCTGCACGCCACCGCTCCGCACACCCGTTTCAAACGGCTGCAAGTAGCCCGTGGTAACCGTGTTGGGCGACTTATCATCAGGCGCCGAAGGAGCATCGGGTTTCTGCTGGCAGCCGGCAAACAGGAAGGTGGCGGCCAGCGCTAGGCCAGTCAGGCGGGTGAGGAGAGGTGCGGGCATGAGGTGGGGCGTGTTAGTTGTTCAATAGTAGAAAGAACTGATCAAAAGCCCACTAGGCCAGTAGAGACTGTACCCGCTAAAAACCAGAACGTCATTCCGAGCGCAGCCGAGGAATCTCGCGTGCTGATGTTACAGGAGTAATCCTACATCAGCACGCGAGATTCCTCGGCTGCGCTCGGAATGACGTTCTTTCTACCTCGTCACCTCCCTGCCTTCTTACCTAAACCCTATAGGTTCTCGCGGTTCATTACGCGGTTCTGGCGGTTGATAGACTCTAGGTGAACAGCATCGAAATACTTCAGGATGAAGTCTTTGGTGAGGCCGAGCTGGTTGCCTTTCTGCACGCCGCGCTCCAGAATCTCGTTCCAGCGGTTGGTTTGCAGGATGGTGATGTCGTTCTCCTTTTTGTACGTACCGATATTCTCGGCTACCTGCATGCGGCGGCCCAGTAGGTGCAGAATCTCATCGTCGAGCTGGTTGATTTGCTCGCGAAGCTTGGTGAGCACCGTAATAAACTCCTGCTGATCAGTGGTTTCGTGGCGCCAGATCAGGCCGTCGAGCAGCTCGGCGAGGCGCTCCGGCGTCACCTGCTGCTTGGCGTCGCTCCAGGCATTGTCGGGGTCGATATGCGACTCCAGCATCAGGCCGTCGAAGTCCAGGTCAATCGACTTTTGGGCGATGCTCGCTAGGCCAGTCCGGTTGCCGCAGATGTGGCTGGGGTCACAGATGATGGGCATATCAGGCAGGCGGCGCTTCATCTCGATGGGCAGGTGCCACATGGGGGCGTTGCGGAAATCCGTGTTGCCGTAGCTCGCGAAGCCCCTATGAATCAGGCCGATGTTCTTGACGCCGGCCTTGGCCAGGCGCTCCACGGCGCCCATCCACAGCTCCAGATCGGGGTGCACGGGGTTTTTGATGAACACGGGAACATCGGTGTTGCGCAGCGCATCGGCCACGGCCTGCACCGAGAACGGGTTTACGGTGGTGCGGGCTCCAATCCAGAGCACATCTACCTCGAAGGCTAGGGCATCTTCCACGTGCTTGGGCGTGGCCACTTCCACGGTGGTCGGTAGGCCAGTCAGCTGCTTAGCTTTCTGCAGCCACGGCAGGCCCTTGGTGCCAACCCCCTCAAACAGGCCGGGCTTGGTGCGGGGTTTCCAGATGCCGGCGCGCAGCATGTCCACTTTGCCGGTGGCGGCCAGGCGGGTGCAGGTTTCAATGAGTTGCTCCTCCGTCTCGGCCGAGCAGGGGCCGGAGATGATCAGAGGCTTTTTAGCCAAGAAGGTTTTGTGTTCGGCCTGGTCGGCGGGGGAGGTGATGAGCTGTTCCATTATATAAGGTTGAGTTTTTGCTGTTGGAGTGGCCTAGCGTGAGGCCGGGAAGGAAAGTGTTTATAAGAACGTCATGCTGAGCGCAGTCGAAGCATTTCGCTCAAATCGTTGAGTTAGTTTGGCAACCTCAGCACGCGAGATGCTTCGACTGCGCTCAGCATGACGTTCTAAAGGCTGTCTAACCAGTCGTTATTTCAGAATTTTCTTGATCAGGTTGGCTTGCTGTATCTGTTGATAAACAGCCGAGTAGTCTTCCTGATTCAGCAACTCGCGGAGGTGTTGGAGCTGGTGAATATGCTCGTCCAGTACATCGAGCACGTTCACGCGGTTCTGGCGGAAGATGGGTACCCACATGTCGGGCGAGCTTTTCGCCAGACGCACCGTCGATTCAAAACCACCACTTGCCAGCGCAAAGATCTGTTGTTCTTCCTTTTCTTTCTCTAACACAGTGAGTGCCAGGGCGAAAGAAGTGATATGTGAGATGTGCGAGATGTAGGCCGTGTGCAGGTCGTGGGCCGTGGCATCCATGTACACCAGATGCATGGCCAATCGGCCAAATACCGCTTCTACCCGCGCCACGGCGTCTTCGGCGCTACGGGCGGCGTCGCAGATTACTAAGGTCTTATCTCGGAACAAGCCGGGGATGGCGGCCGAGGGTCCGGAATATTCAGTACCTGCCATGGGGTGCACCGCCACGAAACGGGCGCGGTTTGGGTGAGTTTCCACAGCGGCCAGCAACGTGGCCTTCGTGGAGCCCACGTCAATAACCACTTGGCGCTCCGTGGCGGCATCCAGCACCTGAGGCAGAACATGTAGCATCGCATCCATGGGCACGGCTACCACCACTAAGTCTGCTCGCTCCACAGCGGCGGCCAGGTCGGCTTCTATCTCATCAACTAGGCCTAGAGCTATAGCTTGCTTCTGGTTTTCAAGGCTTTGGTCTACGCCAATGATGTGGTGCGCTAGGCCAGTCTCCTTGAGGCTAAGAGCCAGTGAGCCGCCAATCAGGCCGATTCCGATTATTGTGACTACCATCGGTGAAATGGTGAGGTGGTGAAATGGTAAGTTTGCTGTTCTGGGGATTGAGCGGAACGAAGAACCTGCGGACATCAGGCATGCTCCCCGACGATACCGTTGCAGCGGGAGCAGGCCCTCCGTTCCTCTCAAACTGCTGCGGAAGTGCTGAACTGTTTGGCTTGCTTAATGCGGCCTAGCGCGGCTTGCAGCACTTCTTTGGTCTGGCACAGGCTCACCCGAATAAAGTGGTTGCCATTGCTGCCGAAGATGCCGCCGGGCGTAATGAACACGTTGGCATTGTAGAGAAGCTCGTCGCTAAGCGCGTACCCGTCGGCGTAGCCTGCCGGGATAGGCGCCCACACAAACAGGCCTACCTGGTTGCGGTCATATGTGCAGCCGATGGTATCGAGCAGCTCAAACACCAGCTCGCGGCGGGCGCGGTAGTGGGTGTTTAGCTCCTGGTACCAGCTTTCATCTAGGTTCAGGGCCTCCACGGCGGCCAGCTGCACGGGTAGGAACATACCCGAGTCGAGGTTGCTCTTGAAGCGGAGTACCTCCTGCAGCAGATCGGCGCGGCCCGCCAATAGGCCTACGCGCCAGCCCGCCATGTTGTGCGACTTGCTCAGGGAGTTCAGCTCCAACACCACTTCCCGCGCGCCCGGCACCGCCAGCAAACTCTGGGGCTGCTCGGTGTTCAGGATGAAGCTGTACGGGTTGTCATGCACCAGCAGGATGTTGTGCGCTGTGGCAAAGGCAACTAGCTTGGTGAAGAACGCGGTATCGGCGGCGGTGCCGGTGGGCATGTGCGGGTAGTTCACCCACATCAGCTTCACACGGCTCAGGTCGCGCTGGGCTAGGGCATCGAGGTCGGGGAGCCAGTGGTTCTCGGCTTTCAGGTCGTAGTCGATGGGGGTAGCGCCGCTCAGGTGGGCGGCGGCGCGGTAGGCCGGGTAGCCAGGGTTCGGAATCAGCACCTCATCGCCGGCCTCCAAAAACGTCATGCTCACATGCATGATGCCTTCCTTAGAGCCCAGCAGCGGCAGAATCTCCGATTCCGGGTCTAGGGTCACGCCGTACTGCCGCTGATACCAGCCCGCCATAGCCTGGCGCAGCGCCAGCACGCCTTTGTAGCTCTGGTAGGCGTGCGTGTTCGGCTGCTCAGCCGCGCGGGTCAGGGCCGCCACCACGTTGGGGTGGGGCGGCATATCGGGCGAGCCGATGCCCAGGTTGATAATCTGCTTGCCGGCTTTGTTCAGGCCATCAATCTCGCGCAGCTTCTGCGAGAAGTAGTATTCCTGAGTATGCTGAAGGCGGCTGGCTACGGAGACTTGCATGGGTTGCTGTGTTTGATCTGAATGTCATCCTGAGAGAGGCAAATGTCCTCGCGTGCTGACGTTGGGAGTTCTGTGTGATTAGTAGCGAGCGAGATGCTTTGACTACGCTCAGCATGACGTTCTTTTGAATCGGGGGGCTGGTATTAATGCGTGGTGCCTTTGTGGTAAACCCCCAGTACTTCCAGTTTCTCCGTCACGGGGGCAATGTCGCGGAGGGCGGCTTGCAGTTGTTCTGGCTGTTCGAACTCCAGGTCGGCGTGGAAGTAGTACTGCCAGGTGCTGCCCGGCTTTGGGCACGACTGCAGCTTGGAGAGGTTAATTCCCAGATCAGCAATGCGAACCAGCACCCGGGCCAGGCTGCCTTGGGCGTGCGAGGTATGGAAATAGAGCGAGGCTTTGTTGGGCTGCGCGACTTCCAATGCGTTTTCGGGGCGGGCTACTACCAGAAAGCGGGTGTAGTTTTTCTTCTCGGCATGGATGTCTTCGGCCACTATTTCCAGACCAAATAGCTCGGCGGCCAACGTACCCGCCACCGCGGCCACGCCCGGCCGGCCCTGCTCCCGTACGCGCTGGGCGCTCAGGGCCGTATCCTCCGATTCTACCAGCCGCCAGTGCTGGTACTGGCCTAGGAAGTCGGCGCATTGCAGCAGCGCCATGGGGTGGGAGTGCACCTCCATAATATCGGAAAGCTGCTGGCCCGGCAGTGCCATCAGGTGCTGCCGAATACGCAGGTACACCTCGCCCATCACCCGCAGCCCCGATTTGCGCAGCAGCGTGTAGTTTGGCAGAATGCTGCCGGCAATGGAGTTTTCAATAGCCATCAGGCCGGCTCCCGTGCTGCCGCTGGCTACCTGGCGCACCACCTCGCCAAACGTAGCGCAGGGCGCCGTCAGCGTTTCGGGGCCGAAGTAATGGCGGGCGGCTATCTGGTGGAAACTACCTTCAAAGCCCTGGATGGCGACGGTGGGGAGCATGTGCGGTTACTAAGAAAAAGACATTAAAAAAGGCCTCCGGAGTGCGGGGCCTTAGTTTTGCTGTGGTGGCTGCTCTTGGTCAGCTTCGGCAAATCAGGCCCTGCTTCTTCGGAAAGAAGTAATAGTAGCCGTAATAAAAGAAGCGGGAAGTGAGCATGTGAAGCGAAAGTGTGGGCGTAAAAAAAGCGCCTCCCGAGGTTGTCGAGGGGCGCTGAAGAATTTCGGTTGGGAAAGCTACAGAGGGGCCGCTCGACTACGCGTTGGCGTAGTAGAAGGTATAGCTAAAATAGAAACGGCCGGTAGTCTGAAGCATGAGTATCAAGTGCTTTGATGTTGGCAAGGTGGGGCGCGTGAGTGGTAATTCCAAATTAAACTTTCAAAAAAACAGCTAACAAACGTTCGCTAAAATTTTAAAAAACGCACCGTTTTATGCGTGGAATCAGTTCGCAAGCGCAACCATACTAACGATATAGCCCGGGGTAAAAACAGGGTTTCTGCTTCTGGTAGGCCTATAATCATTGATTGTTAAGACAGATGAAAAAAGATTGGCACGGTTTTGAAATAGTACCCTGTCAGAAGCTAGTTACCCACCCTGCGCAATGCGGCAACTGGCTCTTTCCATCCAACTCTTCCTGCCATGAATACGAAGCGACTATTCGGCCGCCTGGCCGCTGCTACCCTATTAATTTCTGCTTTTACTACCGCTTCTGAGGCTCAGGTCCAGACGCACCGTGTGCCTGCTTATACCGGCCCAGCGAAGGCTCGCTCGGTTCCCGCTACTCGCTCTTATTCTACGTCCTCCTCTTCCGCTACGGATGGCGTGAAGTTCGGTATCCGGGCTGGCGCGAACGTGTCGGACTGGTCGGGTGATGCCGTGAACAGCGTGATGGACCTGGCTGAGTACACCAACGGCGCCGTGACCAAGGAAATGAAGCCCGGCTTCTATGCTGGCCTGTATGCTACGCTGCCTCTGGGCCCGCGCTTCGCTATTGAGCCTGGCGTTGGCTATTCAGAGAAAGGTACCGTGCTCAATGGCCGCATTCCGCTGGAGCAATTCGATTTTCTGAACGCCAAAGTAACCGCTACGGCCCGCATGGCCTACCTCGATATTCCGGTGCTGGCCAAGGCCTACCTGACGGATGGACTCTATGTATATGCAGGTCCGCAGGCTTCGGTGCTACTCTCGGGTAAGGCTCGCGTAAAAGCCAGCGCCCTCGGCTTCTCGGCTTTCAATACCGATTTCGACATCAAAGACCAGTTCCGCCCTGTGGACTTTAGCGTGGTGGGTGGCCTAGGGTACCAGTTTCAGAGTGGCTTTGGCCTGAGCGCCGGCTACGACTACGGCCTGACCTCGCTGGATAAAAACAACAATTTCGATGCGCAGAACCGCGTCATCAAGGCTTCCCTGAATTACTCGTTCTAAGCTCTCTCCCAACTCCTATTCCCTGCACAAAGGCCCCGCCGAACTTTCGGCGGGGCCTTTTTCGTGCACGAGCAATAGCGCGGTAAGGATGCATCACGAAGGATGGATATAAAAAACCGAAGTCGGCCCAACGGCCCTGGCCGGCGGCGAGGCTGCAACCAGCACCGCCCAGACCGCTAGTGAGTGAAACATGGACCGACTTCGGAAGGACATTACGCTGCCTGATTCAGACAAAAGTGTTAAGGCAGAGGCTTAGCTGAATCTAGGAGTATAGCTAACTTAAATAGGTTGCATGCTGCTGATAATCTGTTTGTTAGTTTGTGGTTTGAATTCGATTGTACTTCATTAAACAGTAGCTCTTACCGCACCCCGACCTCTACCGGCGCAGGCTTTATGCCTTCTGCTAGCTTAATGAGACGGACCAGTTCCGAGCGGTAGCCCTCGGGGTCGAAGGTCTTGGCACCTTTGGCGAGGGTGGCGGTTGTTTCCCAGGTGGCAGTGCCCCGGTAGTCGCTGTGGCGCAGCAGCATCCCGAACTGCGCCACGGCCGCTGCAAAGCGCAAGTTCTCACTGGCCTCGGCGAGTGGCCTAGCTAGGCCAGTAAGGGGCTGTTCCAGCAGCTTGCTGCTAGCGCCCTGGGGCTCCTTATAGCGCAGCTTCACGGTCAGCAATTCGGCTGATGCATTAGCTACAGGAGCAGCAGGAGCCGGTTGGTACTTCAGCGCATCGATGGAGGCGCGGGCACCCACGGGTACTACCTCGTAGAGGGCCGTTACGGTATGGCCCGAGCCCAGCTCGCCGGCATCTTTGCGGTCATTATTGAAGTCTTCATCAGCCAGCAAACGGTTCTCGTAGCCCACCAGCCGGTATTCACGCACCCGGGCGGGGTTGAATTCTACCTGCAGCTTTACGTCCTTGGCCAGGGTGAACAGGGTGCCGCCAAACTGCTGCACCAGCACCCGGCGGGCCTCGTCGAGGTTGTCGAGGTAGGCGTAGTTGCCGTTGCCTTTGTCGGCCAGCAGCTCCATTTTCTTGTCCTGGTAATTGCCCTGGCCTACGCCCAGTACGGTCAGGAATACGCCGCTTTCGCGCTCTTCTTTAATGAGATTCTCCATGGCCTGGTCGCTTTGTTCGCCCACGTTGAAGTCGCCATCGGTACAGAGAATCACGCGGTTGTTGCCTGCCTTGTTGAAGTTCTGCTGCGCTACCTGGTAGGCCAGTCGGAGGCCAGCTCCGCCCGCCGTGGAGCCACCCGCTTGCAACTGTTCGATGGCCGCGAGAATATCGGAGCGGTGGGAGCCAGCCGTGGGCGGCAGTACGGTGCCGGCGGCACCGGCGTACACCACCAGCGCTACTTTGTCCTGGGGGCGCAACTCCTTGGTCAGCAGCCGCAGTGCTTGCTGGACCAGGCCCAGGCGGTCGGGGCCCTGCATGGAGCCTGATACATCTACCAGGAATACTAGATTGGCCGGCGGCAGCTTATCGGTGGGTACCTTGCGGGCCTGCAGCGCCACTTGTACCAGCTGGTGCTCGGGGTTCCAAGGGCACTGAGCCTGCTCCGTGATGACGCGGAAGGGTGTGGCCGCCGTAGGGTCGGGCTGTGGATAGTCGTACTGAAAATAGTTGATCAGCTCCTCGGTGCGCACGGCATCAGGGGGCGGCAATTGGCCTTGTTGCAGGAAGCGGCGCACATTGCTGTAGCTGGCCGCGTCCACATCAATGCTGAACGTGCTCAGCGGTTCCTTATTGGTGGTATGAAAGCCGTTTTCGGCAATGCTGGCATAGGTTTCGCCAGCGCCGGGTTCGGGCTGAGCAGGAGAGGTATAGCCATAAAGGCCGTTGGCCGCTTGGCGGCCTTGTCTTTTCAGGGTTCTACTTCCCCGTATCGTAACTCCGGCGGCTTTGCCTGAAATCACGGAGGTTACACTGCCCGTCACCTCTCTATGCTGCACTATTGGGGCGCTACCCGTAACTACCACCTCACTCAACTGCTGCGAATCGGCCGCCAGCCATACGTTAATAATTGACTGCCCGGTTAGCTTTATTTCTCGGCTGATAAACCCAATAGTGCTGAACATGAGTGCTTTCGCCTGACGAGGAACCTGAAGGGTGTAAGTTCCATCCGAGTTCGTGCTCACACTTATAGTCGTTCCTTTCACCAGCACCGTCACGCCTGGCAGTCCTTGGCCGTTGGTTCTGTCGGTTACTTGGCCCTTCACGGTATAGGTGGCGGCCGGAGCCGAGGTAGCAGCCGCAGCTGGTTGTTGCGCCACCGAGACTGACGGCACCAGCACCATCAGCGCGAAATAGAGAATCCGCTTCATGGGAGATAAGAATAGAGGTGAAAGGATAATAGGTGTTTTTAAGGTCGGCTAATGGCAGGCTCTGGGCGTTCCTGATCCCAGCGGCGCAGGGTTCGGGTGCGGCGTTTAGCTGCCTGGGGCATAGAGCGAGCTTCTTCTGCCCGAATGGTCACGCACTCCTGCGCATTGGGCAGCCACCACGGCAACACCGGCGACGGCCCGGCTTGTGGGCGCGCTGCGGGGGCGTAGGCCACTGAATCAGGGGCCGGTTCTGGTGGTAGTTCCACGGTTTGGGCCAGCGAGGTGCCCGGGAAGAGCAGAAGACCCAACGGGAGCAGAAAGTAGATGTAGCGCATAGCGGCAGCGAGTAGGCGAGTACTACTGGCTTGATGCCGCTAGGCCACTCATTCCACACGGCTTGTAGAAAAATTCTAAATTTTTTTCTACAGGCCAGTAGTCAGTTAGTGGGCCGGGTGTGGGGTGAATGGCAGGCGAGGCAGTACACTGATCTGAGGACCGATCTAGGCCAGTGGGAGTCAGCACGGGAAGAATTTTGCTGCCAATCCCGTAGCTTTCGAATCTGCCACCCTGCCCTTTCTAGCTGCATGTTTTTCCGCCGACGTCCTGCGCCTGCTGCCGAGCTCTCCGATGCGGAGTTGCTGCTGCGCTACCGCGCCGACGGCCATGTGCACGACTTGGGCGCCCTCTATGAGCGGCACATGCCGGCAGTGCTGGCTACCTGTCGGCGCTACCTGCGCGACGAGGAAGATGCCAAGGATGCCGTGATGCAGCTGTTTGAGCAACTAGTAGAAAAGCTGCGCCGGCACGAGGTGGAAAACTTTGCCCCGTGGCTGCACACTACGGCCCGCAACCACTGCCTGATGGTGCTGCGCGCCCGGCAACGGGCCGGCCCCGCGGCGGGTGGCGCACTAATAGTGCACTTTCCGGACGCTGCCGGTATGGAATCGGCGGCCAGCCGGCATCTGGTAGCTGATGACCCCGCCGAAGCCGACCTCCACGAACAGCAGCTCCAACAAATGGAACACGCCCTGGCCGAGTTGCCGCCGGGACAAAAGCAGTGTCTGGAGCTGTTTTACCTCGAAAAGAAATGCTACCGCGACATTGCGGACCTCACAGGTTTCGACCTGAATGCTGTAAAAAGCCACATCCAAAACGGTAAGCGCAACTTGCGCCGCCACCTAGAATCAACTGCTGCCTCCAATGCCTCTCCATAACGCCACTTCTGAGCCCACCACACCAGCCGGCCGGCATTTGCCGGTGGAGGTGCTGCGCCGCTACGTGGCCGGGGAGTTGGGTGCTGCTGAGCAGCACCAGGTAGAAAGCCACACCCTCGACTGTGCACAGTGCGCCGATATTCTGACGGGCCTGGAAATGCAGCCTGTTGCCACCACGGAGGCCAGCCTCCAGGAACTGCGCCAGCGCTTGGGCGCACGCGTGGCCGAGCTGGCCACAGAAAACGAGCCAATAGCTGCACCGTTTCTGGCGTGGCGCCAACTGGCTGCGGCAGCCGTTTTATTGCTGACGCTGGGAGCCGTGGCGTGGTTTACCCTCCGGCGTTCTGCCGCTCCAGAAGTTGCGTCTAACAGCCAGCGCGCAGTAGAGCGCTTGGCTATTCGGGCCCCTAGGCCACTGCCCACGCCGCAACATGAAGCCGAGTCTGCTGCAGTTCTCGATGCGCCTATGCCGCCAGATGTAGTGGCCCGCGTAGTAGCCCCGTCGAAGCCGGCGCCTATGGTGGCGCGCCGCCGCGCTAGAAGCCCACAGTACGCTAGGGTAGCGCCCAAGGCTCCCAATGGAGCTGATGTAGCACCTGCCAGCGCCGCTATGAGCATGTCGGAAGCTGTGGCGGGAAACGTTGAATCTGGCCTGGATACTACCATAAGTATTGCCAAGTCTAATGCTGGTGAGCAGAAGCAGGAATATGCCGTACAAGCTGCCTCCGCAGCAGCCGAAAAACCAGGTGCAGCATCTGCCATGCGGACTAGTGGCCTACCGGCCAAGCGCAACATGAAATCGGCAGGTGCTCCTTCTGCTGCGTTGGCGTTGCGCACCGTGTCGGGACGCATCACGGACCAGACCACCGGGCAAGGCGTGCAAGGGGCGACGGTGCTAGTGCCTGGTACTCAACAAGGAGCTTCTACCGCTGCCGATGGCTCGTTTAGTCTGACGGTCCCCGTCAACACCCCACAGCTCAGCATTAGCTCAATTGGATACGCTGCCAAAACACAACCCCTAAAACCCAACGACTCCACTCTGGCGCTGGCCCTCGCACCTGACAATAAAAGCCTCAGTGAAGTAGTGGTAGTACGCCGTGAAGCCGCGCCCACGCCTATGTCGGTAAGCGCTATGCCCGCCGGTGGCTATGGCAGCCTGAAAAAATACCTGAAAGACAGCCTAGATTATCCCGAAAAAGCCCTGGAAGCCCATACCGAAGGAACGGTGCGGCTACGCTTTGTCGTAGGCGAGGATGGTAAGGTCAGCGACATCAAAGTCATCAAGAAGGTCAGCGACGAATGCGACGCCGAAGCCGTGCGCCTGATCCAGGAAGGCCCCGCTTGGTTCCCGGCCATTTCTAACGGCCGCCGCACGGCTCGCCAGGTAGAAGTGAGTGTGCCCTTCAAAATAGAGGGGCGCTAGGCCACCCATTAGCCTCAGGAAGCAGCATAGGCCTCCTGTCATTGCGAGCGGAGAGAAGCACCCGCAGGACAGCGCAGCTAATCCTTCCTTGCTCGTATGCAGTACGTTAAAGAAACAGAAAGCCCTCACCTCCAGCGCGGAAGTAAGGGCTTTCCAATAAGCTAGCAGTCGGCGCGGCTGAAAGGAAAGATGGCGTCGCTTCGCTCGCAATGACAGGAGGCCTAGGCCACTAGCACGACAAATTCACAATTTCACCTTAGCCGCTGTAGCCGCCGCCGCTTTCGGGCTCGGTGGCGCTGCCGCCGGCTTTGTCGGGAGTGGGGAGGTCGGGCTCGGTTTTCACGTCGATGTGGCTGTAGTCGGGGGCGCCGTTGCCGGCTACGGGCACGGGCGTTTCGTCGTCGTTGGAGGCAGACGCGCCGGATACCCGGGTGGTGGTGGCTTCCTGGTTTTCTTCGTGGGGCGGCGTGATGGCGGCGCTTTGGGTGGTAGTAGGCGTGGCGGGCGAGGTGGACAGGGCGTCGGACTCGTCTTCGAAGGTCTTTTTCATGGGAAGGAATGGCTGGTTAAGTACTGGGCTATACGCAGCCGACTTGCCTAGGGCCGAGCCAATGGTGCGCAGAATTTTGGGGTAGCCGCGCACGGCGGGATGACGTTGTGTACTTTTGCGCCGTGCCGGCATGCGGCGCGCTTTCTTGTCACCTTATTCTCTTCTCACCCACTAGAAGCATGACTCAGTTCCGCACCGAGAAAGATACCATGGGCACCGTGCAGGTTCCCGCCGACGCCTATTACGGCGCCCAAACTCAGCGCAGCATCGATAACTTCCAGATTGCCCAGGACATCAACCGGATGCCCAAGGAAATCATCCGCGCCTTTGCCTACCTCAAGAAAGCCGCCGCCCTCACCAACCGCGACGCCGGCATCCTCGACGCCGACAAAGCCGAGCTGATCGGCCGCGTCTGCGACGAAATCCTGGAAGGCAAGCTGGATAAGGAGTTCCCGCTGGTGGTGTGGCAAACCGGCTCGGGCACGCAGAGCAACATGAACGTGAACGAAGTAGTGGCCTACCGCGGCCACGTGCTGCAGGGCGGCAACCTCCTGGATGAGAAGAAAGTGCTGGCTCCGAACGACGACGTGAATAAGTCGCAGAGCTCAAACGACACGTTCCCGACGGCCATGCACATTGCCGCCTACAAGATTCTGGTAGAAACCACCATTCCCGGCATCGAGAAGCTGCGCGACACGCTGAAAAGCAAGAGCGAGCAGTTCATGCACATCGTGAAAATCGGCCGCACCCACCTCATGGACGCCACGCCCCTGACCGTAGGCCAGGAGTTTTCGGGCTACGTATCGCAGCTCGACCACGGCCTGCGCGCCATCAAAAACACGCTGGCTCACCTCTCGGAGCTGGCTTTGGGCGGCACGGCGGTAGGTACCGGCATCAACACACCCGCCGGCTACTCCGAGAACGTGGCCAAGCACATTGCTGACCTGACGGGCCTCCCGTTCATCACGGCTGAAAACAAGTTTGAGGCCCTGGCCGCCCACGACGCCATCGTGGAAGCTCACGGCGCCCTGAAAACGGTAGCGGCTTCGCTGATGAAAATCGGCAATGATATCCGTCTGCTGGCTTCGGGTCCGCGTGCCGGCATTGGCGAACTGCATATTCCTGATAATGAGCCCGGTTCGAGCATCATGCCCGGCAAGGTAAACCCCACCCAGTGCGAAGCCATGACCATGGTTGCCGCGCAGGTAATGGGCAACGACGTTGCTATCAACATCGGCGGCATGAACGGCCACTTCGAGCTGAACGTGTTCAAGCCCGTGATGATCTACAACTTCCTGCACTCTGCCCGCCTGATTGGTGATGTGTGCGTGTCGTTCAATGATAAGTGCGCCGTGGGCATTGAGCCCCTGGAAGCCAACATCAAGAAGCACGTAGATAGCAGCCTGATGCTGGTAACGGCCCTGAACCCGCACATCGGCTACTACAAAGCCGCCGAAATTGCCCAGACGGCCCACAAAAACGGCTCTACTCTCAAGGAAACCGCGCTGCAGCTCGGCTACCTCACCGAGGAGCAGTTCACGGAGTGGCTGAAGCCCGAGGACATGGTAGGCGAGATTAAGAAGTAAGCCAGAACGGCCCTCAAAAAGCAAAAGCCCCCGCACTACTTCGGTGCGGGGGCTTTTGCTTTTTTCGGCATCTTTACGGCGCATTCCCCTCCGACCTGTTCCGCATGGATTTTGCCCGTTGTATTGCGCTGGAAAATAGCCGTGTTCGCCTTCGCCCACTGGAGCTTACCGATTTCGAGGACCTAAAGGCCGTTGCCTTCGACCCCGAAGTGTGGCGCTTCCTGACCACGCCCATGCCCCGGAATAGCGTGGATCTGGCCGCCTACCTTGCCCAGGCCGTCCGCGACCGGGAGGCTGGCAAGCGCTACCCCTTTGCCATTATCGATAAGGAAAGCGGCCGGGTGGTGGGCAGCACCAGCTATGGCAACATTGCGCTGGATGATAAGCGCCTGGAAATTGGCTGGACGTGGCTGGGAAGCGAGTATCAGCGGACGGGCATCAACCGGGCGGCCAAACACCTGCTGCTGAAGTATGCATTCGGGGAGCTGGGCTGCGAGCGGGTAGAGCTCAAAACCGATGCCCGCAACTGGAAATCCAGAGAGGCTATGCGCCGCATGGGCGCTACGGAAGAAGGCACGTTGCGTAGCCACTGCCTCACGCAGGGTGGCCTACGCCGCGACTCCGTGTACTTCAGCATTCTGAAATCGGAGTGGGACCAGCTCTGCCATACGGTGTTTCAGCAGTTTGATGCCCGTGGATAACACACCGTCGCCTCGCTCAGGCATGATGCGCCGCCGGGCAGCTAGCTTCGGCTTTGCCTTTCGGGGCGTGTGGGCGGCGCTGCGCTCGGAAGTGCATCTGCAGTTTCATGCCGCTGCTACGGTAGTAACTATAGGCCTAGGCCTGTATTTTGGGCTGGAGCGCTGGGAATGGGTGGCCGTGGCGGTAGCCATCGGGGCCGTGTGGAGCGCGGAGCTGGTGAATACAGCCATTGAAGCGGTGGTAAATCTGGTGTCGCCGGAGTACCACCCGCTGGCCGGGCGGGCTAAGGATGTAGCGGCCGGCGCAGTGCTGGTGATGGCCGTGGCGGCCCTGGTAGTAGGCCTCCTGATTTTCGGGCCCCGGGTATGGGCGCTCCTGGCCTAGCAAGAGTGCTGGCACGCTGCAACAACTCCTGGGGTAGCTTCGCGTAACAGGAGTTTGTGTGCATCTTTGCCGCCCGATTGCGGGGCGGCCCTCCCTTCTTTCCCGCTACTCACTTTCTAATGATACTAATGATGCGCTTTCCCGCCTTCCTGACGGCTGCTTCTCTCTGTATGCTGTTGGGCAGCTTCGCCTGCCAGCGTAACGTAGTCGTCACGACGCCTACCGATGCGCCTCCGGCCGGCACCAGTGGCATTACCTCTACCCCGGCTCCTGCCAGCGCCAATACCGTGGAGCCCACTCCCTCCCAGACCGAAGCACAGTTTGACAACACCAAGCGGCCGGCCTGGCTGGAAAAACGCATTCAGTACCACCTAAACGAGAAAAAACAGAACCCGCCTATTCAGATCATGAGCTACCTCTACAAAGGCAAGCGCGTGTATTACGAAACGGTAGGTTGCTGCGACCAGTACACCAACCTCTACACCAGCGACGGCAAGTTGCTCTGCCACCCCGATGGCGGCCTCACTGGCCGTGGCGACGGCCAGTGTACCGACTTCGCCGATGCGCGCACCGAGGAACGGGTTGTGTGGCAAGACCCCCGTTAAAAGTAAGAGGTATTGAATTGATGAAGTGACAGAACATCAGACTTCTTTACCTCATCACTTCAGTACCCATTACCTTCTTTTTTTACCATGATTAACACCAACGAAAAGCTGGGGGCCTACAATGTGTGGGCCAACGACACCCTGCTGCGTCATCTGGATGGCCTAGTGGCCACCGGCGCTACCATTCCGGCCAGCGCACTACGTCTGTTCAGTCACGTACTGAATGCGCAGGCTATTTGGCTGGGCCGCCTCACGAGCACCCCCAGCCCCGTAAAAGTATGGCAGGAGCACGATTTGGCTACGCTGCACTATTGGCACGAGCAAACCTCAGAGCGTTTCCACCAGTACGGCATCCAGGCTGATGACACGGAACTGCAGCGCCTGATTACCTACACCAACTCCATTGGAGAGGCCTACACCAGCCAGGTATCGGATATTCTGACCCATGTGCCGGTGCACGCCAACTACCACCGGGCCCAGGTAGCCCGCGACCTGCGCCAGAACGGCCTGGAGCCCATCAACACAGACTTTATTACCTACTGCCGCGAGCTATCCGCGCAGGCCGCTACTGCCGACGTGCCCAGCCTGTAAGCACTGGCCTAGGCCACTTGTCAAACCCTTTTCGAACGGCTTCGGCCATCGAAAAGGGTTTTTCGTTGTTATAGCGTCTGTCACATTTAGCTGTTTCTTATGTCTACTAACACTTTGGTTCCTGTGTTAACCCCCGACCGCTTAGCCACGGCGCATACCTACGCGAGCTACCGCCAGCTTATTGATGCGCTACAGGTAGAGGGAAAAACAACGGGTACCCAACAGTCGGAAATGCTCACGCACTACACTCACCTGAATGTGCAGCGCATGCAGCGCCTGGATAAAACCACCCACATACTCCCCGAACTGCAGGCGGCCGCGCAGAGCCTTAAACAGCAGTATGTCTGGCTGATACTCACGGAAGGGTGGTGCGGCGACGCGGCGCAGATCGTACCCGTGCTGGAGGCTGTAGGCCAAGTCAGCCAGGGCCACATCAATACGCACTACCTCCTGCGCGACGAAAACCTGGATATAATGGACCGCTACCTTACCAGCGGCAGCCGCTCCATTCCGAAGCTAGTAGTGCTCCGGGCAGATACGCTCACGGAGGTGGCGCAATGGGGCCCGCGCCCCGCCGATGCCCAAGCCCTATTCCTGAGCCTGAAAGCTAGCGGCGCCACCCACGAAGAATACGCCGAGAAAGTCCACGCCTGGTACGCCCGCGACAAAACCCAAGCTACGCAGCAAGAGCTGCTGGCATTGGTAAAAAGACTGGCCTAGCGGCTCAGTAAACACTAACATCCAAAGCGCTGATTGCCTTCATGCGAAATATTCGTCTGGAGGCAATTAGCGTTTATGTTAATATGGATTATTAAAATTATTATAAATTAACAAGGGCTTGATACAAGACATTATAACTTATACTTCATGAAGAAGTGTAAGTTAGGCATCAGCCTGTTTTCCTATTTTGCTACTCATTTACCAATTTGAGTCATTATTATGTGAATATTGTTATAAACACATCATTTTATTGTATAAGTTATAGAGGTGCAGGTTAAGCGAATGTTAAATTCGAGTAGGCGTTGAATAGTTATATATAGTGTGTTAGTTTTGACCGAGTTATCACAGGTTTTTGATTTCGATAACATCGTCTAGTTCTTTCACTCTAATCCATTTCTATGAAAACACATTTCCGCGCAGGGCTACCGATGCTGCTATGGCTCGTGCTAAGTCCGATTCTACTTTGGGCTCAGCCGACCATTTCGAGTGGTAGCAGAAGCACGTATATTCCTTCTAATTCTACCAGGGTAGGGATTACATTACCCACTTTAACCAACACCGGTGGAAGTCCTGAGTATAATATAACTGCTTATTCACCAGATAATACGTTAGGGCTGTTATACGTGGGAAACAGTACTACCCCGTTAGGGTCTGTTGCTGCCACTGGCAAAGACTATCCAGGTAACATTGCTGTTGCTGTAGCAGCCCCGCAATTGTACTTCACAACGCTGAATAAGACAGGCACTGTAACTTTCAGTTTTGTTGCTTCGGATTTGAATGGTGGAGGAAAGCGGCAATACACTGGTACGCCTATTACATTCACTATTACGATCAGCAACCCGGCCACATCCAACAACGTCCGGACGGCTATCATGCCGAGCAATGCGGAGGCTACATCTATTTCCTCTTTGTCGGCTACAATAGCTGCTAATAACACTATTAGCAGCTACACCATTAAGACAGTGCCTTCCGGTGGAAGCCTATATATAAGCACTGCTACAACCACCGCACTTGCGGCTGGAAATACACTCACACCAGACCAGATTTCCCAACTGCAATTTGACCCGAACGGTGCGCGATTCGGTGACCTCAGCTTCACGTACACTGCCACCAACAACGACGGCCTAGAGTCAAATACAGCCACCTACACTATTCCGGTGGCTAACGTACCGCCAGTAGCGGTGAATGACGTAACGGTGCCAGTAACACGCAATCAATCCGCCTCCATTTCAGTCGTGGCCAATGATACGGATACCGACAAAGACGCGGGTGGCCTAGGCGGCATAGTGAACTCCACCGTTGATCTGGACCCCGATCAGACGAGTATTCAGCAAACGCGCACCTTGGCAAACAAGGGAACGTTTACGGTTAACTCTAGTGGCGTAATCACCTTTGTGCCAGTAAATAACTACGCAGGCATCAGCACCATTACCTACACCGTGCAGGATGCCCAAGGGCTGACTTCCAACCAGGCAACTATCCGGGTGGAGGTGAAAAACGTTACGACGGCCTACGATGACAGCAACGAGGTAGAGAAGAATACGACCGTATCCGGCAACGTTATCCTCAACGATATCGACCCCCAGAATACCGGTTTCACGGTGACGGTGGTAGCAGGCAAGAACACCACCCACGGTGCCCTTATCCTCAACTCAAACGGCTCCTATACTTACACCCCCGCCACTGGCTTTTTGGGAACGGATAGCTTCACTTACCAGGCCTGCGATAAAACCGGAACTCCCCAATGCAGCCAGGCTACTGTTACGCTCAACGTCTACGACCCAGCGGTGCAGTGTATTTCAGCTACCGGCCCGAACCAACTGGTGAATTCTAGCTTCACGGACGGCAACATCGGCTTCAATACCAACTATGAATACAAAGCCAACGTGGCCGGTAACCAGGAACTGGTGCCGGAAACCACGTATGCTATTGGGGCCGATGCCAGCGAATATCACCCCAACTTCTTCGGGACCGGGCACGGAATAGGACCAGCTAGTGTGGTCGGGAACAGCTTCATGATGGTAAATGCCACCTCGGCTATCCGTACGCTGTATACCCAGACGTTTAAGGTCCAGCCGAACCGCTACTACACCTTCTCGGCCTTCTTCAATAACCTGCTGAACTCGGGCGGAGTTGATCCGGAAGTGGGCTTCGTTATCAACGGAGAATCTACTTCGGGCACTATCACAGTGGCTACCACCCCCAATGAATGGGTGAAGTATTCGGACGTATGGTACTCCGGCGACAACACGACGGCCACGTTCGAAATCCGGAACCTGACTCTGGCCGCTGGTGGCAATGACATCGGGATTGATGACCTGTATTTCGGAACGTGTAATGCCGTGCCGGTTGCGAATAACACGCTCACGACAGCTATTCCGAGCAACACAACGCCAGCCGCTGCCATTGTGAAGATGGATGCCACCGACTCCGATGGCAGCATTGTAAGCTACACCATCAAGTCGTTGCCAGTCTTCGGAACCTTGTATGTGAATGGCATTGCAGCGGTAGTTGACAAGGCCTATACGCCTGCGGAGAACGACAAGCTCACCTACTTGCCAGCAGCAGGTAATAATGGCAACTTCACGTTCACGTTCCTAGCTACGGATAACAGCACTTCCATCAGCAACGTGGCCACCTATACCATTCCGGTAGGTAACACGGCGCCGATAGCTAAGAACGTGACCACAGCGCCGGCGGTGCCTAACATTGCAGCGGCTACAGCCATCAACCCGATGAATGCGACGGATGGCGATGGCACTATTGCTAAGTATGTGATTGTGACGGTGCCCAACCCGGCTCACGGAACGCTGTATGTGGGTGGCACACGAGTAACGGCCGGCCAAGTTGAGGTGCTGCCTGCTCAGCTCGGTCAGCTCACGTTTGACCCCACCGGCTCTTACGCGGGCAATACGACCTTCACGTACTACGCTATCGATAACCAGAACAACATTTCTAACACGGCCATCTACACAGTGCCTATCAGCAATGAGTTGCCGGTAGCACAGAACAAGACCTACAACGGCATGCGCAATACGGCCAGCACCACGCCTCTGAGCGCGCTGACCGCTACGGACGCCGATGGCTTTATTGCTTCTTTCACCATTGCATCGTTGCCTGCAAGTGGCTCATTGACGCTGAATGGTGTACTAGTAAGCAAGGACCAAACGATTCAGCCGGACCAGGCCAGCGAGTTGTCGTACACGCCCGCGAAGTCGACAACGGGTAATTTCTCGTTCACTTACTACGCTACAGACAACCTGGGTGGCGTTTCCAATATCGCTACCTATAGCATTCCGGTTAGCGGACCGCTTCCTGTTGAACTGGCTGCGTTCGAGGTGAAAGCTGTGGGCAACAGCGCTCAGCTTATCTGGAATACGGCTACGGAACTGCGCAACGACCGTTTCGAGGTAGAGCGCAGCTTCACCGGCCAGGCATTTGCGACGGTTGGCACCGTGAAGGGCCATGGCACCACGAATACCGGCGCGGCTTACCGCTTCACCGATGCCAACGTGCGGGCGCAGGCTGCCAGCGGCACCGTGTACTACCGCCTCAAGCAGGTAGATACCGACGGAAAGGCTACTTACAGCTCTGTGCGCACTGTTGGCTTCAGCAAGCAAGCCGCTTCCATTAGTGTAGCACCTAACCCCGCTACTACCGAGGCTACGCTGGACCTGACGACCTTGCCCCTAGGCCAGTATCAGGTAGCTATTTTCGATGCCACGGGCCGCATCGTGTACAAAGCAGGCCACGCGGGCGGTGAGCAAGTTGGTCTTGCCATGAGCACCTGGCCTACCGGCATGTATTTGGTGGTGGTGCAGGGCGGCAACGGGAAGTTTACCCAGCGCCTCATCAAGAACTAGCGCTGAGAATTCCTTACGACACAAAAAAGCCCTGGCTACTGTAGCCAGGGCTTTTTTGTGTCGTTTCAGTTATTGATACTGGCCTAGGCCAGTGCCAACGAAAGCTAGTTTACCGATACCTGGCCTAGGTCCGTCACCTGGTCGTTGGTAACGGTTACGCCGGTGCGGGTTACCACCTTGTAGGCAGGCTGGTTGGCTGGCGCCGTAGTGCTGGGATAGAACTGCACGCGGTAGGTGCCGGAGGGCAGGCTGCTCAGCTGGAAGGCACCCGAAGCATCGGCGGCCGTGCTGAACGTATCGGGCACGGTGATGGAAGAACGGATGGCCAGTACCTGCGGCAAGGCGGCGGCTGGCGTAATGGTGCCGCGTAGGCCACCCCGGATGTCTTGGGCAAGTACCCGCACCACGGGCTTAAGCAGGTAGCGCTCCTTCTTGTCGTTGCCGGGCTTCCAGTTGCCGCGCTCTACAATCGACTTGGCCACATCGAAGTCCAGCAAGAGCTGGAAAGTTTCCTTTTCACGCAGCGTTGCCTTATCGAGCTTCAGCTTGACGCCGGACGTCTGGCCGCTAGGGGTTTTGAGGTCGTAGCGCTGGCCGTCGCGACCAATCAGGTAACTGTCGGGGCCGAGTATTAACCGAACTTCCTTCAGGTCGCCGGGAGCAAAGTCCGTATCGACTAGCAGGGCTGAGCGGCCGTTTACGTATTCCAGAATATTGATAGTCTGGGCCTGGAACGGCAGCACCTGCCAGCCATCGGGGTTGGTATCTTCCTTCAGATGCACTTCAATCTGGCGCACATCCAGTACCACCTGCTGATAGTCGCCGGGCGCATCGGTCATGCGTACTTGCAGCTTAGAGGAAGTAGCCGACGACGAGTCGTTGTCTTTGCTGCAGCTAGCTAGCGCAATAGGTGCCGCTAGCAATAGGGGAAATAAACGGGAGAGGTTCATGGGAATGGGGAGGTTGTGGAACAAAAAAACGGAGCAGTCAGCCTGTTACGCAGGCTCGACTGCTCCGTTGCGCAAGAAGTTAGCCAAACTTGCGAAGGAGAGCTAGATAGAAAAAATTCTATTCTCCGCTTTTCGTGCTATCCGCTTTGGCGGGCTCCGTAGGCTCTGCGGCCTTGGGCGTTTCGGCTGGCTTGGCCGGTTGGGTTTTGGGCTTGCCGAAGAGAATATTGTTCAGGCCTTGCTTGGCCTGGGTCTGCAGTTTGCTTTGGGCTTCCAGGCGTTTTTTGTCCAGTTCCAGCTTGGCCTTATCCGTAAACTCCTGCTGCTTGCGCTGCAGTTCGCGCTGCAAACTGTCCTGGGCTACTTTGGCCTGCGCCTGCAGCTTAAGCTTGGCATCGTCTACTTTGGCCTGCACAATGTTGCTTACCAAATCCTTGGCCTGGGCCTTCACGCTGCCGGTCGTCAGTTTCACTTGGGGGTTCGTGACGGTGCCGCCAATATTGAGGCCCAGCGTCACGCGGTCGGTGCCCTGTAGGTTCTGCACACCTGTGAGGCGCGTAAGCTGGCTGTTGAGTTGATTGCCGAGCTTGCCGGTAGGCACGTTCAGGGCCGTGATGTACTCTAGGCCACCCGAGCTGATATTGTTGGAGCCGCCTACCGTCATCTTGATCTGGCCTACGGTCAGGTCAAACGGCTTCACCACAAAGTTGCCGTTGATGATTTCCGCCGCCACATCCTTGTTATCCACGGCAAACTTCTTCAGTTCCTGAAACTGCGTGAGTGCGCTGATTTTGTCCAGCACCGCCGAGTTAGACACGGCCGCCCGCACAATTTCAAATAAGCCTTTGCCCGTGAGCGTGCTGTACTTGGGCATCATATCGGGGCCCATCTCGCCGCTCACGTTGAAGTTGGTCGAGAAAATGCCTTCCAGATTGCTCACCAGCGGCACCAGCACCTTCACCGAGTTGAAGGCCTTGAAAGCGTTCTGGAAGTTGAGGTTCTTGATGTTCAGGCCCAGATCAAACTTGGGGTGCGCCAAGTCTTTGCTGCTATAGCTGCCGTTGGTAGCAAAGCTACCGCCGAGAGTGTTGAACGTGAGGTTGTTGAGGGTGGCTACTTCGTTGCGCACCGTCACGGTACCCTTCACGTTGTCGAGCTTGAGGTTGTCATAAATCACCTGGCCTACAGTGGAGTTCAGCACCAGATCGAAGTCTTTCGGAATCTGGAGTACGCCCTGCGCCGTAGCCGGGGCCTTGCCATTGGCGGCCACGGTGGGCTTAGCCGATACTTCGTCTACCATCCACTCATTCACATTGAAGCGGCTGCTGTTCACCGTGAGGTTGCCGCGCAACGGCTGGCCTGGCACAAACAAGTAGCCCATATAGTTGGAGATAGTGCCCGACGCCGCAATGTCCGACGAACCCATGAAGCCCGTCATGTTCTGCAGCACAATCTTGTCGTTGTTGAAGGTGGCGGTGGCCTGCGTCACCTTCATTCCCTGCGGCAAGTCCTTGCTCTTGTAGGTCACGTTCTGGGCTTTCACGGTGCCCGAGGCTACCACCGTCTGGTAGCGCCCCGCCTCAATATCAGCCATGTTGCCTTTGGCGGCCACGTTGCCGCTGAGGCGGCCCGTAACCGTCATGCCTTCCAGCGGGAAAATCTTCGTGATCTTGGTGAGGTCTACTACGCCTTTCACGTCGGTATCGAAGCGCATTTTGTCTACGCCCTGCGTAGCTACGCGGCCTTCCAGCGGCTCCCCATCCAGTAGCATCCGGAACTGCGGGATGTCCACGCGGGTATCGTTGAGCTGGCCCGTAGGGTTCGTGACGGTGCCATTCAGCGTCAGGTTCTCAATCGGCGCCGGAAACTGCTTGCTCTTCACGTAGCCGTTGGTCAGGTTCATCTTGGCCTGAATCACGGGCATCTGGGTTTTGGAGTAGATGCCTCGGGCCGTGCCATCCACGAACAGCTTGCCGCGCAGCAGCAGGTCTTGCACCGGGTACACTTTCATCATCTCGGCCAAGTCCACGTTGACTTTCACGCGCCCATCTACTTTCATCGGCTCCAGGCCATCAATGGCTACATTGCCATCAATGGGGTTGCTGCCTAGGTCCAGGTGAAACTGCTTTACGTTCACCTTCATGTTGTTCGTGAAGCCCGAGGGGTTGTCCACGTTCATGTCTACGTTGATGTTGCGGGCCGCCTGGGGCAGGTTAGGGTACTGGAACATGCCGTTTTTCACCTGCAGATTCACGCCGTAGCCGGGCATCTTCAGCTCATTCTGCACGCCCTTGAAGTAGCCATCAAACGCCACGTTGCCAGTGGCTTTCATGTCCTTGAACTGTTCGGTGTAAGCGCCAGGCACCAGACTCAGAATGTTCTTGAAGTCGGTTTCCAGGGCCCTAAACGTTAGGTCGTAGATGATGTCGGTATCGTTGGGCAGGCCTACGGTGCCCTGGAACGTGGCCGGAAAGTCGTTGAGCTGCACCTTGTTGTCTTTGAAGGTGAACAGCATCTTCTCCAGATCCATGGCCATCGTCACGTCGGCCGTCAGCTTCTTTTTGCTGATATAGTCCATGCCGTCGTAGTTCATGGTGAACTGCTCGGCGGTGGTCTGGCTCACCATATCAAACACGTTGCGCTCGAAGTCGCCGGAGCCGGTGTGGTTTACGTGGCGCGCCTCCATGGCAAACGGAATGCTGCGGTCGTCGTAGCGCAGGTGGCCATCTTCAATCTTCCAGCCTTTAATGGCGAGGCTCACGGCCGTGGTATCTTGCCCCTTAGCGGCGGCCGCGGAGTCGGACACGAACACGTCCCAGTTGGCTAGGCCACTCTTGAGCACGCGCAGGCTCAGGTCGGGCTGCTGCAGCGTCACATTCTTGATCTTGATCTGGTCGCCGCTGATAACGCTCATCAGGTCCAGGCCCACATCGAGGCGGGGCAGGTAGGCCAAGGTGTCGCGCGAGAAGGAGTCCTGCCCAATGATGCGGAGCTGATCCAGGCGCAGGGAGAGGTCGGGGAAGGTGCTGAGCAGCGTCACGTCCACGTTGCCGGGGTCGTACTGCACTTTGGCTTTCACGCGCTGGGCCAGCTGCTGATCAAACGCCTGCCTGATTTTATCCTTGAACAGGAACGGTGCCGCGGCCAGCGCCGCCACCAGCACCACCACAAAAATCAGGAGGCCAAGAAAGAATTTACGCATAGGAATAGAAGGGAAAGAGACGAGGGAGGCCAAGGCGTAGGCCAGTCTGCTACTGGCCTACGGCGCACCAAGTAAACGACAAACATTGACTGAACAGTTTACTGGTCGTTTAATGGAGCAGAAAACCACTTGGCGCGTTGCACAAAAGCATCAGCAAAAATAGGGCAGAACCTGTGCGGCCACAGAGCGGCTGCCGTATGGAGGCATCGTGGGATACTACTGCCTAACGGGTTTGCACAAGTAGAAAGAAAAGATTTGCCCATTTTAGGGCAAGGAAGTGGCCTAGCGGCTGTACCAAAGCGCCGGGTTGGGCGTTAGAAAAATCTGTATGCCTCCACGTCTATTGTCCTTTTTCAGGTGTTTGTATCGTCCGTTGCCCAAGCGCTGGGCCGTGGCTTTGCTTGGGTTAGGGAGTGGTGGCGCGACGCAGGCCCAGGATCTGTACTTCGCGCAGCCCTACGCCAACCGCATGTACCAAAACCCGGCCTACGCGGGCTTGCTCGATGATTACAGCCTCACGCTCAGCTACCGCAACCAATTCCCGACCCTGGCCGGCACCTTCCAAACCAGCCAACTTGCCGCCGACTACCGCCTCCAGGACCAGCGCAGCGCCGTAGGCCTATTGGTAAATTATGACCGTACCGGCGGCATCGGGTACACTCGGTTTCAGGCCGGCGGTGTGTATGCTTACCATGCGCGCCTCACGGAGCAGCTGAGCTTGAGTGGCGGCGCCTCCGTGAGCTACGGCCTACAGCGGGTGAGCTACGGCAACCTGGTTTTCGGCGACCAACTCTCGGATGATGGAGTAGTGCGCGACCAGACCCTGGAGGTAGTAGACTACCAGCCGGTACATTATTTTACGGCCGGACTGGGTGGTTTGCTCTATACGGAACGATTTTGGCTGGGTGCTTCCGCGCACCATGTAAATCAGCCGGACCTGGGGTTTGTGACCCAGGCCAAGCTGCCGGTTCGGCTAAATTTTCAGGGAGGCTATAAATACTACTTTCTCAAGACGAACGTTAACAAGCAGTTCCGCGAAATAAGCCTCTCGCCTACGGCTTCCTACACCCAACAGGGTGGCTCCCAGAGGGCCGAAGCAGGAGTCTATTTTACGGCCACACCCATCACGTTGGGAGCTGTGTATCGGGGCATCCCGCTACCGGGCGCTCAGCACCCTCAGCAGCTGCTAACGGCCATAGCAGGACTGAGTGTAGGTGGGTTTCGGTTGGGGTACAGCTATGATGTGAGTCTGAGCCAGTTCAGTTCCGACTTAGGGGGTGCCCATGAAATCTCTTTGTGCCTTCGGGAGTTCGATTCGCTGGAAGCCGCCTGGCGACGCCTGAAACGACGGAATTACCCGTCAATTCCTTGTCCGGCGTTCTGAAAGGTTGTATTATTGCAGCAACTTGCCTTATCTAAACCCTTTTCTCACAGGTAGTTTAAACTCAATCATGAATTTCTCCAAGTACCTGCGCTTTGCTGTAGTTGGCGCCTGCGCGCTGGCGGCCTGCAAAGGCGGTCCGCCCACCGCCCAGAAACCCGGTAAGTACAGCTCCACCACGGGCATTGAGTACAATACCGAGGAAGGAATGAAAGTAGCGGACTACCAAAACATGCCGGATGGTCCCGGTCTGGTGTTTATCGAAGGTGGGCGCACGGTGTTGGGCTCGGCTGAAGAGGACGTAGCCATGACCCACGACAACCTGGAGCGTACCGTTACGCTGGCCTCGTTCTACATGGACGAAGCCGAAGTAGCGAACATCCACTGGCTCGAATACCTCCACTTCGTACGCAAAGACTCTGCTGAGGAGTTCTACCTGTCGGCGCTGCCCGACACGACGGTGTGGGCGCGTGAGCTGTCGTTCAACGACCCTTATGTAGATTACTACTTGCGTTATCCCGGCTTCCGCTATTTCCCGGTAGTGGGTGTTAGCTGGCTGCAGGCCAACGACTATTGCACCTGGCGTACAGCTAAAGTGAACGAACGTCTGGCTGGTGACAGCGAAGATGGTGGTAGCAGCAGCGGCGGTGGCCTGTTCAAGCGTAAGAAAAAGTCTGATGCCGGCGACGCCGCTGAAGGCACTTCTGATGATGGTGGCAAAGCGAAAGTGGCTATCGAAAACGGTAACACGCTCCCGAACTACCGTCTGCCCACCGAGGCTGAATGGGAGTACGCTGCTCAGGCTCTGATTGGTACTCAAGAAACTGGTAACGAAAACCAGGAGAACAAGCGCATTTACCCATGGGATGGCCGCCAGGTGCGGAATCCCTATGGCAAGAAGATGGGTCAGTTCCTGGCCAACTTCAAGCGCGGCCGCGGCGACTACGCCGGTATTGCTGGCTCGCTGAACGACGGCGCCATGATTACGGAGTATGTGTATGCCTACGCTCCAAACGATTATGGCCTGTACAACATGGCCGGCAACGTAAACGAGTGGGTGCAGGACATTTATCGTCCGCTGTCGTTTGAAGATGTGGAAGACCTGAACCCCTTCCGCCGCAACGGCTTCCTTGACCCTTCCGAGAAATACGACAAGAATCCCAACTCTTTGGGTAAAGGTGGTTACCAGTCGCTCATCGATGACCACGTTCGTGTTTACAAAGGTGGCTCTTGGCGCGATGTGGCCTACTGGCTCTCGCCTGGTACGCGCCGCTTCATGGCTGAAGACTCGGCTACCGCTACTATCGGTTTCCGTTGCGCCATGATCAACGCCGGTTCTAACCGCTAGAATCACGGATTGAAACGAATTCGTTGGATTTCACGGATTTCGTTCTTTAAATCAATAAAAAAGCCACCTTCTACGAGGTGGCTTTTTTATTGGAATATCAGCAGATACAGCAAAGGGCTAAAAGTGTTTGTCGTCAGATAGTCTGTGGATAGAAGCCTCGGACTCTGGACTGCGATCCAAGCTGCGGCGCATCCGTGAAATCCGACGAGTCCGTTTCAATCCGTGGCCCTAGCGGTCGGCGGTGGCAATGGTGGCAATGCTGACCTCGGAAGCACCAGCCGCTAGGAGCACCGCCGCGCAGGCCTCCAGGGTGGCTCCGGTAGTCAGCACATCATCCACGAGGAGCACACGCTGGCCTTGCACGGCTGCTACATCAGCCACTTCAAACACAGACGCCACATTTTGCCAGCGTTGCAGACGGTTTTTTCGGGTTTGCGAAGTAGTGTGAGCGGTACGGCGCAAAGCAGAAGCGTGCCACGGCAGGCCTAGGCCAGTCGATAGGCCTTCCGCAAAGCTATCGGCTTGGTTGTAGCCACGTTGGGCCAGCTTCCGGGCATGCAGCGGCACGGGCACAATAAGGTCAAACTCGGCCTGGAAACCGGCTTCCGTCAGCTCCTGCCCAAACCACCGGCCCAGCACCCGGCCTACGTCCTGCTGGCCCTGGTATTTGAGCTGGTGTAACAAGTGCTGCACGCGGCCTCGGCGCAGAAATCGTACGTAGCTCAGAGCATGCTTGATCGGTAGCCTGCCCCAGAAACGTCGGGCTAATGGGTTTTCGGCGGGCGGCAACTTGTGGTAGTCGGTATAAGGAAGTTGGGCCCGGCAGCTGGTACAGATATGGTTTTCGCCGCGAGCCAGCGGATCTTCGCAGGCCAAACAGACCCGCGGGAATACCAGAGAAACAAAATCAGCTAACAGAGCAGGGATAGGCATAGCGTATCAATAACAGCTGCATAAAGGCAGAAGGAGCTATATACGAGCAGCTAACGTTGGGTAGGCCAGCATCTTGTGGTTTAGCGCAAGGGTACTGGTGAACTTCTCCCTAATTTTAAGTTTTAAATACGACACCGGAAAGCTACGGCGCGGTAGCACTGGCCTAGCGCCGGACTGCTTCGCCGGCTTTCCTCCACCCGAACCTCGCTACTACTTATGAGCCTCGTCACTGAATTCAATGATTACCGCCAACGGATGAATGAAAAAATCCTGGCGGCCGATAATAAGGTCATCAAGCGCTTTTTCAACCTCGATACCAATACCTACCAGGAAGGTGCGCTGTCGGTGAAAACCAAGGAAATCGTAGGCCTGGCTTGCTCCATGGTGCTTCGCTGCGACGACTGCATCAAGTATCACCTCGGCAAATGCTACGAGGAAAAGCTCACCGACGAAGAAGTGTACGAGGTATTTGCCATTGCCAACCTCATCGGGGGCAGCATCGTGATTCCACACTTCCGTCGCGCCGTGGAGTACTGGGAGGCGCTGAAGGAAGAGTCGGCCACGCCGGCCCCGATCCACGCGGAGCACCAGGCCTAGGCTATGCTGCACCCCGACGAAACCGAAGCGCAATTTGAGCAGCGCTGGTGGGAACTGATGAACCTGATGCGCGAACGGTTCGGCAAAAAGCCCGACATGAATGCGCTGCTTCTGCTCATTGGTGTGCAGGAGCTAGGCCAGGGCGCCGGCCCTTTCACCAAAGAGCAAAAGCAGGACCTGATGCATATTGCCACCTGCAAAATCTTCAGCTACTCGGGCTTCTATGAGCTTGATAACGTGGACGAAGAAGGCTGGCCTCATTACCGCCTCGTGCGCCCCGTGCCCTTCGCCAACCTGAAAGAGCAGGAGCGTATGCTGAAGTGGCACGTGCTGGAGTATTTCGACGCCCAGGAAAACGAGGAGTAATAAAGAGCTGTCATTGCGAGCAGAGTAAAGCAATCCTTCCTTCTTGTCAGGGTGTAGTATCCTTTGCAACGAGAAGGAAGGATTGCTTTACTCTGCTCGCAATGACAGCATGTGTTTCTATGAAAATCATTTCCTACAACGTCAACGGGCTGCGCTCAGCCTTGAGCAAGAGCTTGCTGGACTGGGTGCGCGAGGCCGACCCCGATGTGCTGTGCCTGCAGGAGATTAAGGCCGGGCGGGAGCCCCTAAACGTCTCGGGTTTTGAGGCGCTGGGCTACCATGCCTACCTGCATCCGGCCCAGAAGCCAGGATATAGCGGCGTGGCTACGTTTTCGAAGCAAGTGCCCCTGAACGTGGTACACGGCTGCGGCACGGCACTCTACGATGACGAAGGCCGGGTCTTGCGCCTCGACTTCCCGGATTGCTCCGTATTGAACGTGTACATGCCTTCTGGCACGAGTGGCCCCGAGCGGCAGGCATTCAAGGTAGAGTGGCTGCACTTCTTCCGGCGCTACGTGCGGGAGCTGCAAGCCGCCGGGGCACCACCCCTGGTCATTGGAGGCGACTTCAACTGCTGCCAGCGCGACATCGATCTGCACAACCCCAAGGCCAACCAGCAAAGCCCCGGCTTCACGCCCGAGGAGCGAAAATGGTTTGCCGATTTTCTGGAGGATGGCTTCGTGGATACCTTCCGTCATCACCACGGCGACGCCGTAGGCCACTACTCCTGGTGGACGTATCGCGCCGGTGCCCGCGCCCGCAATGTGGGCTGGCGCCTGGATCATCTGTTAGTAGACAAAGATTTAGCGCCCCGCGTACAGGAGGCTCATCTGCTCCGCGACGTCATTCATTCCGATCATTGCCCGGCAGTGGTGGAGTTTATGAGCTGATTCAGCTACTAACCACGTAGGTTTGACCCAATAAGCACGCGTCATCCTGACGAAGGAAGGATCTTTTCACGTTAGAACGACTGGCCTAGAAAGCGCCGTTTCAGCATGAGAAGATCCTTCCTTCGTCAGGATGACGTGCTGTTTGCGTCGTTTGATAAACAGGTTTTTTGAAGTCCTACTCCACCAGCAGCATCTCCGCTACTTCGCGGCCGGTGGCCATAGCAGCGTTCAAGGACGGGTAAGCCGTATGGTCGCCGCAGCGGTACAGGCCTTCTACTACTTTCAACGACTGGCGGTAGGGCTGGCCGGCGGCATAGACCGGCAACGCGTGCGGAATAATGTAGGTCCGCAAATGGCGCCACTGGCCTACTACTGGCCCAAACCAATCCGTTAGCTCCTGCAGCAAGCGGGCCGTAAGTGCTTCCTCGCCTAGGCCATGCTCGCCGTGCGTGCTGACGGAAACCAGCGTCTGGCCGGTTGGGGCATAGTCAGGAGCAACATCGGAGGAGAAGCTCACGTTGTGGGCCAGCGCGTCTGGGGCCGCATTAAGGCGCAACAACTTATCCTGATGGCCCGGCGAACTGGGGGCAGCAAAGTAAGTGCAGGTGGTATGCCGCCACGTCGTTTCGGGTACTTCGGAAGCAGTCAGCAGCTTTTTGGCGGCTTCGCCATCCACGGCTACCACAATGGCGGCGGCTTCAATGGTTTCATCGGTCCAGAGGCGCACGGTGTGGCCTACGATGGCATCGACGGGCGAATTCAGGCGCACCGTGCCGGCGGGCAGGCGCTGGGCCAGCTGCTCCGGAATCTGCTGTATGCCCAGGGCCGGCACCACGGCTTCGCCTTGGGCAAACTGCTGAAATACAAACTCGAAGAAATTGGCGGCCGTGCTCAGGCCCCGATCAAGGTACACGCCGCCAAAAAACGGGCGGAAGAAGTTGTTGATGATCTGTTCGCTCCAGCCATATTCTCGCAGAAAAGTCACGGTATCCTGGGCGTTGGTGGTGTTGCGGCTGATGAGCTGCTCGCTGGAATACCGGCCTACATGATGCGTAAGGCTCAGGATGCGAAGCTTATCTTCCAGCGTGCCAATGGGCGAAAGCAGAGAGGTAAAAGCGGCCGTGGGCTTCTGCAAGGGGTTCTGCACGGTAGTTTCCCGGCCATCGACCAGCCGAATAACGGCTCCTGAGCGGAAGGCTTTTAGATTCAGGGCGCCATAGTCCATGAGCCGCTGCACCTCAGGATACTTGGTCAGGAGCACTTGGAAGCCCCGATCGAGCCGGAAGCCCTCGGGCGTTATGTCCGTCCGGACCCGACCGCCCACGGCATCACTGGCTTCCAGCACCAGTACGCGGCGGCCAGCCCGGTGGAGGTAGCAGGCGCAGGCCAGACCGGCCACGCCGGCGCCAATAATTACGATGGGAGCAGAAGAAGACATACGCATTACAATGGGGCGGGAGAGAAAATGGAGCCGCTAGGCCTATACGACATGCGAGGGCTGCCGATACAGAAGAAGGCCGTGCGGTTCAGCACCAGCCGCTATTTGGCAGATGGAGGACAGACAGGCCTGGTTTTAAACTGCTCGGCCTCGCTATAGTTGTCCCAATCGGTGATATAAATCGTGGGCTCATCGGTGTAGTACACCCCACTGCTCCTGGCAAAACCGCTGACAAACCGGCCTTTGCGGTAGTTCTCTTGTGCCACCAGAGCATTTTTGCCCGTTAGCTCCTTTACCTGCCAACGCCCATCAGGCCGACCATTAAGTACGGGTCCACCCAAGCGTACCTGCTCCTCGGTACGGTACCACGTGCCCGTGCCGTCCTTTACCAGTTGCTCGCCGGTTTCGCTCCAGAACTGTTGGATGAGGGTAAGCGTGCCATCTCCAAAGCTCAGTACCTGGCGCTTGGCACCCGATGGATACCAATAGCCCCAGTTCCCGATCTGGCGACCGTTATGGTAGGTGCCGCTGGCTGCTACGGTGCCATCAGGATGATAAATTTCAAACGGGCCTTCCTTCCGCCCTTGTGCATTGTAGGCGCCCTTCAGGGCCGGCTGGTTGTTGCTGAGCCAGTAGTCGCGCACAAACCCGAAGAACTGGCCGGCGCTGTTTATCCGAGTGTGGCGCCGGATGGTGGCGCAGCCGGGCAGGGTAAGTTCGTAGTCGGGGGTGTAGTACAGCGCTACGCTATCGGAGCCCAGCACGCAGTAGAACGCGCGTAGGCTCTGCGCCGCGGAGTCTGGCTGCTGCGCGGCTGCTGGGCTGCTCATCAATAGGCCTAGCAGACCGGCCAGGAACAGGATACTGCTGCCACGACGCTTTATACCGGGGATACTGTACATGCCGGAGCGAAGTTAAAACAGCGGCTTGCGTTTCTTCATGACTTTGCGGGTTTTCATGGTGTAAAACTCCGCTACTCCGGGCCGTTTCAGGCTTACGCGCCATACGCCCATGGCGTCGCCCACTTTGTATCCTGTGGCCTGATCCTGAGCGTATTGCTTTTTGATGAGGGCATAATCAGCCGGCGTAATATCCTGGCCTACAGTGCCGTGGCAGCGCAGGCACAGTGCATCCGTCAGTACCAGGGGGCGCTGGTACGTAAATTCCTCGGCTGATAGGCGAGCCACGCGGCGCGTGGTATCGGTTGGCACCAGCTCGGCAGGAGTCAGCTCCGCCTGTGCGGTTGGGTTGCGTGGGCGGGTGCTCACGCGCCGTAGCGACGCCTGCATGGATTTCGCCAGGGAATCAACCTGCGGGAAGGTTTCGGGGCGGCAGTAGGGCAGGGCCGCTGCCAGGCCACCTTCCTGCAGTTTTTCCGTGAGCACCCGGCGCAGTTCCCGGTCGGCGGTTTGGGTAAGGGAGTCGCCGGCCCAGCGGGTGGCCCGCAGTAAGTCGGCAGGCATGATGCGCTTCACCTGCCAGTTCTCGGCCTCCACGGCCAGCTCTTTGGTATTGCTGAGATGTTCCACCTGATCGGGGCGGCAAGCCGGGAGCAGCAGGCAGAGGAGGGCGGCGCGGAGGACGGTACGCATGGGAGTAGGGGAGAATGAAGGCGAAAAGGTAACAGCCAGCCGCCACAAATGTCAGGAGTGGCCTAGCGCTTTTCCAGCAAAAATGCCCGCAGCGCCTCATACTCAGGTTCCAGCCGGATGCTGCGCTTGGTCCTCGAAAGTAGCTCGTGCAAAGCAGCCGGCACCGGCACCACTTGACCGGTGGCGGGCTCCACGGCTTCCGGGAACTTCACGGGGTGCGCCGTTTCCAGGAAGATGCCCTGCACCTCAGGGTGCTGCTTGAGGTAATCTTCCAAAGCAAAATACGCCACTGCACCGTGCGGATCCGTCAGGTAGCCCGTGTGCGCATGCACGCGCCGGATGGTGGCCGAGGTATCCGCATCCGACACCGAGTAGCCCGTCAATAGCTCTCGAATTGTAGGGTAGTCGTGCGCAAATAGCTCCAGAATCCGCCCGAAGTTGCTTGGGTCGCCCACGTCCATGGCGTTGGAAAGTGTGGCCACGGCCGGCTGCGCGGCGTAGCTGCCCGAGCGCAGGTACGCTGGCACAGCATCGTTGGCGTTGCAGGCCGCCACAAAATGCGCCACCGGCAAACCCGAGACGTAGGCTAGTAGGCCCGCGCACAAATTGCCGAAGTTGCCGCTGGGTACCGCTACTACGGGTGGCGCCATGTGGCTAGGCCACTGCGCCAGCGCGTAGCAGTAGTACACCTGCTGAGGCAGCCAGCGCGCCACGTTGATGGAGTTGGCGGAGGTGAACCGTCGTTGGCTCATAAGCTCCTGGTCGCGAAAGGCCTGCTTCACCAGCCGCTGGCAGTCATCGAAGTTGCCGTTTACTTCCAGCGCCGTGATGTTCTGGCCTAGGGCCGTGAGCTGCTGCTCCTGCACTGGGCTTACTTTGCCGGAAGGGTAGAGGATGACTACTTCTACGCCCGGCACACCCAGAAAACCGCTGGCCACGGCCCCGCCCGTATCGCCGGAAGTAGCTACCAGCACCGTTACGGGCTTGGTTTCGTGGCGCGAGAAGTGGCCTAGGCAACGGCTCATGAACCTTGCCCCAACATCCTTAAACGCTAGTGTTGGCCCATGAAACAGCTCCAGGGTGCTGATGCGGTCCGTGACGGGCACCAGCGGAAACGGGAAGTCCACGGCCTCGGCGCAGATACGGCGCAGCTCGGCTTCCGGAATGGTAGTGCCCACGTAGGGGTGCAGCACCGTGTAGGCCACTTCGGCGGGAGCCAAAGACGGCAGCTGCTCCACAAAGCCGGCCGGAAAACGCGGAATGGTTTCGGGAAAGTAGAGGCCGCCATCAGGCGCCTGGCCGGCAATGGTAGCCGCCCGGAAATCTACGGGTTCGGTCTGGCGGTTGAGGCTATAATAGCGCATGAGTAGACGTCAATAGAAGTTATTGTATCCGGCAGCCTTGCTGGTTGATAGTGGTGAGATAGGTATGATGATCGAGGCCTAGGCCAGTATATACCTCCCGCATAACCGCCTCCACGGCTTGCGCCGTAGCCTCCTCGCGGCTGAGCATAAACAGCGACGGACCCGAGCCGGAAATGCCGCCGCCGAGGGCTCCGGCCAATCGGCTGCCTTCCTTCACTTCGGCAAAACCCGGAATCAGAATGCTACGCACGGGTTCAATAATCACGTCTTCCAAAGAGCGGCCGATGAGGTCGTAGTCTGATTGCAATAGGCCGGCCACCAGAGCCCCCACGTTGCCCCACTGCCGGATGGCGTCTTTAAGGGGTACCTGCTGCTTAAGAATCTGGCGGGCGTGGGAGGTCTTCACCTCAATCTGCGGATGCACCACCGTCACGAACAATGGCGGCGCCGATAGCGGCACGATGTCGGGGAACGGCGTGGTGGCCCGAATCAGGGTAACGCCGCCGTAAATAGCCGGCGCAATGTTATCAGCGTGGCGCACCCCGGAGGCCACTTCCTCGCCATACATGGCAAAATCTACCAGCTCCGCCTTGCTGAACCGCTCCCCCAGCAACCGGTTAGCGCCCACAACGGCGCCAGCAGCACTTGCCGCGCTGCTGCCAATACCGCTGCCCGGTCTGATGGCTTTATTGATGCGCACCTCAATGCCCACGGGCTCTGGCACCGCCCGCAATAGCGCCAGCAGAGCAGCGCCGGCTACGTTGCGCGTGGGCTCGGTCGGCAGGTCGTAGTCATCTTCGTTGATGATGGTCACGCCGGGCTGCTCGGTCAGGCGCAGGTGCATGGTGTCGTTGGGCTCATTCAGGGCAAACCCCAGCACATCAAACCCGCACACCACATTGGCTACCGTGGCCGGGGCCAGCACCGTAATCGATTCAGAAAAATTCATGTGGGGGCAAATGATAATCAAAATGCTGTCATGCTGAGCGGAGTCGAAGCATCTCTACCTCTGGCTAGCTCCTGTCGTGAGGACGAAGCGGTAGAGATGCTTCGACTCCGCTCAGCATGACGTTCTATACTTATTTAGTAGGTTAATGCTACTGCACCGCTCGCAGAATGTCCGCAAATACGCCGGAAGCCGTGACATCGGCGCCCGCGCCTGCTCCCTTAATGACGAGAGGCTGCTCGGTGTAGCGGTTAGTGAAGAACAATACGGCGTTGTCCTTGCCTTGGAGGGCGTAGAGGTCGTGGCTGGGGGCAAGGGACTGCAGGCCTACGCGGGCCTGACCGTCGTTGTAACGAGCTACAAAGCGCAGCTTCTCGCCTTTGCCGGCAGCGGCATCATACAGGGCCCGGAAATGGGGCTCGTGTACAGCAAGCTGTTCATAGAAAGCGGCCACATCACCTTCCAGGCAGGAGGCGGGCAGAAACGAGTCGTTCTCAATGTCACTCAGCTCCAGCTGTCGGCCCGACTCGCGCGCCAGAATGAGGATTTTGCGGGCTACATCTACGCCGGTTAGGTCAAGGCGCGGGTCGGGTTCCGTATAGCCTTCGTGTTGGGCCTGGCGCACCACTTCCGCAAAGGGGCGGCTGCCATCATAGTTATTGAACACAAAGTTGAGCGTGCCGGACAGTACGGCCTCGATGCGGTGCACCTCGTCGCCGCTGCGTAGCAAGTCGTTCAGCGTCCCGATGACCGGTAGGCCAGCGCCCACGTTCGTTTCAAACAAAAACTGCGTGTTGAACTCACTAGCCAACGTTTTGAGGCGGGCGTAGGCCACATATTCTGAGGAAGCGGCTACCTTGTTGCAGGCCACCACGGCCACCGAGCGGGCCAGCAGCGGCGCGTAGCAAGTGGCTACTTCGGCGCTGGCCGTCACGTCCACGAACACGGTGTTGCGCAGGTTCAGGGCCAGAAGCTGCTCCGTCAGGTTCGGCAAATCCAGGGGCTGGCCCCCGGCCAGGGCCGGCTGCCAGTTCTGCAAATCCAGGCCTTCTTCATCCAGCACAAAGCGGGAGCTGTTGGCCAAGCCTACCACGCGCAGGTTCAGGCGCAGTTTCTCGCGCAGCCAGGTTTGCTGCCGTGCCAGCTGTTCCAGCAGTTTACTGCCCACGTTGCCCACGCCGGCCACCACCAGATTCACCTGGCGCGTAGTGGCCTCAAAGAAGGTTTCGTGGAGCAAATTGATGGCCTTGCGCACATCCTGCTGCCGAATAACGGTGGAAATATTCTTCTCCGAGGAGCCCTGCGCAATGGCCCTTATGTTGATGCCGTTGGTGCCCAGTGCCCCAAACATGCGCCCACTGATGCCGGGGTGGTCTTTCATCTGCTCGCCCACCAGCGCCACAATGGCTAGGCCACCTTCCATGTCCAAGGGGTCCAGGCGCCCATTCCGGATTTCGGCGTCAAACTCGGCATCGGCGGCGTGCTTGGCGCGGGCTGCTTCTGCCTCGCTCACGGCCACGCAAATGGAGTGTTCTGAGGAGCTTTGGGTGATGAGAATCACGTTAACCAACTCCCGCGCCAGGGCCGCAAACAGCCGCCGCGAGAAGCCCGGAATGCCTACCATGCCGCTGCCTTCAAGCCGCAGCAGCGCCACCGGTCCAATGCTGGATAGCCCGCGAACAATGGAGTGGTTGGCCGGCGGCTCCACTTCCACGAGCGTGCCGGCATCCTCGGGTGCAAATGTGTTCTTGATCCAGAGCGGAATCCCCTGCTGACGAACTGGCTGAATGGTTGGTGGGTACAGTACCTTGGCGCCAAAGTGCGAAAGCTCCATGGCCTCCTGGTAGGAGATGCGCGGGATAGGCCTAGCGTGGCGCACCAGGCGTGGGTCGGCTGTCATCATACCACTCACATCAGTCCAGATTTCCAGCTGATCTGCCTCCAGTGCTCCGGCAAAAATGGCGGCCGTATAATCGGAGCCGCCGCGGCCCATCGTGGTCGTGCTACCGCCCGCTTCGGAGGCCACAAAACCCGGCGCTACCAGCAACGGCACTCCGGCCACTGCCACGGCTTCCTGAATCTGCTGGTTCGTAACGGTGAAATCTACGGCGGCGTGGCCGTAGCGGGCATCCGTACGGATGAGCTGCCGGCTATCCAGCCATTGATGCGCTGTTCCGCGCGCCTCCAGGCCTGCCGCCACCACACGCGACGACAGCAGCTCGCCGTAGCTCACCAGCCGGTCCAAGGTGCGGTCAGACAGCTCGCCCAAGGCAAATATTCCGTCGCAGAGAGTTTCCAGCTCATTGCAATGTGTTTTCACGAAGCTCAGCAGAGCGCTTTGGCCCGTAATGGGGAGTAGGCCGCGCACCATTTCCAAGTGTCGCTCCTCCAGGTGCCGCAATTGCTCGCGGTAGTGCGCGTCGCCTGCAGCGGCCCGGCGGCCGGCTTCAATTAGCGCATCGGTCACGCCACCTAGGGCCGATACCACCACCACGGTAGTAGTGCGCTGAGCAGCGGTTTCTGCCAGCGCCAAAACGCGTTGCATATTGTCGGCCGTAGCCACCGAGGAACCCCCAAATTTCAGAACCTGCATAGCGTGTAGACATGAAAAAGCCCGCATCGGCCCGGTAGCTCCCTGGTGGAGCTTTCCGGCGAGGCGGGCGGCGAAGAATCTAAAGGATAAGAGAAATCCGCGGCCCGCGTCAGCGGGTTGTTGTCGTGGTTGTCCCTGTAATAATGACTAAGCAAGTCATTATCATGCGGAGTGAAACAAAACGGGCGATCAGAGCAACCATACGTGCGGGTTTGTGGCGGTAAGCTAGGAATTATTCTGAAAGAGCAATGTTTACCAAATAGCTGTTTCTACGATTTCTACGAGGGCAGTTCACCGCTGTCATTCCGACGCAGGATGAATCTGGCTTAACCAGTAAGGGTTCGACCCATATTCCTCCTGCGTCGGAATGACAAAGTACCGCTTCTACCACAGGTAGTTTACCCGCATTTAGGGTCGGATTCGTTTGCGTACCTTTGCACTCCCAATACTATTTCTGCAGGCACGATGCTAGATAAACTGGAGGCCATCCAACAGCGTTTCAACGACGTGAGCGAGCAGCTCACGCACCCCGACGTCATGAGCGATATGAAACGCTTCAAGACGCTTAATAAAGAGTACAAGGATCTGAACAAGATCGTGGTCGAGTATAAGGCCTATCAGAATGTGCTGGCCAACATCGACAGCGCAAAGGAAGTAATTGCCACGGAAAAGGACGAGGACTTCCGCCAGATGGCCAAGGAAGAACTAGAAGCGCTCTATCCCGAGCAGGAGCGCCTGGAAGTTCTCATTAAAGACTTGCTGCTGCCCCGCGACCCCAACGATTCCAAGGATGTAATCATGGAAATCCGGGCCGGAGCCGGTGGCGACGAAGCGGCTATTTTTGCCGGCGACTTGCAGCGTATGTATATGCGCTACGCCGAAAAGCACAACCTGAAAATGGACCTGATTGACGCCACCGAAGGTACTTCGGGCGGCTACAAGGAAATTATTCTGGCCGTGAAAGGCGAGGACGTGTACGGCAAGCTCAAGTTTGAGTCGGGTGTGCACCGCGTGCAGCGCGTGCCGGCCACCGAAACCCAGGGCCGCATTCACACCTCGGTGGCTTCTATTGTGGTGATGCCGGAAGCCGAAGAACTGGACGTGCAGATTGATATGAACGACGTGCGCAAGGACCTGTTCATGTCGTCGGGCCCCGGTGGTCAGTCGGTAAACACCACCTACTCGGCCGTGCGCCTCACCCACTTGCCTACTGGCCTAGTGGCCCAGTGCCAGGACCAGAAGTCGCAGCTCAAGAACTTCGATAAGGCCCTGCAGGTACTTCGCTCGCGCCTCTATGAGATCGAGCTGGCCAAGAAAAACGAGGTAGAAGGCGCGGCTCGCAAGAGCATGATCGGGGGCGGCGACCGTTCCGACAAGATCCGCACCTACAACTACCCCCAGGGCCGCGTAACCGACCACCGCATTGGCTTCACAGTGTATAACCTGAGCAGCGTGATGGACGGCAACATCGACGACTTCGTGGAGCAGCTCCGTCTTGCGGAAAGTGCTGAGCGTCTGAAAGAAGGCGTGGCCTAGTCGTACTAAGTCGGCTGTCAATCCGTTTGTCATGCTTGATCTGGCGTCCGCTTGCTGCCGCGTCTCTACCACCACTGGCTACCCAACTGGCCTACGAAGCGGTAAAGATGCGGCAGCAAGCAGATACCAGATCAAGCATGATGCTTTTATACCCCCTGTTAATTCCTCTATGCGCTTTGTGCTTCCGCTGCTGCTTGTGTTGTGTTGCCTGATGGCCCTACTGCCAGGCTGCGAGCCGAAAGAAGACCTGCTGACCACGGACAGCAGCGCCGCGCTGGAGTTTGATCGGGATACCATCAAGTTCGATACGGTGTTTGTCTCCGTAGGCTCCGTCACGAAGCGGCTGTGGGTGTACAACCGCAACTCCCGGGCCGTGAAAGTCGAGGAAATCGGGATTCAGAGCCGGCCGGGTATCACGTTTTCCTTGCTTATTGATGGCGACGCCAGCACCATTGTCCGTGATATAACCATCCGGGGCAAAGACAGCCTGCTGGTGTTGGTGCGCGCCACCATCGACCCTACGCCCAACGACGAGAAGCCGTTTCTGGTAGAAAATGACCTGCGCTTCCGCACTAATGGCAACGACCAGCAAGTGAAAGTGGTGAGCTACGGCCAGAACGCCTACTTCCACAATGGCGAAACGCTGAAAGGCAATATGGTCTGGAAGGCCGATAAGCCGCACGTTATCTACAACTACGCGCTGGTAGACTCTTTGAGTACCCTCACCATTGAGCCCGGCGCCCGCATTTATAGCCACGCGGGTGCTTTTCTGGTGGTAGCAGGCAGCCTGCGCATCAACCCCAACTATAGGCCTACGGGCGAGCTGAAGCCCGATGACCGCAACATTGTGCGCTTCCAGGGCGACCGGCGCGAGGCACTGTACACCGAAACGCCCGGCCAGTGGGGTGGCCTGGAGTTCGAGGCCAGCAGCCACGACAACGTTATCCGGTTCACGGAAATCAAGAACGCCTCCTTTGGGCTCTTGATTTTCAATCCCTACAACCGTCAGCCGCGCCCCAAGGTGACGGTGGAAAACACGGTTATCAAAAACATATCGAGCGCGAAGCTGGCTTTTGCCAGTGATGGCCTAGCCTTGGAAGGAGCTGGAATTCTAGGCCTGTCCGGCGACTTCAGTGTGCGTAATACGCTGCTCACCAACTGCGGCGAGTTTGCTGTGTGGGGCGTGCAAGGTGGAGTGTATGAGTTCGATTACTGCACCATTGCCAACTACACGCCCGAGTTTAGGCGCGAAACACCCTCGGTGCTACTGTCCGATGGCATCAAGATTAATGGCGTTCTCAGGCCAGCCGTTGCGCCCAGGTTTACCATGCGCAACTCCATCGTCTGGTCTTCGTCGTTCCTGAATGAGGACGAGCTAATTTTTGTGAACGGCGAGCAGTACGCCAGCAACATCAGCATCTCCAACAGTGTGTTACGCACAAAACTGTACACCGCCGGGCCCCTGAGCCAGGCTAAGAATGGCAACATTCTGAATCCGGTGGAAGGGCCCAATTATCTGTTCAAGAGTACTCCCTCGCGGTTTCGGGGTAAAATGTACAGTTATGAGCTGGACACGCTTTCGCCAGCCAGCAACAAAGGCGTGCCCCTGCCCGGCCTGACTATCGACCTGCTCAACCGCCCCCGCAACCCCACCACTCCCGATATAGGGGCCTACGAGCGCAAAACCCCGTAAGAAGTAGTGCTGTAGGCCACTTTGGCTACGCCTGCCAAGAGTTTGATTTCCTAGCTATGCAATTCATCCAGAAACGTTTGCGCCTGCCGGCCGTGAGTCGGGGCTTCCATTTGATTACGGATTTGCTGGAAGCCGAACTGCCAGAGCTGGAGCAGCTTCAGATGGGAATGGCCCACTTCTTCATCCAGCATACCTCGGCCAGTCTAAGCATCAACGAAAACGCGGACCCCACCGTGCGGCATGATTTCGAGCAGTTCTTCAACCGCATGGTACCCGAAAATGCTCCTTATTTCCGCCATACCCTGGAGGGCCCCGATGATATGCCGGCGCACCTGAAAGCCAGCCTGCTAGGCCACGCCGTGAGCATCCCCATCAGCAACGGAAAACTTGCTTTAGGCACTTGGCAAGGCATTTATCTGGGAGAGCACCGTAACCATGGCGGCCGCCGATGGATACTGGCTACGTTGATGGCGCAATAATATTTTGTGGCGCAACAGCCCCTTTTTTAGCTAGTGTAGCAAGGGGAAAGCAAGCCACGCGCATCTGTTTTGCGTATAGGCCTGAAAAAGGTTTTTCGCCTGCTACTATGTTTGCCGTGCTTCTGCTTTCCTCATCCACCAAAGCCATGTCGGCAGCTTCGCTTTACGCTATGCTGCTGCTAAGTGCCTGTAGCCCCGACGATACGGGCACCGATGAGCGGAAACCTGCTGCGCCCCGGCGCCAGGTAGCCAAGGCTACCAAGCCGGCCGCTACACCCGCTCCCGCCGCCCGCGTTGTTCGCCTCACCAACGATTCTCTGGCAGGCCAGCCTTTCGGGCCGGAGCCTACGGTGCCGGAGCTGCTGAGCGCAGGAGGGCAGGTGGTCACGCGTCAGCCTTTCCGCAACTTGCATGAGGCAGGACAAATAGATACCATTCTGCTGCTCAAGCACCAGGGCAATCTGTTCGAGTTCTACCGGGCGCCCGAAAAGGATCTGCTGCGCGATGCTTCCATTACCAATTTCCAGCCGGAATATGGCCGTCGGCTCCGCTCCCGCATGGAAGCCGCCCACCGGCCGGCCGCTGGCACTAACGAGCAGGTCAAAATCGGGGATACGGAGCGCGCCAACTACGTTTCGGTTACGTACCACAGCGGCCGGATGAGTGCCGTGCACATAGAACCCTACGTCGACTAACTCCAACCCTCACACATAACAAGGCCCCGCATAAGCACTTACGCGGGGCCTTGTTGCGTAGAATAATGGTGTGTTACTGCACTCTCCCTTGGGCGGAATACCGTACCGAGTCAAATAGAATCAGCTTCTGGATGCCGTCTACCCGGTAGGCCGTCAGGTGGCCATCCTGGCACTGTAGCTCCAGCTTCTTCTGTGAGTACACCAGCGGGTTATCCTGCGCCAGCGTAGCCGTGAGGGTGCGGAGCTTATTGCCTTCCGTAAGCACAGATAGCTGCTCTACTGGAAAGTCCTGGCCTGGCTGGCGGCGGTAAGTACGCTGCGTGAGCCCTTCCGGGGTAGTCAAAGAATCGACTGCGTACGTGCCGCGCAGGGCGGGCTTGTTAATATCGGCCTGCTGAAATATCTGCAGCTCCTTGGTCCAGTCCACCTGCGGTACGCGTGTGGTTTCCAGCACACCATTCCGCAGCTTCACCTGTTTCTCTACTGCCGGGTGCTGCTGGTTGAGGCGAGCCGTTTCCTGGCCAAGAAAACCAGCAACATCGAAATACAGCGGCGGCTTGCTTGGCTGGTTGGAACTAGCCCTAACCGGCTGCTGCTCCTGCCCGCAGCCAACGGCCATGAGCAGAAGCAGCAGGAAGGAGGCTGTGGTAGCCTTATGCATTCGGTGCAGTTTCGGGCTGTAGCAGGCTCTGGCCAGTCATAGCCTCCGGCTGCGGTACGCCCATCAGCGCCAGCACAGTGGGGGCAATATCGCCCAGCTTGCCATCGGCCAGAGTGCCGTGGTAGTCATTGTCGGCCAAGATGCACGGCACCAGGTTGGTGGTGTGGGCCGTGTTGGGCGAGCCGTCGGGGTTCACCATGAACTCGGCATTGCCATGGTCAGCAATCACGATACAGGCGTAATTGCTGACCAGTGCGGCCTCTACCACGGCCTGCGTGCAGGTATCTACTGCTTCGGCGGCTCGTACGGCGGCTTCGAACACACCGGTGTGGCCTACCATGTCGGTGTTGGCAAAGTTCAGCACCACAAAGTCCGCCGATTTTGCCTGCAGCTCCGGAACCAGGGCATCGCGCAGCTCAAAGGCGCTCATCTCGGGTTTCAGATCGTAGGTAGCTACTTTGGGCGAGTTGCGCATGATGCGGGATTCGCCTTCAAATTCTTTTTCGCGGCCACCCGAGAAAAAGAACGTCACGTGCGGATACTTTTCCGTTTCGGCAATCCGGATCTGCTTCTTGTGGTTGGCTTCCAGCACAGCACCCAACGTATCCTCCAGATTATCCTTTTCGAAAATCGGGGTGACGCCCGCAAACGTGGCGTCGTAGTTGGTCATGGTGAGGTAGTGCAGATTCAGCCTATGCATGTTGAAGGCATGGAAATCCTGCTGTGTAAGCGCCTGCGTAATTTCACGGCCCCGGTCGGTGCGGAAGTTGAAGCAAATCACCACGTCGCCTTCCTGGATGGTCGCCAGGGGCAGCCCATCAGCACCTACTTTTATGATCGGCTTCAGAAATTCATCGGTCACACCCTCTTTATACGAGTCGAGCATCGACTGAATCAGGTTCTGTGAGGCAGTGCCTTTGCCGTTCACCAGCAGATCGTAGGCCACCTTCACCCGTTCCCAGCGGTTGTCGCGGTCCATGGCGTAGTAGCGGCCCACAATGGAGGCAATTTTGCCACTGGCCCCGTGCTGCAGGTGCTGCTCTAGGTCGTTTACATAGCTCACGCCACCCTTGGGGTCGGTGTCGCGGCCATCGGTGAAGGCATGGATAAAGACTTTATGCACATCGGCGTCGTGCGCAATGGTGCACAGCGCCTTCAGGTGTTCGATATGCGAGTGTACGCCGCCATCAGAAAGCAGCCCCATCAAATGAACCGGCTTGCCGTTGGTGCGGGCATAATCGAGGGCATGCGCCAAGGCTGGCATGGCGGCCAGCTTCCGCTCCCGGATAGATTTATTGATGCGCACCAGATCCTGGTAGACTACGCGGCCGGCCCCAATGTTCATGTGGCCTACCTCAGAATTTCCCATTTGCCCATCCGGCAGGCCTACGGCTTCGCCGGAAGCCTGGAGCTTGCTGTGCGGAAAGCGCTGAAACAACGAATCGACGTAGGGCGTGCGGGCCTGATCGATGGCGGATACCTGTTTGTTCTGCGCCAGACCCCAGCCGTCCAGAATCACCAACAATACCTGTTTGTTCATAGACACAAAGATACAAGCCACCCACGGAAACACGCGCATTTTCCTAACTTAGCAGCGAAGAGGAGGGCACAGGGGAAGGATTTCTTTACTGATGCCATGTTGGCATAGTTTTCGCGAATACCACTACGTATTCTTTACGCTAGCATGAAACGTAACCTCTTTTTGGCTTTTGTTCTTGTATGGGGCCTGCTGCTGTCAGTAGGTGCTCTGGCCCAAGGCGAAGCTTTCGCGCCCATTCGCAATGCCATCCGGGGAAGTTCTTCCCAGGAGCTGGCCGAGTATTTCGCTCCTACTGTGGAGCTTAGCTTCGACGGAGACAAGCAAAGCTACAGCGCCACGCAGGCCGAGTTCGTGATGAAGGACTTCTTCGCCAAGAACACGCCGGCTTCTTTCGACTTCATTCACTACGGCGGCAGCAATGAGGGTACGCCTTATGCTGTAGGTAAATACGCCGGGAAAAACAGTGCTTACCGCATGTTCGTGAAAATGAAATCGGTAGGTGGTGCCCAAAAAATAGGCACAATTGATTTCTCGAAAGAGTAGTCTTCCTTTTGCTTTTAACGCAACGCGCCGCAGATTATTCTGCGGCGCGTTTTTCTTTTATTAGGCCCTGCCGTTGGCTGGGTGAGGCAGTCGGGCTATGGCCCTATGGTGCAAGGCTGTAATCGGGCTGTTTTTTGCTATTTTTGCCCCGTGCAAACCCCGCCCTACCTCACTCCGGAAGCTCTTTCCGCTTTCATTCGTACTGCCCTGGCCGAAGATATCGGCGATGGCGACCATTCTACGCTGGCCTCTATTCCTGCCGATGCGCGCAATAGGGCTCAGTTGCTGGTGAAGGATGCCGGGGTGCTGGCCGGGGTGGAGTTGGCGCATTTCATCTTCCGGGAGGTAGATCCGGAGCTCCACGTAACGCAGCTGCTCTCCGATGGTGCCCGCGTGCAGCACGGTGATGTAGCCTTCACGGTGGAAGGCTGTGCCCGCAGCATCCTGACAGCGGAGCGCCTCGTGCTCAACTGCATGCAGCGTATGAGCGGCATTGCCACCCAAACGGCGCACCTGACTGGCCTACTAGCCGGCACCAAGGCCCGCCTGCTCGACACGCGCAAAACCACCCCCAACTTTCGGCTCTGCGAGAAGTGGGCCGTGCTTATTGGCGGCGGCGTAAACCACCGCTACGGTCTGTTTGATATGATTATGCTCAAGGATAATCATGTGGACTATGCCGGCGGCATCAGGCCCGCTATCGAAGCTACGCACCAGTATTTGGCTAAAACGGGTCGGAAGCTGGCTATTGAAGTAGAAACCCGCACTATCTCGGAGGTGCAGCAGGTACTGGAAGTAGGTGGTATAGACCGGATTATGCTCGACAATATGGGCCCGACGCAACTTCGGGAAGCCGTGGCCCTGGTAGCTGGGCGCTATCCCCTGGAGGCCAGCGGCGGCATCACGGAGCAAACCATTGCCGAAGTAGCCGCCACCGGCGTCGACTTCATCTCGGTGGGTGCCCTCACGTATTCTGTCCGGAGCCTCGACCTCAGCTTAAAAGCTTTTTAATGAGTTGCCAGGTGCCGGTTGCCAGTTGTTAGTATCGTTCTACTACTAACTCGTAACCAGCAGCCGGTAACTGACAACTGACAACTGATATATCATGCAACTCCCTAACCAACGCGGCGGCTATCGGCAGCAGCAGTCCCAGTCGGGGGCTTCACCGCTCGCCATCGTCACCAAGAAGCACCAACTCGACACCGACACTTACACCCGCATTGCGATGGGACGGGTGTGGCGCAAGGAGTGGTGGTATGCCCTCATTCCGTTTGCCGTAGGCCTGTTACCGGCCCTGATCTGGCCCTCCTGGTGGTGGCTGGCCTCGGCTCTGGTCCTGACGCTGCTGTACGTGCTATTCCGCTCCGCTCAGATTACGGGCGCTACTACCATGGAGCAAAGCAAGCCGCTGTTTGAAAAGCTCAGCTATGAGTTTGATAACAAGCAGATTGTGCTGCGACGCAATGAGCGCGAAGGCATGCGCCTGACCTGGGACATGATTGGCCATGTGAAGCGCGAGGCCGATGGCTACCTGCTCACACTGAAGGGCCCCGACGAGCTGCCGGCCGAAATTACGGGCTGGCGCCGCTGGGCTGCCAAAACCTTCGACACGCCCATCTTCCTGCAGGTGCCCGATAAAATTTTTAAAGGCGGCAACGACCAGAAGCTGTTTGAGGCCATGATGCGCCGCAAAAACCTGGTGCCCGCGCTGCCTGGCCAGGTGGCCTAGGCAACTTCTGAGGCCGGCCTTTCGTCAATTTAACTCATTTCGTATCAGCTCATTTTTCTTCTCATGACCAAGCAACTTGCGCTTTCCGCTCTGGCCCTGGCCACTCTCGCCCTGAACGCGTGCAGCAGCGAACCATCGGACTGGCGTCCGGAAAATAAGGTATCCGTGGATTTGGTAGCGCCCGGCTCCCGCTCCTCCGATAACTTCGACCAGCACACGGAAGCCGCCGCACACCAGGAAAAAGGTGCCGCCATTGAGCGTCCCATCAGCTCCGGCGTTGACCTGGAGTCGCACAATGAGCCCAAAGCCGACCAAGTGAAAACGGCCAACGCGAAAGATGCTGCCGAAACCAAGAACACGGAGGCCGTAAACAGCGTGAAGAAAAGCAACCCCACGCCCGCTCAGCAGCCCAACGCCACGAAGGAAAAGGCTGGTACTCAGGAATAAGCTATGCAAGGATTTTCCTGGAAAGCTCTGGCTACTGGCCTAGGCCTGGTAGTGACGGCCACGCTTGCCAGCTGCGAGCAAAAGACGGCTACGGAGCAGCAACCCGTTACGACGGAAACTGCGCCAGCCACTCCGGCAGTAACTGCGGCCTATATCTGTCCTATGGGCTGCGAAGGCAGTGCCAGCGATAAGCCGGGCACGTGCCCAGTCTGCCAAATGAAGCTGGAGCCAAACCCAGCTGCTAAAGCTGCCGCCGCTCCCGACTCCCTTTGATTTTACCAAACAGACGTCTATTTTTGCAACCCTGTTGCATGAGTAGGCGTCTGTCTGTTTCTGGGCTTTTTAGAAAAGGGCGTGCAAACGCCCTTTTTCGTTGTGTCTGTTTTATTGCTTATGCCCACCACTTCTCTCGAATGGTTTAGTACCTGGTTTGATTCGCCGTACTACCACTTGCTGTACCGCGACCGGAACTACGCAGAAGCACAGCGGTTTCTGGCGGCGCTGCTGCAGCGGCTACATCCTAAGCCCGAGGCCCGGCTCCTGGACCTGGCTTGCGGCAAGGGCCGGCACGCCATCTACCTCAGCCAGCAGGGCTATGACGTGACGGGCATCGATCTATCGCCCGAAAGCATTGCCCACGCCAGCGAGGCGGAGCATAGTCGGCTGCGCTTTCGGGTGCATGATATGCGTGAAGAGCTGCCCGGCGAGTTCGACTTCATTTTCAACCTGTTTACCAGCTTCGGCTATTTCAAGGAGGAAGCGGAAAATGTGGTGGCCCTTCGCCACGCGGCTGATGCCTTGAAGCCCGGCGGCAAAATGGTGATAGACTTCCTGAACACGGAGCGCACCATTCGGGAGCTGGTGGCCCACGAAACCAAGGAAGTAGCCGGTACCACGTTTCAGATCCACCGGCATCTGCAGCACGACTTCATCGTCAAGGATATCCGTTTCCAGAACCCGGCCGGGCAGGAGCAGCACTTCCAGGAGTGGGTACGCGCCCTGGACCGGGAGCGGTTCGAGGAGTACTTCCGGCTAGCTGGCTTACGGCTGGTGGAAGTGCTCGGCGATTATCAACTGAACCCTTTTGATGAGGCGACCAGTCCACGAATGATCTTCATCCTCAAAAAATAAGAATGAGTGTTCGGCTAGGCCTGTCGTAGTGGCCTAGGGCACGGCAACTCACCATTTCACCATCTCACAACTTCACCGCTCATGTGGTTTGCCGTTTTTGCGTTGTTCTGCACGGTGCTGGGAGCTGGCTGGCTCACCCGCCTGATGCCCACAGCCCGCACCACCTGGATGAAGCCGCTGCTGGCTTTTAGCGGCGCCTATCTCTTCACGCTTACCATTACGCACCTGCTGCCTGAGGCACTGGAGATGATGCCCGGTCACCGTATTGGCTACTTTGTACTGGCGGGCTTCTTTGGGCAGCTGGTGCTGGAGGTGTTCTCGCAGGGCGTGGAGCACGGCCATGTGCACCACCACACGGAGCACGCTGGCCGGGTACCGTTTCTGTTGCTGTTCTCGCTGGTGCTGCACTCGTTTCTGGAAGGCAGTATCTTGGTGAAAACCCCGGAGGCCGGCGATGTGAGCAACAACTTCTACGCTATTCTGGCGGGTGTGGCGTTGCACCACATTCCGGCGGCGTTTGCCCTGATGGCGGCACTCTTGCTACGGCTGGGCAGCTTCAACAAAGCGCTGCCGTATCTGGTACTGTTCGCGCTGGCCGGGCCGGCGGGTATCATCATGAGCAACTTCGTGGTGCTGGAAGATTTGCTACAGAACGGCCTCTACGCCTGCCTGCTAGGCCTAGTAGCCGGCAACTTCCTGCATGTTTCTACCACTATTCTCTTCGAAACCAGCCCCGACCACAGCCTCAACCTGCGCAAAGTAGTAGCCACCGTGGCTGGCTTGGCGCTGGCGCTGCTGGTGGATTTGGTGTAGGCTAGTATAGAGAGGTTTGGGGAGTATGTGCGCGCTTAATATTACGTTTAACTATCATTAGCTATAAACTCAATACGTATTCTCGTGCCAAGCAAATCGCATTCTGTTCATTGCCTTCGTTACTGCCTCAGCCTACTAATTCTATTACTGCCTGACTATGATTTGCTAGCACAGGTGCCAGCCACGCGGCCGCTATCTGAATTAGTTAATACACAAGAGCCAGGGTGGGAACTCGTGAGCCAATGGATTCGTGAGGCTAAGAACAAGGTACAAGTCTTACCAAAAACACCCGCTCGTGCCGATAGCACCTTGCTGGCTGCTCAAGTCACAACTCGGTCGCCCATGGGAGCTGTTATTTATGAGACGGGAGGGCTGCTGATTGAGGGTGGCTGGCTAAGGGTGCTGGGCTCTGGTAGCCCAAAGATGAACCGCACCCTTATGGGCTGGAACGAAGGCAAGCCCGCGGGCATGTTACTGGTTGCCGATGATGTATTAGGAGGGTTCTATGCCCTTAATGGCGGCGCATTTGGTCAGGAATCATGGGGCAAGGTTTTCTACTTCGCTCCTGATAATCTCCGTTGGGAAGCCACGAACAAATCGTATTCTGAGTTCCTGCTTTTTTGCTTTTCAGGCGACTTGCAGGCGTATTACCGCAACCTTCGCTGGAAAGGGTGGGAGCAGGAAATTAGCGCCTTAACTGGCAATCAAGGTTTGGCTTGTTATCCCTTCCTATTCACGAAAGAAGGGAAGAATGTGGGCAAGGATAAACGTGGTACGGTGCCAATTCAGGAACTGTGGACTTTTGGTCAGGATATGCAACAGCAGTTAGACGGTCCACTATGACTATTTCTTGGGTGTGATATTTATAAGCTTATCACGAAAAAGCGGCCCGCTCTACCAGAGCGGGCCGCTTTTATATAGGCCTAGGCCAGTAAAACTTACTGGCCGGCTTCCATAATGCTGATGGCGTAGCCACCGCCGGGGGCGCAGAGCTGCGAGAGTTTGGTTTTGTTGGTCACGGTCATCTTGCGGATAGCGTAGGCCTGGGGGTTCTTCTCGTAGTGGGCGTTTTTGCCGTCGGCGTAGATGGTGGCGGTGTACTTCTTGCCGGGGTCGAGGAAGCTGAAGTTGATCTTGGAGGTGCGGCCCTGCTCGTCGCAGGTGCTGCCCACGAACCAGTTGCTCTTGCCCTTGGCTTTGCGGGCAATGGTGATGTAGTCGCCGGGCTCGGCTTCCAGCACTTTCGAGTCGTCCCAGTCTACGGCTACGTCCTTGATGAACTGGAAGGCGTCGAGGTGCTTGTTGTAGGTTTCGGGCAGGTCGGCGGCCATTTGCAGGGGACTGTACATGGTCACGTAGAGGGCCAGTTGGCGCACCAGGGTGCTGTGCACGAAGGAGTTATTGCTGGGGTTGTAGGCGCTAACCTTGGTCTGGAAGATACCAGGCGTGTAGTCCATCGGGCCACCAATGAGGCGGGTGAAGGGCAGAATGGTGGTGTGGTCGGCGTTGTTGCCACCAAACGACTCATACTCGGTGCCGCGGGCGGCCTCGTTGCCGATCAGGTTGGGGAAGGTGCGGGCCAGGCCAGTCGGGCGCACGGCCTCGTGGCCGTTCACCATGATCTTGTGCTCGGCGGCTTTTTCCAACACGTACTGGTAGTGGTTGTTCACCCACTGGTCGTAGTGGTGGTGGCCTAGGGGCACGATGTCGCCCACGTAGCCGGTTTTCACGGCGTTGTAGCCGTACTTGTTCATGAACTGGAAGGCCGAATCCAGGTGGCGCTCATAGTTGCGCACCGAGCCTGAGGTTTCGTGGTGCATAATGATCTTCACGTTCTTGCTGGCGGCGTATTGCTGCAGCTCCTGCACGTTGAAGTCGGGGTAGGGGGTCACGAAGTCGAACACGTAATCCTTGTGCTTGCCGAACCAGTCTTCCCAACCCGTGTTCCAGCCTTCCACCAGCACCGCATCAAAGCCGTGCTTGGCGGCAAAGTCGATGTACTCCTTCACGTGAGCCGTGTTGGCGCCGTGGGTGCCGTTGGGCTTCACTTTGCTGTAGTCGATGGAGTCAAGCTTGATGTTCTCCTGATTGGTGTACGACCACGTGCTTTTGCCCGTAATCATCTCCCACCACACGCCCACATACTTCACGGGCTTAATCCAGGATACGTCTTTGAACTTGGTGGGCTCATTCAGGTTCAGCACCAGCTTCGATTCCAGAATATCACCGGCTTTATCGCTCACAATCACGGTGCGCCAGGGCGATACGGCAGGCGTCTGAATCAGGCCTTTGTCACCTACGGCATCGGGGGTGAGGTGCGAGGTCAGCACGAAGTTTTTGTCGTCGAGCTCCAGGTGCATAGCGGAGTAGTCGATGAGAGCGGCCTCATGGATGTTGATGTAGAGGCCGTCCTTGCTCTTGAGCATGAGCGGCGTTTGCACACCCGTAGCGGAGAAGGGCGTTTGCGAAGCGTTCGGCGTAGTAGCTTCCTTCATCAGCCCACGCACCTGCGAGAGGTTGCTCGTCACGGTGCTGTACTCCTGAGTATCGTAGTCGCCGGGCAGCCAGAACGCTTTATGGTCGCCGGCCAGCGCAAACTCCGACTTCTCTTCCTGAATGGTGAAATAGTCGAGCTTGGCCTGGCGCGGGAACTCGTAGCGGAAGCCCAGGCCATCGTTGAACACCCGGAAGTGCACAATCATGGTGCGGCTGGTGGCGGCCTGCGTGAGCGTCACGGCCAGCTCGTTGTAGTTGTTGCGGATGTTCTTGGTTTCGCCCCACACCGGCTGCCAGGTTTCATCGAAGGTGCTCTGCTTGGAGCCCGCCACGGTGAAGCCGCTGGTCAGAGCCTCGACCTTTTTCAGCTCCAGGCCTAGCTTGCTGGTTTTGATGACGGGCCGCCCTTTGTACGTCAGGCTGTAGGTCGGCACACCATTGGCCTGCAAGGTGAAGTCCAGCGTCAGTTGCTTGTTCGGCGACTTAATTTCCTCAGCGTTGGCTAGGCCACTGATGAGGCAGGCGCCCAGCAGAAGCGCATATTGGCCCAGGCTCCGGAAGGAGAGTGGCCTAGAAGCGGATAGAATATTCATGGGTGGGAAAAGAAGGTGGCGCGTTGAAACAAAGTAAGGCTTCTTCCGGCAAGTCAGCGAAAGAAAGCGAAGGCAAGTTCACTTCTTTGCCGGGAACCTGCTACCGCGCCGTTGCCGGGTTCCTGTGCGCTATTGACCAGCTAGGCCAGTTTGGGTGGGGTCGGCAAGGTAATGCAGAGTCTAGAGTGGCCTAGAGCACACTTAAGACCGTCATGCTGAGCTTGCCGAAGCATCTCTACCGCTTCGTTGATTCCCGCTAGGCCAGTATAATTAGCCAGAGGGAGAGATGCTTCGGCTCCGCTCAGCATGACGGTCTTTTTGCTGGCTGATTCTTTGTTATTCGGAAACCCACAAACAAAAAAAGCGGCCCGCTCAAGTGAGCGGGCCGCTTTTAGGAGTGGCCTAGGCCTGTCGCAGGAATTACTTCCGGCGCGGGGCAGCCTTTTTCACGGGTGCCTTTTTGGCGGGAGCTGGAGCGGCTTTCACCGGAGCAGCTGGAATTTCCGGAGCGGGACCGTACTTGGTTTCAGCGGGGTTCGGGTCGCCGGGCAGGTACACATCGAACTCTACGCGGCGGTTGAGGGCGCGGCCAGCATCGGTGTCGTTGGTAGCAATGGGCTTGCTCTCGCCGTAGCCGTGTGACACGATGCGGTTCTCAGGGATACCCTTGCGGAGCATGTAAGCGCGGGCCGAAGCAGCACGCTCATCCGAGAGACGCAGGTTGTAGGCGTCATCACCCTTGCTGTCGGCGTGGGCCGAGATGCCGAGGAAGTAGTCTGGGTAGTCGTTCAGGATCTGCACCAGCGCATCGAGGGTCGGGAACGAAATCGGCTTCAGGGTAGCCTTGTTGAACTCGAACTGGATGTACTTGGTAGCTTCCTGCAGACGCTTCTTCTCTTCCACCTTCATTTCTGGGCAGCCTTTGTTCGAGGCGGGGCCTGGGCGGTTGGGGCAGCGGTCCTGGTAATCCGGAACGCCGTCGCCGTCGGTGTCAATGGGGCAGCCGTTGGCGTCTACTTTGGTTCCGCCGGGGGTGTCGGGGCACTTGTCGTTCTGGTCGATTACACCGTCATTATCCGCGTCGGGGCAGCCTTGGAGTTCGGCTTTGCCGGGGGTGTCGGGGCACTTGTCGTCGCCATCGCGCACACCATCACCGTCGCGGTCGGGGCAGCCTTCGAGGGTAGCCAAGCCAGCCTCGGTGGGGCACTTATCCTGGTAATCCGGAACACCGTCCTTGTCGCCGTCAAGTGGGCAACCGTTCATGTCAACAGCTACGCCAGCAGGCGTGCCGGGGCACTTGTCTTTACGGTCCGAAACGCCGTCGTTGTCTTCGTCCTTGGCTTTACCCAGGTTTACGTTCAAGCCTACGGTGTGCTGCAGGAACCGGTCGTCGATTTTGTTATCGTCGCGGTTAGTCTCGCCGTCGATGTTGGCGCCCAGCGGGAAGTGCTGGCCAGTCTGCACGAACAGGCTGGCGGCATCGCCTAGGCGGAAGCTCAGACCCGCGGCCCCGAACAGATCGAAGTAGTTCTTGTCTTCGTCAGTAGAGCGAACCTGGTTGTTGCGGTTCAGGGTGCCTTCACGGCTGATGTAGGTCAGGCCGGGAGCCGCCAGCAGGTATGGCCGAATGAACGACTCTTCCTTAAACAGCTTGAATTTCAGGCCCAGGTTTACGTTCACCACGTTGGTAGCGAAATTGCTGCCGAAATAAGGCGCGCTATTCGGGGTGTTCTTCTTGAACTCTACGTAGTTACCGCTCAGCTGCAGATCCAGACCATCGGTCAGGTAGCGGCTGAAGGTGATACCGGGCGCGTACTTGTTTTCGCTCCAGTCCCAGTAGTCGGAACCGAAACTGCCTTTGTACTGCATGGCGCTAACGTTCAGGCCAATGGCGGTTTTGCGGTCCGAGGTCTGTGCGTGAGAAGCCTGCGGAGCCAAAGCCCAAGCTGTTAGCCCCAGCGCTAGCGCTTTGGAGAGGGGAATGCGTGGAAGCATATGATGAGGAAAAAGGTGGCAGAAAAAAGTCTGCAAGGCAGACAGGCCCTTTATACCCTCGTTGTCTAGAAAAGTTGTACTTCTCATATCCAACCCCGTCTCCGGATACTGCTATACCCTACAAAATCAGGCTCATTCCTGTAAGCTCAACCGTAGGCTGAAGCAAAAGAGGCCTAGCGCAAGTCAATATCCTGCAGGGGCGAGCTGCCGCGTAGAAACAGTTCCAGCTGCCGCACACGGGCTCGTTGCAGCTGCAGTTCCTGCTGGAGCAGCACGAGGCGCTGGCGCATATCCAGCACCACTTCCAGGCTGTCTTTGCTCAGGCCCAGCTCGTGGTGCAGGCGAGCCAGGCGGGCCACGTGGTCGGGCTCTTCCAGCAGGGCATCAGGCGTATCGGCGGCGGGCTGCAACAGGCCTAGCTCCACAAACTCCCGCACATCGGCCTCACTCAGGCCATAGCGGGTAGCGCAATCGTGGAAGGTGATGGTGATGATATGCGTTTCCATAAGCTGTTTTCAAGAATAAGGAAGGGCAGGAGAGTGGTTTGCAGGTGGCCTAGCGGCGCTTGTCATTCTGAGCACATGGCCATTCTGGGAGCTGCCTAACTGGCCTATAGCGGCTCCGTAGCCCAGTTTAAACCCTGGGCTAGTGAACGACTGGCCTACGGGGCTACAACTCCGGCCGCAGAGCGGCGAGCTGGCGAAACAGCTCCTTTTCGGGATCTGTCAGGTGCTGGGGCAGCGTCAGGGTCAGGCGCAGGTACAGGTCGCCGAACTGGCCGGCGTGGCGGTACACCGGGAAGCCCTTACCCCGCAGGCGCAGACGGGTGCCGTTCTGGGTTTCGGGCTTGATGTTGATTTTCACGGGGCCCGAGAGTGTTTCCACAATCTGCTCGCCACCCAGCAAGGCTTTATAAATGCTCACGGGCACATCCATCGTCAGGTCGTGGCCACTGAGGGTGTAGCGCGCATCGGGCCGGATGCGGATAGTGATGTAGAGCGAGCCGCTGGGCCCGCCGTTGCGGCCCGGCGCTCCTTGGTCGCGGAGCCGGATGGTCTGCCCGTCTTCCACCCCCGGATGAATGTTGATGCGCAGCTTTTTGTCGTTGACGGTGAGGGTGCGCGGGCCGCCCTCATAGGCATCTTCCAGCGTCAATTCCAGCTCGGCCTGGTAGTCCTGGCCGGCGCGGGCCCGGGCGCTGCCACCCTGCCCACCACCGCCGCCAAACATGGAGCTGAAGAAATCAGAGAAATCAGCCCCGCCGAATGGGTCGCCGCCCTGGCCTCCGAAGCCGGCTCCGCCACCTTGGGCATACTGCGACCAATCGAAACCGCCGCCTCCGGCACCGCGGCCGGCACCGGCCTGCTCATAGCGCTTCCAATCGGCCCCTAGCTGGTCGTATTTCTTGCGCTTCTCTTCGTCGCTGAGTACCTCATTGGCCTCGTTCACCTCCTTAAATTTCCGCTCCGACTCGGCATCGTTGGGGTTTACATCGGGGTGGTATTTGCGAGCCAACTTTCGGTATTGCTTCCGGATTTGCTCCTTCGTGGCGTTCTTATCGAGCTCGAGAATCTTATAGTAGTCTTTGTATTCCACGTTGTTGAACAAAAAGTAGAATGAACGGGCGTTACCTCCGCGGTGGCCTGCCTACTGGCTCCCTAATTCGTGTTGGGCGAGCCTATTGGCCAAAACTGTACTCAGGGTAAGGAAAGGGCAACTACAACATTTTGAAACGAACTCGGGCCACTTAGGGTTGCTTGCCGAAATGACGGCGGAATTTTGGTCCGTGGTTTGTACTTTAGGTGCCTTGAACTCTTCGCTCCCCTCGTTTTCCCTCACCCATTCCCCCAATTCCCCCAGATTATGAAGTTGTACGCTATTTTGGCCATGGCCGGGCTAGTAGGAGCCAGCGCGTTGAGCGCCCAGGCCCAGACGAAATTACCACCGCGCAAACCCGTGCAGCCCCGCGGAAAAGTGGTTATCAAAGGTGAAACCATGAAAGACGGTTTCATGATGAAGGAAGGCAAAGTAATGATGACGCGCGATGCGCACACCGATGCCCTGACTTCGGAAACCACTCTCGTGAACGGCACCAAAGTAAAAGCTGATGGCACCGTGACCATGGCCGACGGCACAACCGCCATGCTGAAAGAAGGCGACTACATGTCCCTGACCGGGCGCATGACCACGGCCGCCTACAAAGCGCAGCAAGACAGTCTCTTGCAGGTCGCCAAAGAAGGTGGCAAAGGCAAAATGAAAATGAAGAAAAAAGGGAAGTAGGCCTAGCTGCTTAAGGCTCAAGGTGCTCCCTTGTAGCAGTAACAGGAAACCCGTTTTGGTGCTCACCAAAACGGGTTTTTACTTTCTAAGTAAACCAGCAACCAAGCTATACCATGCTGGGTACTCCGCTGCTACTGCACCGGCCTGGCAGGAATCGGAACCGGAAGCGACGAAGGACGACTGGAACGGCGGAATTTCCGGTTGAACGCAGTGGTGTCTTTGATAGCGTAGGTGCCTTTCGCGGCTGGCGCTTTACTGACAGTGCCTTTCCCGGCTGATGTGCTGGCTTGTTTGGTGGGCGGCGTTTTCGGCTTAGAACCAGGAGTGGTTTGGGCCTGAGCCGCCAGGGAAAGGCCGCCCAGCGCTCCGGCGGCTATAAGGCACAAAAGATGCTTTTTCATGATAACCGGCCGATTAGTAGTATGTCAAGATAAGCATACTACACGCAAACCGCCAGAAGCGCGGGCATACTCCCGCAACTGGTAGCTGACTTGTTGTGTACTCTGCCGCTAGGCCACTGCTAGGCGTTAGCGGCGCTGGGTGTAGTCTTCCAGAATAAGCTGCACCTCGGCTTCGTCGCGGGCCTCTACCAGCTCATCAATTACAAACTGCACTTCGGCCTCAGACCAGCCTTGCTCCTCGGCGGCTTTCACGAAGGCGCCCAGACGCACAAAACGGTCGGAGCTGGCGGGGATGGTCCACTGGATTTTTTTGCGGATGCGCATATAGCTAAGAATGAGGAAATTAAACGAAGTAAGAGTGGCCTAGCCTTACTTGTGGCCCACCACTTTCAGCTCCACCGGAGCTACGCCGGCATCTACAATTCCAATCTTGCGCGCCGCTTTCTTGGAAAGGTCAATGACGCGGCCTTTGGCGTGCGGGCCCCGGTCCGTAACGGTGACCTTCACGGAGCGGTTGTTGCGCGGATTCGTGACGCGTACTACCGTGCCAAACGGCAGCGTGTTGTGGGCTGCGGTGAGCTTATTGGGGCGGTAGGTGGTGCCGCTGGCTGTTTCGCGGCCGTTAAATTTATCGGCGTAAAAAGAAGCTTTGCCTGACTGTGTGAAGGTACCCGAGCTACTCGCGCAGCCCGCCAACAGGCCTAGGCCTGTTGCCAGCACAAACGAGTGAGAAAGCCGAAGCCAGAATGAAACGCGCATAGGCCTAGAGGTTATTTAGGAGTGGGCACCGCGCTTTTTTCCGGAATGCGCAGCGCCAAAAGTCGTTGAAAATTGCCCTGAAACACGTTGAAATCGACGGTGCCGCGAATGCCGGGGATGTAGGCCTCATCGGAGTGTTGCCAGATAATCCATTTTTCGCGGGGCAGTTTGGGCTGGTCTACCTCGTAGTGCGCCAGCCACAGCGGGTACTTATCAAAGTGGCCGGCCAGATAGCGGCGGTAGAAGCTGTAGTTAGAATACAAAATGGGCCGCACGCCATAGTGGCGCTCCACTAGCCGCAGCCAGGTAGCAATGCCGCGGCGCATCTGCAGCACATCATGAAACTCGGGGTGCTCTACATCCAGCACGGGGGGCAGGTCGCCGGGCTGCAGCGGTACGGTGCGCGTAAACAGGTTGGCCTGTTGGGCGCCATCGTAGTTGGGCTGGAAGTAATGATAAGCCCCGCGGTACACGCCGGCGGCCCGGGCCTGCTCCCAGTTGCGGCGGAAGCGCGGGTCGCGTAGCGTAACGCCTTCGCAAGCCTTAATGAACGCAAACCGCACCTGATGCTCAGCTACTCTAGGCCAGTTGATTTGGCCCTGATACGCCGATACATCAATGCCGTGCACCGAGTAGCCGGCCAGCAGCGGCGTCTTCTCCAGGCCAGTCAGGTGTTGGCTGCGCCAAGTGGCGTACGCGCGCCGAGCATAGCGGTTCACTTGCCGGGAGTAGCGCCCATAAAACACAGCACTGCCTACCACCAAGGCCAGCAAAGCCAGCAGAAGCGGCCGGCGCCAGGCAGTTGCGCGGCGACGTGGGGTAGGTGGACGAGAGACTTTCGTGGGCATCGGCATCCCAAAGGTAACGTGCCCGCTCACTCTTCTCGTGTCCTCTGCCGCCAAAGAAGCGGATGGAATCGGTCTTTTCCCGACCTTCGTAGGCCACTCACTCTCTTGCCGCCATGCCCGAAGCCCAAAACTCTGCCGATGCCCGCGACGAATCTGGTCACCTGATCCGGGAGCTGCACGGCATCAAGCTGGCCCAGATTCTGGAGTATCTGGTAGGCCACTACGGCTGGCCGGAACTGGACCGCCGCATCCGCATCAACTGCTTCGCCGTGGACCCCAGCATCAAATCCAGCCTTACTTTCCTGCGCCGTACGCCCTGGGCCCGCGCCAAAGTGGAGGAGCTCTACATCCAGACCCGCACGGCCGAGGTGCTTGGGAAAAGGTGAATTTGTGAGGTGGTGAAATGGTGAGTTGACCATTCTACTGGCCTAGACCACCCGTTTGTCATTGCGAGGAAGAACAACGAAGCACCCTAAGGATAGCGCAGCCAATCTTTCCTTATCGTTGCACGGAATTGTGGTTCACTGAACAGCCTTTACTCCTGTAATGGATATGGGCGGCTTATCAGTTGGCCACGCGCGCCTCCCCAATGGCCAACTCACCACTTACATTTTACCTTTCACAACTTCACTTTCCATGGCTGAAATCACCAAGAAAACGGGTCCTTTGGCATTGCTGGTGGGGTTTGGCTTGTTTCTGCTGTTTGAGATAGTGGCCTACCAGGTACTGAAGCTGGCTACCTCGGGGCTGGGCATCCAGGATCAAATGCAGCCCGAGAATACGATTGTGAGCAACTGGGTGAAAACGGTGGTATTTCTGCTGCTGCACCTGGCCCTGGATGTGGTGGCCGTGCTGGTACTCAGCAACCGGATGCCCCGCCGCCACCGCGGGCAGCTCATGGGCTGGTTTTATCTGTCCCTGCTAACGGGGTTTCTGTTACTGTGGCCGCTGTTCAACCAGTAACCACCGCGCATGAAAAAGCCACTGCGGCTAGCAGTGGCTGGTGAAACCATGAGGTCGGTCGGTCCCGACGTTATAGAGCAGCGGCTGAGTGGCCTAGCGCTGCTTAATAGTGATTTCGCGTTGCTGAGCAGGGTCACGGAACGGAATGCGCACCTGCAGCTCCTGGCCTTCAAACACCGCATCTACCCGGCTCGCGTCGAGGTTGGCCGTGAGCTTCAGCTGGTGGCTGAACAGCGGTGCCGACAACTCGTCTTCGGGCGTGTGGCGGAAGTCGGCGTACACCGTCAGGCGGTTGTTGTTGAGAAGCACGTGGAAGTTATCGGGGCTGACCGAAGGCAGCGCCACACGTACCACGATTCCTTTCTCCTGCTGGTCCACGCGCATCACTGCCTGCGCAATACCGCCGCCCAACGTGTTGAGCAAGTCTAACTGCGGAGCAATGTTGTGAATGAAGTCCTTGCTGATAAGATTCATGGTTGGGTTCCTTTCTAAGGTTATGCCGGACTAAATGCAAACCCTGTACCAACCTGGTTCTAGGCCACTATGCGGGGAGTTGCAGACACAATGGCCGTTATTATAGCCATTCCGGTTGTTTTCAGGACATTGTGTCTGAAATAAGGGGCGTATAGGCCACTCTTCGGGCCATCTTTGGCTGGCTGCGCCGCTTTTTGGGAGGTTGCGTATAGGGAAAGGGTACCATCCTTTCTGCCTATGCAACTGCAGCACTTTACTACTACCCGCACCGCCCGCTACATCAGCCTGGGCGAGCCGGGACCTGGAATTCAGCACATCTGGATTTGCCTGCATGGCCGCGAGCAAAACCTGCTGGACTTTGCCAGTCAGCTCGTTAACCTCGACACGCCCGAACGCCTGCTTATTCTGCCCGAAGGCCTTTCGCGCTACGCCCTGCCGGCCCTCGAAACCACGCCGGAAGCCGCTGCCACCGTAGCCAGCTGGTTTGCCCCCGAATCGGTGCAGGTTGATCTGGCCGATCTGACCACGTATCTCGATGGCCTCTCGGCCCAGGTATTAGCGGCTTGCCCGCCACACACACCCGTTACGGTGCTGGGCTACGGGCACGGTGCGGCCGCGGCGTGCCGCTGGCTGGCGCACGGCCGCACGCCTTACGAACGGCTGATTCTCTACGCCTCCATCTTCCCGGCCGAAATAGACCGCCAGGCTGTGCTGGCCTCCTTGCCCAAACAGCCCGTCACGGTCGTGACCACAACTATTGACAGCTTCACGCCGGAAGTAGCCGGCGAGGGCCTGGTGCAGGACTTGCAGGCGGCCGGTCTGCCAGCGCAGTTGCGCTACGTATCGGAAGGAGGGCTTACGCTCGCGGCATTAGGGGCTGCCTCGGAAGCACCGGCCGAGCCATCGGCTGCCCGGCCTGCTACCAGCTAAGCCACATACAATATGCCCGCAAAGGCTGTGGGCTCTGGTTTGTTCCCTTTTATCTTTCACCTATGTCTTCTGCCACGTCTTCCTCCCTCAACCTGACCAAGCTTCCTACGCGGGCTCCACGTGGTATGCAGAAAGAGCACATTGCAGCGGAGCTGAAACGCCTGCGTCAGGAGCTGGCGGAACTACAGAACTGTTTCTACGCCGAAAACCGCCACAGCCTGCTCATCATTCTGCAAGGCATGGATGCCAGCGGGAAAGACGGCCTCATTCGGCGGGTGTTCAGTGGTATCAATCCGCAGGGTGTACAGGTGCATGCCTTCAAGGAGCCTACCGATGAGGAACTGGCCCACGATTTTCTGTGGCGCATTCATCAGCACACGCCCCGCCGTGGCATGATCCAGATTTTTAACCGCTCTCACTACGAGGATGTGCTGATTACGCGGGTACTAGGCCTGGTAAATGCTGAGGAAGCCCGTCGTCGCTTTTCGGCCATCAATGCCTTCGAGAAGCTGCTGCAGCAGTCGGGAACTACGGTGCTGAAGTTCTACCTTCACGTCTCGCAGGAAGAGCAGCTGGAGCGCCTCACGGAGCGCGTGACGGACCCCAGCAAGCACTGGAAATACGAGGCCGGCGACGAGCAAAAGGCCAAGCAGTGGCCGCAATATCAGGCCGTGTATGAAGACGTATTTGAGCACTGCAACCCTGCCAGCTGCCCGTGGCACATTGTGCCGGCCGACCAGAACTGGTACAAGGCCTACGTAGTAGCGCTAGCCCTGCGCGATGCACTCCTGAAACTCGACTCCAAATACCCGGAGCACAAAGCCGACCGCCCCAAATAGAGCCGCCTACTGAGCGGGCGCAGCCGGTTCTACGGGGCGCCCAAAGTGCAGATACCCTTCAATATCCAGGTCGTTGGCTTCGAAGCCATTCTGTACCAAGATTTTCTGAGAGGCTACGTTTTCGGGAGTAGTGCGGGCCACCAGCTGGTGCACCATACCGGTTTGGGCCGCGTGCGCCACCAGGCCGGCTGCCAGCTCGCTGCCCAGGCCCCGGCCCTGCCAGTCTTCGGCAATGGAAAAGCCAATTTCGGCGGTGCCATCGGGGCTGGGTGGGCCATGGAAGCCGCCCGTGCCAATGAGCGTATTGGTCTCTACCTCGGCGCCGGCGCGCAAAATAGCATACCAGGCGTACCAGCCGGCGGCATCGCGGCCACCGGCCGTAAGCTTTTCCAGGAAGTAGCGCATTGCCTCTTCATCATACTCACCGGGGGGCCAGTGGAGGGGCATGGCTGCACCTAGCAGCATCGGGAAGTAGTGCGGCTTGTCTAGCTCGGCAATAAGTAGGGCGCGGCTGGCGGCCAGCAGCGTGAGGCGGGGGGTAAAGGCAATCAGCGGAATCATACGGCAGGAATATACGGGAGTTGGCCCCGAAAGTGGTAAACAACGGCCCCTACGGCCCTGTTCCGGTGTACGAATCTCTACCTTTAGGGCGAATCCCTCTGCCTTACCTCATGCCTGACCCCGCCCCCGATTACCTGACCATCACGTATCGCCCCGATTTGGATGTGCTGGTAGGCCGCTGGATGCGCCCGGTAACCCTGCCCGAAATGCAGGCGGGTTACGACCTGATGCTGGAAGCTGCTGTAGAGCATAAGTGCCAATACTGGCTGCTGGATGTGCGTCGGCGCATCAACACCGACGGCCAAGGGGCCCACTGGATGATGACCGAGTTTCTACCAGCGGTGGGCGTGCGCCTGGGGGGGCGTACCTACCTGGCCTACCTGCTGGCTCCGCTGCTCCTGCGCGACCAAAGCGCCGATGCTGCCTTTCCTACTCCTGAATCTATGGCGGATAAGCCTTTCATGGGCCTGCGGTTCACGGATGAGCGGGAAGCCATTGAGTGGCTTTTGGAGGGGCGCCGGAATAGGCTGGCCGGGGTGGCCTAGGCCAGTACTTCACGAAAAACTCAGAACCTGGCCGGACCTTTGCGGCGAGTAGTTCGTTATACTTACCCCCAACGGACCCCAATGGCTCCGTTTGCGGTCCGATGATTCTTCCGACGCTGTGCCGGTGAGCGGGCCCCTGGGGCTTTGTCGTCGCCCATGATAGCCACCCCCTCCGACGCCGGAATCCCGGTTTCCCCTTCGCTTACTCCTACACTGGAAGCTGCCCACATGCGGCCCCAATCCGGCCCCGATAGAAAACGCTTGTTTCTGCTGAGCCTGCTGGCCGTGCTGGTGGGCGCCATTATCAGTGGCGTAGGTAAGGTGCTCGTGCTCCTGATTCATCTGGTCACCAATCTCTCGTTTTTCGGGGAGCTGTCGGTGGCCAACCTCAACCCCGCCGATAACCACCTGGGTCTTTGGGTAATAGTGGTGCCGGCCATCGGTGGCCTGCTGGTGGGCCTGATGGCCCGCTACGGGGTGCGCGGCATACAAGGGCACGGCATTCCGGAGGCCATGGAGCAGGTGCTCACCAACCAGAGCCGCATCCGGCCCATCATTACCATTCTGAAGCCCCTGTCAGCCGCCATTTCCATCGGGACGGGCGGGCCATTCGGGGCGGAAGGGCCGGTTATTGCCACTGGCGGCGCCTTTGCCTCCAACGTAGGCCAGCTGCTGCGCATCACGCACACCGAGCGCAAAATTCTGCTGGCTGCCGGCGCCACCGCTGGCATGACGGCTGTGTTCGGAACCCCGCTGGCGGGGATATTCCTGGCTATTGAGCTATTGCTGTTCGAGTTTTCACCGCGCTCCATTATTCCGGTGGCCCTGGCCTGCCTGACGGGCGCGGCCGGGCACCACGTATTGTTCGAGGCCGGCCCCGAGTTTGCCATGCCTGTCGTAGCCATGCCCAGTAATATGGCGCTGGCGGGGTATAGCGCTATCGGGTTGGTGGTAGGCCTGTTGGCTGTGGGCATCACAAAGGGACTGCACTGGCTGGAGGCGGCCTTTGCGCGCCTGCCGCTGCCGTGGGTGCTGCACCCGGCGCTGGGTGGCCTAGCCGTGGGCGTGGCCGCTTACTTTGCGCCGCGCGTGTTGGGAGTGGGCTATAGCAACATCACGGGGCTATTATCGGGCTCCTGGCCGCTGCAGGCAGTACTGCTGTTGGGCGTACTGAAGCTGGTGGCGTGGTCACTGTCCTTGGGCAGTGGCACTTCGGGCGGCACCTTGGCTCCGCTGCTTACGGTGGGTGCGGCGGCCGGCGCGCTGCTGGGTGCCCTTCTGATGCAGGTTTGGCCGGAGGCAGGTGTAGTACTGCCCCTGGCGGCGCTGGTGGGCATGTCGGCGCTGTTTGCGGGAGCTTCCAGAGCGCTGCTGACCTCGGTTATTTTCGGGATTGAGCTGACCGGCCAGCCGTTTGCGCTGGTGGCCCTGCTGGGTGCCTGCACGGCAGCCTATGTGGTATCGTACTTCCTGATGGACCATACCATCATGACCGAAAATATGGCCCGCCGGGGCGTGCACACGCCGTATTCCTACGAGCCCGATGCGCTGGAAAAGCTTTCTGTAGGCCAGGTGCTGCTGCCCGGTGGCCTTACCCTCAGCGCCGATAATACGCTGGCCGAAGTACGTGAGTGGCTGGCTCAGCAGAAAGCCCGCAAAATTCCCACTCACTTTATTGTAGTAGATGCCGATGGGCGCTTTCAGGGGCTGGTGAGCTTCGTGGAAATCTATGCCTACCACCCCGACCTATTGGTGCCGCTGCATACCATCATCCGGCAGCACCCCACGCCCGTGCTGGTTTCCGACTCGCTGCGAACCGCCGTTACCCTGATGGCCCGCGCCAACGTGGATGTGCTGCCCGTGGTAGATGCCCGCAACCGCCTGCTGGTAACGGGCGTACTTTCCTACCAGGAGGTGCTGGCGGCGTACCGCTCCCGCTTGCGCGAGGAAGAAACCCGCGTAGCCAGCATCTCCCTGAAAAACCAGGGCGTCCGGATTCTGCTGCGTGGCCAGAAGCTGCTGCAGGTCCAGAAGTTCCGGAGCCGCTAGGCCACCCCCGCATACTCCAACAAACGCCACCGGCCCCGACTTCACTGCTGAAATCGGGGCCGGTGGCGTTCTTGTTTAACTAAGCGGCGCTGACGCTGAGATGGGCATCGACGCAGTCCAGGACATCCTGCACGGTGCGCAGGGTCTCCATCTCGGGGTCGGGTATCTCAATGTGAAAGCGGTGCTCCAGGTTGATGACCAGTTCCACCAGATCGATGGAGTCTAGGCCTATATCTTCCTGCAAACGGGTGCGAGGAGTAAAAATGAGCGTCGGGATGTGGCGCTTTTTGCGGAGCATGCGCTCCACCTGCAGGCGAACAAGCTGTTCCATATCGGGTAGGAAAGCAGAGAAAAAGGGAAATAAACGCGTGAGGATTACTCAACGCTAGAAAGAAGCAAAGTGGTATCGGCGGGCATGCCTGGCACGAAAGCCGCTACCGCCTGAGCAGGCGTGAGGTAGTCGCCGGGCGCTACGCTGCGGGCCGTCACGAGGCCGTCTTCGGGCGCCGTCACGAATTCAAATGCCAAAGCAGGAGAGGTGCGGGCCAGCTTTTCCTGCAGGGTAACCAGCTGGGCACGAGCCGCCGTTAGGGCGGCGGGAGCCGTGGCAGGCTGCTGGGCAAGAGCGGCATAGCGCGCCTGCTCCTGGGCAATCTGGGTTTGCAGATGTTGCTGCTCCACCGTTTTAATAGAGTGAGCCAGCTTCAGTAGCACTTGGCCTTTGCGCACGCGCTGGCCTACACTGAAGTACACTTCCCACACGCGGCCTGCCCGCGCCGTGCGAATATCCTGGCCGGCAGGAGTCTCCTCAGCAGGTGCAATAACGCTGCCTTCAGCTACAAAATAGGTGGTTAGGGTTTGTTCCGACGCGGTGGCCGGGGTGGTGGCGGGAGCAAGCAACAGCGGCAGCCCCCAGCTACTCAACGCTACCAGCACAACGAGCAGCACGCCAAGTAATTTTTTCATGACACAAAAGGAAATAGCCTCACCGAAAGTGGCTCGTCGGTCAGCACTGGCCTGGCGGGCGCCCTGTCCGGGCGGAGGGGTAAAGAAGGGAAATAGCAGAAAATCAGTTAGTAACCATTCTGGTTACATTTTGGGGCAAATAAAAAAGCCTAACCCGTGGCTTTGGGACAGTGTTCTGGCAAGCGGGTGGCTAGCTCCTGCATCACCTGATCCAGCGTGACAGCCGCCAGGGCCGTGCGCATGGCATCAATAGCATTGCCCAGCACACCCTCCAAGGTTTGCTGCATCACGCGGCCCAGGTCGCAGTTCTCGTTGGGGTTGGTGCTGCCCACCGAGAATAAGTCGGTTTCCTTTTCCTGCGCTGCCCGAAACACATCAAGCAGCGTAATCTCGGAGGCGGGGCGTGCGAGTAGGGTTCCGCCTCCGGCCCCGCGCTGGCTTTGCACCAGGCCTGCCTCGCGCAGGTTGCCCATCAGGCGACGCACCACCACGGGGTGCGTTCCCGCGCTGCTCGCCAGCACATCCGACGACACCGGCTGCCCCGGCGAATGCGCCAGGTAAGCCAGAATGTGCGTAGCAACTGCGAAGCGAGTATTCATGAAAGGATACGTAACAGAATCGGTTACAAATGTACGAGAAGAAAAGATTGCGCACAATCTTTTCTCGTAATAAGCTACTGAAGAAGTAGAACCGTCTGTCATTGGGAAGGTTTGTGCCCCTTGAAAGCACACAACAACAGACGGTTTACCGCAGCAATTACTTTACCTGGTGCCTAAATTATTCTTCCCAGCGGCCAAACTTGCCGGCCTGATAATCCTGGTAGGCCTCCTGAATTTCCTTTTCCGTGTTCATCACGAAGGGGCCGTAGGCCACTATGGGCTCTTGGAAAGGCTTGGCGTGGCCTAGTAGCAGCACCGCGTCGCTGAGCCCTTCCACGTGCAGATAGTCGCCATCGTAGTTAAACTCTACGAGCTGGCGGGCTTCTACCTCCTGGCCATTCACGCGCAGGCGGCCCCGCACCACGTAAAAAAAGATGGTTCGCTCCGCCGTGATGTTGAGCTCCAGCGTGCCGCCTTCCAGGAAGTTGATGGTGGCCAGCTGGATATCGGCCAGGGGCTGCACGGCCCCGGCCGCCCCAGCCCAGTTGCCGGATATGGCTTTGATGGCTACCCGGCCTTCCTGCAGCACCACGCTCGGAATTTCGGGCTCCTGTAGGCCTATGTAGCGCGGTTCCACCATTTTATCTTTGGCGGGCAGGTTTACCCAGAGCTGCAGAATCTCCAGGGGGCCACCTGTCTTTTTAAATTCCGGAGAGGATATTTCGGCATGAATCAGGCCGCGGCCCGCCGTCATCCACTGAATACCGCCCGGCCCGATAATGCTCTGGTGGCCGCCGGTATCCTGGTGCATGATGTCGCCCTCCAGGATAAACGTCACCGTCTCAAAGCCGCGGTGGGGGTGGGGGCCGAACGGCAAGCCGCGGTTGTTGGCCGGGTACACCTGCGGGCCGTGGTGGTTCAGGAACAGAAACGGATCGAGGTGCTCCACCGATTGCGTGGGCAAGGCTCGGTATGTAACGAGGTCAGCAATAGGAGCACTGACGGCGCGGTGCAGGTGTTTGATGGTGCGCATGAATGAGGCTATGAGGGAGGGGGATTAGAAAGTTAGTACCCCTCCTTGCTTGATGCGCAACATCATCTGAGGAGGGGAGCTAGTAGCTATTCTGAAACTAGCATTAGCATACCACCAGTACCCCGGAATGGTTTTTCAGGGGCTCGGCTAAAACCCTGTTCACTGCCCGGCAGTTTAGAGGTCTTTGCTTCTGATTCACTTTTGCCTCTTTTATACATGGCTCAGCTTTTCACGCCGCTCACCTTGCGCGGCATCACGCTTAAGAACCGCATCGTCATTTCGCCCATGTGCCAGTACAGCGCCGAGGACGGGTTTACCAACGACTGGCACCTGGTGCACCTGGGCTCCCGGGCCGTGGGCGGCGCGGCGCTTATCCTCCTGGAAGCCACGGCCGTATCGGCGGAGGGCCGCATCACCCCCGACGACCTGGGCATCTGGAAAGACGAGCACGTACCTGGCCTACGTCGCATTACTGATTTCCTGAAAGCCCACGGCGCCGTAGCTGGCATTCAGCTGGCCCACGCCGGCCGCAAGGCCAGCCACTCCAGCCCTTGGAAAGGTGGCGCCGTAGTGCCCGCTTCAGAAGGCGGCTGGACCACCGTAAGCCCCAGTGCCGTGCCCTTCACCGAAAATGAGCCTGCCCCTCACGAACTGACGCTGGCCGAGATTCAGCAGATAATCGAAGATTTTCGGGTGGCCACGCGCCTCTCTCTGGAGGCTGGTTTCCAGGTGATTGAGCTGCACGGCGCCCACGGCTACCTGCTGCACGAGTTCTTCTCGCCCCTGAGCAACCGACGCACCGACCAGTACGGCGGTTCTTTCGAGAACCGGGTGCGGCTGCTGCTGGAAGTAACCGAAGTTACCCGCGCCGAGTGGCCTACGGAGCTGCCGCTCATCGTGCGCATCTCCGCCACCGACTGGACTGAAGGTGGCTGGACTCCCGCAGAATCGGTGCAGCTGGCGAAGCTCCTGAAAGACCGCGGCGTGGACCTCATCGACTGCTCTACCGGCGGTAACGTGCCCGCCGCCCAAATCCCGGTCGGCCCCGGCTACCAAGTGCAGTTTGCCGAGCAGGTGAAGCGCGAAGCCAGCATCCCGACCGGCGCCGTAGGCCTCATCACCGATGCCCGGCAAGCCGAAGACATCATCGCCTCCGGCCAGGCAGATGTGGTGCTACTCGCTCGCGAATCGCTCCGCGACCCATATTTTCCGTTGCACGCCGCCTTTGAGTTGGGAGTTGATGTAGCGTGGCCGCCGCAATACGAGCGTGCCAAACCGCGCCGCCGGTAGTGGCCTAGCGGGACCCTTAGCAAGTACAGAAGGTCGTCATGCTGAGCTTGTCGAAGCATCTCGCGTGCTGCTGTTGAATAGTAACTCAACGTCAGCACGCGAGATGCTTCGACAAGCCCAGCATGACAATTTGTTTAGTTATTCTAGGGTAGTCTTTCTATGGTTCGGAGCTGCTTTCCATTTGGGAAGCAGCTTTTTTTGTGCCTAGGCCAGTCCTTGGCCTGCCCTCGCGCAACCCTTGCGCCCGCGCGCGCGACCTTCACTTTACTTCTTCCGCTTCTTCCCGATTACATGAACCCAACCACTACACCACGCCGGGCAACGGCGGCCGTATTTGCGTTAGCACTGGCAGGTTGCGCCACTAGTCAGCCTTCGGCTACAACTACTCCTACTGTGGCTGCTCCCGTGACAGCAGTAGCCTCTGTACCCGGTCGCAGTATCGCGCTGGCCGATATCGACCGCTCTGTGTCGCCCTGCGACGATTTCTTTCAGTTTTCGGGTGGCAACTGGCTGAAGAACAACCCAGTGCCGGGCTACGCCTCCAGCTGGGGCCCGCGCAACCTGCTCGGCGACCGGACCCAGGCTACGCTGAAACGGATTCTGGAAGAAGCTGCGGCTAACACTACGGCGGCCAAAGGCTCAAACGCCCAGAAAGTCGGCGACTTCTACGCTTCCGGCATGGATTCCGTAGGCCTGGAAAAGGCCGGGCTGAAATATCTGCAGCCCGAGCTGGCCCGCATTGCCGCCATCAAGGACCTCAAAACGCTGCAAACCGAGCTGGCCCGCCAGCAGACCTTGGGTACCGGCGCGTTTTTCCGGGCCGGCGTGGGTCCTGACCGCAAGCAGAGCACGGTGTACGCCGTGAACTTCAGCCAGGGTGGCTTAGGCATGCCCGACCGGGATTACTACCTCAAGGACGACGCCCGCTCCAAGGCCGTGCGCACCGCTTACATAACGTACCTGACCAACACGTTCAAGCTCATGGGTGACGCGGAGGCGACGGCCGGCAAGAAAGCCGCCACCGTCGTGCGCCTCGAAACCCGCCTGGCCCAGGCCAGCAAAGACCGGGTGGCACTGCGCGACCCCTACGCCAGCTACAACAAGATGACGGTGGCCGAGGCCAATGCCCAGTTCCCCAACATCAATCTGCCGGGGATGCTGGCGCAAAACGGCTTAGGTACTGCCAAGGAAGTAATTATTGGGCAGCCCGCTTTCTTTAAGGAAGTGAGCACCATGCTCAAGCAGGAGCCCCTGGCCGACGTGAAAACCTACATGACGTGGCAGCTCGTCAGCTCCGTGCCTTCGGCCCTGCCCAAGGCCTACTCCGACGAGGCCTTCCGGTTTGCGCAGGTGCAGAGCGGCGCCAAGCAGCAGCCGGTACGCTGGAAGCGCATGCAGTCGGCTACGGACGCCACATTGGGCGAGGCCTTTGGCCAGCTCTATGTCGATAAGGCTTTCTCGCCGGCGGCCAAGCAAAAGGCTCTGGACATGGTGGCCAACATCAAAGCCAGCATGGCCGACCACATTCAGACCAACACCTGGATGAGCGACGCCACCAAGCAGGAAGCCCTGAAAAAGCTGAATGCCCTACGCGTGAAAATCGGCTACCCCGATAAGTGGAAGGACTACTCGGCCCTGAATATCTCGCGCGAGTCGTACCTGAAAAATGTGCTGGCCGCCCGCCAGTGGAACTATCAGCAGAACGTGAAGAAGTTTGGTGGGCCCATTGACCGCAACGAGTGGGGCATGACGCCGCCTACTATTAACGCCTACTACAACCCGCCGATGAACGAAATCGTGTTTCCGGCCGGGTACCTGCAGCCCCCATTCTTCGACCCCGAGGCCGATGATGCGGTGAACTACGGCGCAATTGGTGGCGTGATGGGCCACGAAATGACCCACGGCTTCGACGACCAGGGCCGGCAGTACGACTCGGAAGGCAACCTGCGCGACTGGTGGACCAAGGAAGACGGAGAGCAGTTCACGCAACGCGCCGCCGTAGTAGGCCGCCAATATGATGCCTTCTCGCCGCTGGACTCTGTGCACGTAAACGGCAAGCTGACGATGGGCGAAAACCTCGCCGATTTCGCTGGTCTGACCATTGTGCACGCGGCCCTCGAGAAGCAGCTGCAGAAGCAGTACGGCAACGGTCCGCGCCCCATCATTGACGGCTTTACGCCAGAGCAGCGCTTCTTTCTGAGCTGGGCCCAGCTGCGGCGCACCAACATCCGCCCCGAAGCCCTGCGCCAACAGATCCTCACCGACCCCCACTCGCCGGGCCAGTACCGCACCATCGGGCCGCTCATGAACATGCCGCAGTTCTATCAGGCCTTCGGGTGCCAGCAGGGCCAGAAGATGGTACGGCCCGATGCGGAGCGGGCTGTTATTTGGTAGCCTAATGAGACGGATAAATTGACAGACTTTCAATTTATCCGTCTCAAGGCCTCTCTTTTTGTAATTACGAGGTGATATTCTTGTATATTACTTCACTTTTTCCATACCTCTACTTTCCACATGTTCGCAAAGAGCTACCTATTGCTGACGCTGGGTACTGCCGCTGGCCTAGCCCTCACGGGCTGCGCCTCCAGCACCCCGGCCGCTACAGCCACCACTACAACTGCCACCACCGCTACTGCCGCTACTACGGCTGAAGCAGCGCCGAAAGGCCCCGTGATGCCGGGCATCGGTCTGGACCTGTCGGCCCGCGACCTGTCGGTTTCGCCCTGCGACAACTTTTTCGAGTACGCCAGCGGTACCTGGGTGAAGAACACGCCCATTCCGGCCGCTGAGTCGTCGTGGGGTTCCTGGAACACCCTGATTGACCAGAACAACGTGGTGCTGCGCAACATTCTGGAAACGGCGGCTGCCAACAAAACCGCCACGAAAGGCACCAACGCCCAGAAAGTCGGCGACTTCTACGCCTCCGCCATGGACACAATGGCCATTGAGAAGGCCGGCCTGAAATACCTGCAGCCCGAGCTGGCCCGCATTGCCGCCATCAAAGACCTGAAGAGCCTGCAGAGTGCGCTGGTGCGCCAGCAGATGCTCCAGACCCGCTCGGTATTTGGCGTGGGTGTGCGCCAGGATTCCAAGAAAAGCACTGAGTATGCCTTGTACATGGGCCAGGGCGGCCTCACGCTGCCCGACCGCGACTACTACCTCAAGGATGATGCGCGCTCCAAAACCATCCGGACCGCGTACACCACCTACCTCACCAACATGTTCAAGATGTTGGGTGACAACTCGGCCACCGCGTCCAAGAACGCCGCCACCGTGCTGCGCCTGGAAACCAGGCTCGCCAAAGCCAGCAAAGATCGTGTAGCCCTGCGCGACCGGTACGCCAACTACAACAAAATGACGGTAGCTGAGGCCAACGCCCAGTTCCCGAACCTGGGCCTGACCGCCATGCTGCCCCAGGTAGGCCTAGGCGCTGCCAAAGAGGTGATTGTAGGCCAGCCCGAGTTCATGAAGGAAGCCAGCGCCGCCCTGAAGCAGGAGCCCGTCGGCGACTGGAAAACCTACCTGCGTGCTCACCTGGTAAACTCCGTATCGTCGGCGCTGCCAAAGGCATACGTGGACGAGTCGTTCCGTTTCAACCAAGTGATGAGCGGTGCCAAGCAGCAGCAGCCTCGTTGGAAGCGCATGTTGCGCGCCACGGACGGTACCCTGGGCGAGGCTTTCGGTCAGATCTACGTGGAAAAAGCCTTCACCCCCGAAACCAAGAAGAAGGCCCTGGAAATGGTGGCCAACATCAAGGAAGCCATGGGGGAACACATTCAGGCCCTGGAATGGATGAGCCCCGCCACCAAAACCGAAGCCATGAAGAAGCTCAACGGCTTCACCGTGAAAATCGGCTACCCAGACAAGTGGAAGGACTACTCTGCCCTGACCATCTCGCGCGAGTCGTACCTGAAAAACGTGCTGGCTGCCCGCCAGTGGGAGTTCAAAGACAACGTAGGCCATTATGGCAAGCCGATTGACCGCACGGAGTGGGGCATGACGCCGCCCACGGTGAATGCCTACTACAACTCGTCGATGAACGAGATTGTATTCCCGGCCGGCATCATGCAGCCGCCGTTCTTCGACCCGAAAGCCGATGACGCGGTAAACTACGGCGGCATGGGCGCGGTAATCGGCCACGAAATCACGCACGGCTTTGATGACCAAGGCCGGCAGTCGGACGCGGAGGGCAACCTGCGCGACTGGTGGACCAAGGAGGATGCGGCTGAATTCTCGAAGCGCACCGACCTAGTGGGCAAGCAGTATTCAGCTTTCTCGCCGCTCGACTCGGTGTACGTGAATGGTAAGCTGACCATGGGCGAAAACCTCGCCGACTTCGGTGGTACGGCACTGGCCTACAGCGCGCTACAGAAGCAGTTGAAGAAGCAGTATGGCTCTGACCCCCGTCCGCAATACGACGGCCTGACGCCTGAGCAGCGCTTCTTCCTGGCTTGGGCTCAGGTGTGGCGCACCAGCATGCGCCCCGAGGCCCTGCGCCAGCAGGTGCTCACCGACCCGCACTCCCCAGCTCAGTACCGCACCAACGGCCCGCTGATGAACATGCCCGAGTTCTATGAGGCCTTTGGCTGTAAGGAAGATGCCAAGATGGTGCGCGCCCAGGATGTGCGGGCCCGGGTTTGGTAAGCTAGTATAAGTAAGTAATAGATTGAAAAGCGGGTTGCCTTAGGTAGCCCGCTTTTCTTCTTTTAAAGTTGAAGCTGTTTTCGCAGCTCAATGAGAACATCAGAAAGCGGCTCGTCATGCTGAGCGGAGTCGAACCGAAGGTCGCCGTAGGCAAGCATCTCTACCGCTGGCTATCTAACTGGCCTAGCGTCTCTACAACGAAGCAATAGAGATGCTTGCCTACGGCGACCTTCGGTTCGACTGCGCTCTGAAGGACGTTCCGCCTAGTCCTTGTAAATACCTCATTCTCTCACTCCTTTCCATCACTATGAAAAACCGGAATACTCTTACGCTGGCGGCTTTTTCCATGGCCGGCCTAGGCCTGTCTCTGAGTAGCTGCAGCTCCTCAAAGCCCGTAGCAACTACCGCCCCCGATACCACCATGGCTGCTCCGGCGGCTGAGGCACCCGTAGTGAAAGGTGTGGGCCTGGATGTGGCTAACATCGACCCGGCCGTGGCGCCCTGCGACGACTTCTTCCACTTTGCCAGCGGCACCTGGCTGAAGAACACACCTATTCCGGGCAGTGAGGTGCGGTGGGGTAGCTTCCAGCAGCTCGCCGACCGCAACAACGCCGTGAGCCGCCAGATTCTGGAGGAAGCTGCCGCCAATACCTCGGCCGCCAAGGGCAGCAACATGCAGAAGGTAGGCGACTACTACGGCTCGGCCATGGACTCCGTGGCCATTGAGAAGGCCGGCATTACGCCCCTGAAGCCGGAGCTGGCGCGCATTGCGGCTGCCAAAGACCTAAAGAGCCTGCAGGCAGTGGTAGCCCGCCAGCAGGCGCTGGGCACGGGCGCCTTCTTCCGGGCCGGTGTGGGCCCCGACCGCAAGCAGAGCACTGTGTATGCCGTGAATCTGGGCCAGGGTGGCCTAGGCATGCCCGACCGCGACTACTACCTCAAGGATGATGCGCGCTCCAAGAGCATCCGCAACGCCTATGTGGCCTACATGACCAACACGTTCAAGCTCATGGGCGACGCGGAGGCGACGGCTGCTAAGAAAGCGGCAGCGGTTCTCAGCATCGAGACGCGCCTAGCCCAGGCCAGTAAGAGCCGCGTGGAGCTGCGCGACCCCTACGCCAACTACAACAAGATGACGGTAGCTGAGGCCAACAAGCAGTTCCCCAACCTGGGCCTGCCTGCCATGCTGGCTCAAAACAAGCTGGGCGCCGCCAAAGAAGTAATTGTAGGCCAGCCGGCCTTCTTCAAGGAGGTAAATACCCTGATGAAGCAGGAACCGCTGGCTAACATCAAGACCTACCTCGACTGGCAGCTGGTCAGCTCCGTGAGCTCGGCCCTGCCCAAGGCGTACTCTGACGAGGCCTTCCGCTTTACGCAGGTGCTTACGGGCGCCAAGCAGCAGCAGCCCCGCTGGAAACGCATGCTGGGCGCTACCGATGCGGCCATGGGCCAGGCCTTTGGGCAACTCTACGTGGATAAAACCTTCACGCCCGAAACCAAACAAAAGGCCATGCAGATGGTCACAAACATCAAGGCCAGCATGGCCGAGCACATTCAGCAGCTCGATTGGATGAGCGACGTCACCAAGCAGGAAGCCCTGAAAAAGCTGGAAGCCTTTAAAGTGAAAATCGGCTACCCCGATAAGTGGAAGGACTATTCGGCCCTGACCATCTCGCGCGACTCCTACCTGAAGAACGTGCTGGCCGCCCGCCAGTGGGCCTACAACGACAACGTGAGCAAGTTCGGCAAGCCGATTGACCGCAACGAGTGGCGCTTCACCCCGCCCACGGTGAATGCCTCGTACAACTCCTCCATGAACGACATCACGTTCCCGGCCGGCATCATGCAGCCGCCGTTCTTCGACCCAAACGCCGACGACGCGGTTAACTACGGCGGCATGGGGGCAGTAATTGGTCACGAAATCACGCACGGCTTTGATGACCAGGGCCGGCAGTCGGACGCGGAGGGCAACCTGCGCGACTGGTGGACGAAAGAGGACGCCGCCAAGTTTGAGCAGCGCGCTACGCTGGTGGGTAATCAGTACTCAGCCTTCTCGCCCGTTGACTCGGTGTATGTGAATGGCAAGCTGACGATGGGCGAAAACCTCGCCGACTTTGGTGGCCTGAGTGTGGCCTATAGCGCCCTGCAGAAGGAATTACAGCAGAAATACGGCAACGGCCCGCGCCCCAAGTACGATGGCTACACGCCGGAGCAGCGCTTCTTCCTGGCCTGGGCCCAAATCTGGCGGACCAATGCCCGCCCCGAGTATTTGCGCCAGCAGGTCATGACCGATCCGCACTCCCCGGCGCAGTTCCGGACCAATGGCCCGCTGATGAACATGCCCGAGTTCTACGAGGCTTTTGGGTGTAAGGAAGATGCCAAAATGGTGCGCGCCCAGAATGTGCGGGCCCGCGTGTGGTAAGCTCAACAGTACCAATTGTGAGCAATCAGTAGACTATTTCCAGAAATACTAGGCCTGTAACGCTCCCGTTTGGTGGGCGTAACAGGCCTAGTTTTCGTTTGCTCTTGGGCGAGCGAGCTGCTGAGGAAACTGGCTTAACTTCGTTCTATGTCAGAGACTACGTTGAATGACTTTTTGCACCTAATGCACCGGCCCGACCTGAGTATCCTGACGGCCCGGTGGCTGCGGACTACCTCGTCGCCGGAGCTGCGCACGGGCTATCATCGCCTGCTGGAATTTGCCTCGGGCTGCACCACGTGCCTGTGGCTGATTGACTCGCGCCGCCGGGAACACCTCAACAACAGCGACGTGCACTGGCTAGTGCGCGACTTCTATCCTATGCTCCGGACCCGGCTGGGCCAGCACGTGTATCTGGCTTACCTCATCTCGCCAACCCAGCTGGAAGACACCACCGACGACGAAACGCTGCCCGCCCTGCCCTATACGCACGGCGACTATTGCTCCATTAATCAGTTTACAGATGAGGGTGAGGCGGTGCAGTGGCTTACCAAGCACCTGCACCCAACTGTGTAGAGCTACGCTGCATTAACTTTATGTTCTTCTCCTCCTTGTAAAAAGGTGGCCTACGCATGGTGTAGGCCACCTTTTTTGTGCCTGTTAAAAAATTAATTAGGGGAAGCTGTTTCTTAATTACGAAATATTCGTAGTATTACGAAACAATCGTAATTACTGACATGGAACGACTTACTCAACCCGAAGAAGAAGCCATGCGCGCCTTCTGGCAACTAGAAGGTGGCTTTATAAAGGATGTACTGGAACTGCTGCCCGAGCCTAGGCCACCGTATACCACCTTGGCCTCTACGGTCCGGAACCTGGAGCGCAAGGGCTACCTGCAGGGCGAGAAGCTCGGCAATACCTTCCGCTTCACGCCCCTGATTGCCGCCGAGGAATACCGGAAGCGCTTCATGAGCACCTTCGTGGGCGACTACTTCCGCAACTCCTACAAAGAGCTGGTTTCCTTCTTCGCCAAAGACCAGAAAATCAGTGCTGAGGAGCTGAAGGAGATTGTACGCATGATTGAGGAAGGCAAAGCCGAATAGCCATGTCGGAGCTGCTGATCTATCTGCTGAAGGTAAATGGCGCCCTGCTGCTGTTCTGCGTCACCTATTATCTGGCCCTGCGTCGCCTCACGTTCTACGGCCTCAACCGGGTGGTGCTACTGGCTGCATTGCTGTTCGCTCCGCTTTATCCGCTGGTTGATGTGGCGCGCTGGTTTGCGCCGGCTGCCCCGCTACCCGCCGAGCTACTGGCCTACACGCCCAACTGGATAGCCCTGAATGCCACCGGCACTACCACGGAGCCAGCCTTGGGCCAGTGGTTGCTAGTGGCCTACTGGATAGGGGTAGCAGCCCTGGGTGTGCGGCTGGGCCTGCAGCTACTTTCCCTCTACCGCCTGCACCGTTCCTCGCGCCCCGCCGAGTTTGAGGGGGTGGCCTACCGGGCGGTTCCGGGCCCCGTGGCGCCCTTTGCCTTCTGGCAGACGGTGTATCTGAACCCCGCGCAACATACCGCCCGGGAACTGCCTGCCATCCTGTGCCACGAGCAGGTACACGTGCGAGAGTGGCACACGCTGGATGTGCTCCTGGCCCAGGTTAGCCTGCTATTCTACTGGTTCAACCCCGGCATATGGCTCCTGCGCCAGGCGCTGCACGAAAACCTGGAGTTCAATACCGATTACCGTGTGCTGCAATCGGGCCTGCTCGACAACAAGTCTTATCAATACAGCCTGTTGCACCAGAGTGTGCAGGCCCAGCCTAATTCTATCGTCAGCCATTTCAATTTCCACCTCCTCAAAACCCGTATCGCCATGATGAACAAGCCCCGTACTACCCGCGTGCAAGCCGCCCGTTACCTGCTACTGCTACCCCTGGCCGCTGGCCTCACGCTCTGGAGCTGCGCGGAGAAAGCCTACCTGCCGGAGCCTGCTTCAGCCAATACCAACCAAAATCAGGCGGCTTCTATGGCTGAAAATGCCCTGTATTTCATAGATGGGGTTACGAGTACCTACGCGGCCATGAATCAAATGAACCCCAGCGATATCCAAAGCGTGAACGTCATTAAGGGGCGCAAATTCATGCCGGGCTTCAACGAGGACGCTTTCACGCAAGACTTTGGCGCAGTAGGGGAGAAGGGGGTAATGCTCATTATCACCAAAGCCGGCCAGAATTCGGAGGCCTTGCGTGCATTTAACACGAAATACAACATCGTATACAAAGCCGCTGACCCGGAAGCGGTAAAAATTGCGTCCGATGTAACCAAGGGTAAAAAGATGTCAGTCAGCAACCTGCAAGGCAAATTGCTAATAGTTGATGGCCAGGAAGTAGCTCCCGAAGCTGCCAAAATAGAGGATGCCCAAGTCCGAAGCGTGTTTGTGCTTGATGCCGAAAAGGCTACCGCCAAATATGGTGAGAAAGGTAAAAATGGCGCTGTTCTTATTACAACCAAATAATGCTCGTTATGAAGTTATAGTGTAGTTTATCAAGTAGTTAATAAACGAAAAGAGCGCGAGGATAATCCTCGCGCTCTTTTCGTTTATGCATACGAAGAGTGGTTCGTGGTCTACTCCTGGCGGCGGAAGGGCCGGAAGGCGGAAGAAACGTTGGCCTTCAACGCAGGCCCCATGCCTTGGTGAGAGGCAAAGAAGCCGTCTATGGCGGCTGTGAGGGCGGCGCGGTCGTGCAGGTCTACATCGGCTAGCACATCGTCCTGGTTGAGGGGAGCGGGCAGCGTGCTGAGGCGGCAGCGCGGGATGTTCAGTGGGTGCTCGGCGTAGAGCACGGTGCCATCCTGGGCGGCGTGGGTGTGGCGGTAGCGCCAAGCCGTTTCGTAGGCCACTCCTTTGCCAAAAGCGTTGGGGTCGGCATACGTCTCAAAGCCTAATTCGCGCAAATATTCTTCAGTCATTCTGTAAGTTACGCATAATCTGGGCAGGAGGTGGCCTAGGGATCATCAGAAGCCCCGCAACTCAGGAAAGCCAAGGCAGCAGGTGCCACTACTTCTTCGGCCTCCGAGCTCTGCCAGCCACCTAGGCCACTTGCCGCGACTGCCTGGCAGCCAGCCATACACCGCCCGCCAGCAGCGCCAGCACTCCACCCACTACGGCCGCCTTGTTCAGGCTCCGGGCGGGTTGTGGGCTGCGGCTGGCCGATAACTTTTCGGGAATCTGCTGGCCGCTGATGGCGCGCAAAATCAGCTGAACGGTTTCCTGCGGCTGGTCCCATTGCGGCAGGTGGCCGCACTCATCAAACCAATACAGCTGAGCATCGGGGAAGAGCTTTAGGGCGCGCTGGGCCTGATACGGGAAGCACACGCGGTCTTGGCGGCCCCAGCCGATAACGAGTGGCTCCCGGATAGTGCCCTTCGGGGCCCCCTGCTGCTTTTCGCCGTAGGCCAGGTTGTACAGGAGTTCGTCGAAGGAAGGCGAGGCGGCATACGTCCGCACCTCATCGAGCGTCGCTTTCTGCGAAAGCCGCCAGGGCTTGGCCGAAAACTGCGCAAACAGCACACTGCGGCTGATGACATTGCCGGTAAGAGCGGGCATCAGGGGTTGCAAGGCCCGTATCAGCCGAATGGATCCTGCCACCGAGTAATAAAACGCCGGAATCTCCCAGCCACGCCAGAACCCACCGGGGTCCAGGGAAACTACGGCCCCCAGCACGCCGCCTCGCCGGGCCAGCTCCAGCACCAGCCGGGCTCCCATGGAGCTACCCACAGCATCAATCCCGAGCAGGTTGTGGTGGCGCAGGAACTCAGTTACGGCATCGGCCAGGGTGCTGATGGAAACGTCGCCGGGCAGGGGCGGGGTGTCGCCGAAGCCCGGCAGATCTACCGCAATAACCTCACGCTCTTTGGCCAAATCATCGATGATAGTTTGCCAGGAGCGCCAGCTGCCCCCAATGCCGTGTAACAATAGCAGCGGCTTGCCGCTGCCATGCCGGATAAAATGCATATCGTTCATAAGCTCTACACAAAAACGCTCCGTGGCCGCAGCCCGGAGCAAGGAATGGAGTACTGCTTACGGCCTGCACACCTAAGAGGAGGTACAGAATCTGGGTTGGCTTCTGAGACCACAGGAAAACGGCCGCTACTTACAGGCCTACAGTAGCTGGCGGAGGTCAGCGAGCTGGTTGATGCGAAGGGGTGCTTCCTGGGGGCTTACCTGACCAAAACCATAAGTAGCAAAGATGAAGGGCGTGTTGCTCTGCTGGCTGGCCTCATAGTCGCCGCGGGTATCACCTATGTACACGGGCGCTTGCAGACCATACTGGCCTACCACCTCCCGAATGTTCTCCGATTTAGGTAAACCCTTGGTGCCAAAGCACTGGTGTCCCTCGAAATAGTGGCCTAGCTGGCTGTTCTCGAAGAAGGCCTCCACGTAGCCACGCTGGCAGTTGCTAACGATGAACAGCCGATAGTGTTTCTGCAGATACTGCAGGGTTTCCTCCAGGCCAGGGTAGAGCGTGCCCCCAATTTCCTGGGCGGCCGTCAGTTCCTGCACGGCGCACAGGGCCCGGAACTCCTCGCGGCGCTCCGAGGGCAAAGTCGGAAACAGGCGCTCGTACACCACCCCGTAGGGCTGGCCCGTGACGGCCTGCACCTGTTCCAGCGTAATGTCGTGCTCTATGTAGTCTACGCTGTTTTTGGCGGTTTGGAAAGCTTGGGTAATGGCTTCGGAGGCATTCCAGAGGGTGCCATCGAGGTCGAATATTACGCTGTCGAAAGACTGTTGCATGCAAAAAGCTACGTTGTTATAAGGATAGGAAACAAGGCGCGGGAGTGACCTAGCAACTCCCGGAGGCAGACTTTGCTGCTTTGCCCCGAAGCCGGCAACGAGTGGACCGGATAGCGAAGCCTGCCAGGAGTACGTATGCCGGGCTTCTCTGACTGGGAAGACCGCTAAACTGCTGCAAATGGCAAGAGGCTAGGCCAGTGCTAAGCAGAACAATGGTACAGCCCGCCCTATTGGCCCCAACGGCAGCAAGGTAGCGGCCTTATTCCAAACCAAACTAACGACCATCTACCTGCTGCAAAACCCAGTAGCTACAGTGTTTTTTGTATGATAAATACAATTTTATCTAATCTATATCGTCTTTATATTTATTTTCCAATATTATAACGTTTCTAATTTTTAAGTCTTATTTTCGTCTTGCTGGATGCCTATATCGAAGAAGAGAAGCTAGGGTAGGATCTGAGCGAAAGGAATCTCACTTTTTTATATCTTTCCTATGTCCAAAATACTACTTCTGTTCTTGTGCGCCCTCATGCTGCTGCTAGAGCCTGCCGCAGCACTGGCCTCTCCGGCAGCTGAAACGGCTGCCACAGCTACCACCGAAATGGCTGCCAGCATCAGCAGCCGCATCGGCCACCGGCCCAACTACAAGAAATACCGCGGCAACAGCCGGCACAAGCCCAAAAAGCTGGGTGTTTTTCGTCGCTGGAAACTCTATCGCAAAGCCAAGCGCAAGCGCGCTACTCGTGCTACCCAGGGCCACCCCAGCATTAAGGTGGGCAAACCCGTACGCACCATCAAGTAGCAGTTGCTGCTTCCCCGGCACCGCCGCATTTTCCTTAACCGGAGAGTGCGGCGGTGTCCGTTTGAGGCTACCTCATAGCATATGGCGCAACTGAGCTGACGGGGCCTGTTACCAGAATTTCAGTAGGACAGGGCCCATACCTATTTCTGATTAAGCGCCGTACGCAGCTTTCTGGGGGGCTTAGGTGTTATAGCTCTAACGCCCCGTTTTCTGCTCTCCGCGCTGCTATGGTTTCCTCCCCTTCACCTGCTGTACCTACTCCAGAAGTCCGCCCTACGCTGTGGTCGCCTTTCACCTATTCTGTCTTCCGGGCTATCTGGATTGCCTCCGTGGTATCGAATATTGGCACCTGGATGCAGAATGTGGCCGGCGTATGGCTCGTTACCACGCTTACTACTTCGGCTTTGCTGGTAGCCCTCATGCAAACGGCCACCAGTCTGCCGGCTTTCCTGCTGAGCATGCCCGCCGGCGCCATGGCCGACCTCATTGACCGGCGCCGGCTGCTGCTATTCACGCAGGGGTTTATGGCGGTGGTGGCGCTGCTGCTGGGCGGCCTCACTCTGCTAGGCGAAATATCAGCGTTTGGCGTGCTGGCTCTCACCTTTGTGCTGGGTATCGGGGCGGCCATCAATGCGCCCGTGTGGCAAACTGTAACGGTGGAGCTGGTGCCGCGCCAGATTCTGGGCTCGGCCATTACCCTGAATGGGGTTAGCAATAATATCGCGCGGGCTATCGGGCCGGCTATTGGGGGCGCCATCATAGCGTACTATTCGCCGGGGTGGGTATTTCTGCTTAATGCGGTGTCGTTTCTGGGCACGTTTGCCGTTATCTATGCCTGGCAACGCACGGCCGATGCCCCTACTGGCCCCGCCGAAAACTTTACGGGCGCCCTGCGGGCTGGCATGCGCTATGTGCAGTATTCGCCGGCCATTTATGCGGTGCTATTTCGCACGTTTGCCTTCTCCTTCGGGGCCAGCGCCATGTGGGGCCTGCTTTCAGTCGTAATTGCGCGGCGGCTGCACCTGAGCTCCGGCTCCTATGGCGTCATGCTCTCCTGGCTGGGCGCGGGCGCTATTGCGGGGGCGTTCCTGATGGGGCGCGCCGGCAACCGCCTCAATTTCAACCAGCGGGTGCTCCTGGGCTCCTTGGTATTCGTGGGTACCAATGTGGCCCTGGCCCTGGCCCCATCGGTGTACTGGCTCTACCCGGTGATGTTTCTGACGGGTATCGCCTGGCTGATGACCATGACCAGCTTTAGTACCACCGTGCAGCTAAACGTGCCCAAGTGGGTGCAGGCGCGGGTGGTGAGTGTGTATATGCTGGTGTTTCAGGCGGGGCTATCGTTTGGGAGCGTGGTGTGGGGCGAGCTTGCTGACCGCACCACGCTGCAGGTGGCACTGCTGGCCACGGCCGCCTGGATGCTGCTGAGCATGCTGCTGGCTGTGCCCTTCCCCATGCGCTCCGGCGAAAATCTCAACCTGGAGCCCGCCGACCACTGGCCTACGCCGACCGTAGAGGGCAGCATCGACCCCGATGATGGGCCCGTGGTGGTCATGATTGAGTATGAGGTAGCGCTGCCCGATCAGCCGGCTTTCCATCTGGCGGCGCAGCAGCTCACCCGCCTGCGCCTGCGCGATGGGTCGTTGCGGGCCGGTGTGTTCACGGACGTAGCGCATGCTACGCGCATCACGGAGTTTTTCTATGTGGCTACCTGGGGCGAGCATCAGCGCCAGCACCACCGCTTCACGAAGGAAGACCTGGCCATAGAAGCCCAGGTGCTGCAGTTTCATGCCGGCCCCGAGCCTCCGCGGGTCACGCATTTCCTGGCTTTCCCCAAGAGCATCAATATAGAAGTGCCCACCACGTATGGGGCCATGGAAAGCCCGCAGTAAGCCGCTCAAACTGGCCTAGTACTTCTCTGTATAGCCTTTTACAGGCACGCAGCCCGGAGAAATGTGCCGGTCTGTGTCAGCAGATAAGTACCTTTGCAGGGAATGAAATTATTCTTTGAAAACGCTGCCGGACGTCTGCTGGAAGATCCTGCGGGCTTTATGCGGGCCAACTGGAGCCCAGGCCTACGCAGCTTCTCAGAGTTGCAGGCGCTCTTTGCACATATGGCCCTGGGTATGCAGCGCTACGGATGGAGCCGCATGCTGATCAACCAGACACAAATGCTGCCCTTTTCGCGCGAAGAGCAGCTCTGGATAGCGGAAAAGTGGTTGCCGGGTGCCGTGCAAACCGCTGGTTACCGCACCGGGGCTGTGGTCGTGTCGCAGGATGTGCTTACGCGCTTGGCTACAGCCTACGTTACTACCCATGTACAGGGGCTGCCTCTCACGTATCGCTCCTTCGAAACCGACGCGCAGGCTCAGGCCTGGCTCTTGCAGCAGCCCAACTAGCGGCTGCATTTCTGTTTTACTCTTTACTATTGTGGCCTAGGCCACTCCTAAGCACAGAGCCCGCCAGCACCTCCGCTCCCTAATAAGGAGAAAGGTACTGGCGGGCTCTATGGTTTAAGCGTATAGGAGACTATAGGCCTACAAATGGCCTACCATTCGCCGCTGTTGCTGTTGTCGTCATTGAAGCCGCCCCCGCCAGTATCATCCGACGATGTGTCGTCGTAAGAGGAGCTTTCGTCTTCGGAGAAATAATCGGGCTCCGCGGCCGTGTTGTCTTCCGAGAAGTAGTCGGGAGCGGACTCCTGGTTTCCGCTGTTGTCTTCGTTGGTGCCGCCCAGGGCCGGGAAGCCACCGCCCGCCGTGTAGGCGCCCGCGCCAGCAGCGGCGTCAGGTGCTGCGGGGGCCGGGGTGGGGTCGTTGTTCAGGTGAGCAGGGGTGTTGGTGTCGTGGCCGGAAGCCATGCGGTTGCCCAGGTAGGCACCAGCGGCGGCGGCGGCCCCCGTCATCAGTACGCCCCCCATGCCACTGCCCATGCCCATGCCCCCGCCCGAGTTGCCCCGGTTCGGGAAGAAATCGGGACCGGAACCTTGGGCTTGCGGGTTGTTGGGGCCACGCCCGGAGCTAGGCATTGGGTTAGGCTGACTGGGAGTGTTTAGGCGGTTAGGCAGGAAGTCGGGGGCAGGGCTGTTGCCAGGGTAGCTCTGTGCCATGGGCGCATTGTCAGGGGCTTGCTTCCGCTTAAAGAAGCGCGAAATCAGCCACAACACACCTCCAATCAGGGCAGCGCCCATCAGCAGGCTGCCTATGCCAAAGGAGGAAGGCTCGTATGCTGGAATAGGGGCCGCGGCCGGATCGGGGGTAGTGGCGCGGGGTGGTAGCTCATCCGTAAGGCCGGAGCCGGTGGCGTTGGTGCCTGCATCGGGGGTAGTGCCGGCAGCACCCGCCGCAGAGGCCGACTGATTCTGGCTGGTACCCTGCGGAGCGGAGCTGGGGTCGGCCGCTACCATCAGGGCATTCAGGCCCGAGCGCAACCCGGCAAAATAGCGGCCCTCCTTGAAGCTAGGCGTCATCTGCTGGTTGATTACGCGGTTGGTCAGCTCGGGCGTAATCTGGCTACGCAGCCCCTCGCCGGCCTGAATCGTGACTTTATGTTCCTGAGCCCCGAGCAGCACCACAATGCCGTTGTTCTTGTCGCGCTTGCCCACGGCCCATGCCTGGCCTAGCGCCCGGCCATAGTCGGCTACCTCGCGGCCGCCAAGGGTGGGCACCGTTACCACAACCAGTTGAGTGCCGGTTTTATCGGCGTACCGCCGTAGGCCACCTTCCAGCGTCCGGACGTCGGCGGGGCTCATCAGCTGAGCCTGATCATTTACAAAGCGAAACGGCGAAGGGCGAGGCGGTAGCTCATCGGCAAAGGCCGCGGCCGGTCGGCCTAGCCCCACCCACGTGCATAAGAGCAAGAAGAAAAGGAAACGATACATGTGTCAGGAATTGAAGTGAGAGAGACTGTTTTCTACCCGTTTTGTACGGGCCCAAGGGCGAAGAGGCTGCTCCAAAGGCGCAAGCTGAGCCGTATGGGCCGCTTTTGGAGCAGCAACCAGAAAGTGCAGGGCGCCTCACCTTTACGAGCAGCCCCCTGCACGCAAGAAGCCTGCTCGCAGGCGGGCAGGCTTCTCATGCTGGTTGCTTAAGGGTTGTGTAGGCCACTCCTACACGGCATTCAGGAGCCCACGCCTGAGCTTTGGGGCCGGTCTTGCATTTCCTGCATGTTTCCGGCTGTTTTCTGCTCGCTCTGGCTGCCGTTGCCGTTGCTGCCACTGTCAGACTGCACCGGCACATCGGTGGCCTGCTGGCCTACCCGCTCCGACATCTGGCCGCTCTGGCCGCCGGAGGGGCTGCCCTGGGTGCCACGCACTTCTATCCGGTGGCGCATGGTTTTTTGCTGGTCTTTGGGCACCGTGATGCGAAGCACGCCGTCTTCAAAGGCCGCACTGATATGGCTGGCGTCTACTGTGTCGGGGAGCTGGAGCGAGCGGTTGAAGGAGCCGTAGGAGCTTTCAACCAGATGGTAGTGGCGCTTTTGCTCTTCATTGCGGAAGTGTCGCTCCCCGGTAACGGTCAGGCGGCCTTGGTGGAAATCGACCTTAATGTCCTCGCGCTTCATGCCCGGCAGCGAAGCTTCAATCTCGTAGGCTTTCTCAGTTTCGTACGCATCTATGTGGGGCGAAAAGGTGCTCACACGTCCGCGGGATGCTATCGAGTCGTTGAAAAAGCGGTCGAGCATGGTGCTGAAGCTCGAAGAGGACAGGTCAGAAAAAGAATCCTGATACTTCTGAATAGCCATGGCTGTGGACTTTTAGGTGGTACAACTGAATTAAACCACCTATTACTACGCGCCCAGTAAATGAGGGATTCAGTATAGAAGTAAATTTTTGCATGATATAAATCATTGAAGTTCAATGCCCAACAGTTGGTTTTGCTGCCATCTGTAACCAAACGGCGGATCTCTAACTCAGGGCCCCTGCCCAGACGAGGCCAACTAGTCGCGGGCATCTTTTAAATTGGGCTTTCATCCGCCTTATTTAGGTCTGAACAACATGAACGAATCGCTTACTATTATCAATAAGTATCTGGACTTGGTGCAAGCGTTCAGCACGGATAGTACTGCTTACGCTGTGGTGCTGCATCCTGCCATCGAGCAAACCGAGTATCCTAACCTACTAAACAGAACCATTCAGCGCCGGTCCTTCTCCGAGATTCTGGATAACGCCCGCATTGCCAGAGAGCTCCTGCGCGACCCTCATTATGAGGTGCAGAATACGCAGATCAGCCCCGATGGCACCGTGATTCTGGAATGTTCGTGGCAGGCTACCGCCATCAATGATGTGGGGGCACTGGTGCGCAATCAGCGTATATCGGCGCAGGTTTGCCTGTTTTTTGAACTGCGGGAAGGCAAAATCTATCGGATGCGCCGCTACTCTTGCTACGATATGCTATAGAGCCGCCGCCATTGGGCCTCAGTGACCAGTGTACACCCGCGGACTTTTTTCCTGCCCAAGGAAAGAAGTCCGCGGGTGTGCTTTCCGGCTGACCCCAACTTGCGCAAAGCGTAGCCGTACTTCAGAAGCAGCCTCCGCCGCCTGCTGGCAGCCCTGATCTGCTGCCTTGCCTGCCGCCCAGCGGTGCCTGATCTTCCACCCGCTTTCTTCTGTAGTTGTATGCTCCGCTTCCTTGCCCTTGGCTTATTAGTATCTAGTCTGACTCTTTCTGCCGCGCCGGCCCAAAACCGGGCACCTGTGCAGCCTACGCGCCGCAACCCCACGGAGCGCATCAGCCCCATGCCGGGCGTGACGCTGCCCGCCGGCGTAGGCCAGGGCAAAGCCGACCCCGTGCCCGCGCCAACGGACGTGAAGCCCAGCGGTACGCTGCCCCTGCCCGAAGTGCCCAGCGGCAAAGTGACAGCCGGCCCCATAGACTCGGTGCAGGCCGAGCCGACCAATCGTCGGCGGGCTACCCCTGCGCCGGCCCGCAAAAAGCGGCCTTAAGTCATACTGGTCTACCACAAAGCATCCTACCACGCTCTGGCTTTCTTGCAGGTTAATTGTCTGGAAGCTAGGGCGCGGTGGGGTGCTTTTTTAGTGCTGGCCTAGGCTACCTGATTGCTTAACGGAAGGCGTACTGCAGCCCCAACAGGCTGCTGGCACCGGGTCCTAGGCCAAATAAGTAACTTGAGGAAATTTTCTTCATATTTATATTCAATGATACTTCGGCTACGGCCTGGAGCCTACTGGTGCAGGCGTAGCGGATGCCTAGGCCACCATCGAGGTAGCCATTTACTCCTTTAGAGTGGTAAAGCACAGGTCGCCAGCCATCGGCGCTGGTGCTGCCGAGTAGCTGGTTGTAGGTGCGGGTCTGGCGCACCGCGTATAGCCGAATACCTGTCAAAGCATTTACCTGAAAACGTCGCTCGGGCTTAGATAGCCGCCAGCGCAACGACGAGGGCACCCCCCAGACGCTTTCCTTGTAGGAGTTGTTTACATATTTGGGCGTACCGTCGTCGGCATAGTTATCATCCATAGAGCCGCCCCGGCCGTGGAGCACGCCCAGCTGAAGCGTTAGGCCGGGCGCGAGGGCATAGCCGCCGTACAGCATCCCGCCCATAATATATGCGCCAATGGCTTCTCCCCTAATGGCAAACACCCTTTCTTCCAGTACTGGTGCTGCGCCTATGTACCAGCGCGGCAAGGGAGAAGAGGCCTGTTGAGCAAATCCTGCGGTGGCACCCGTCAGTAGTATGGCCGCAGCAAGGTAGCGGCGTGGGATAGTAGACATAGTGGGATTAGAAATAACACATTAGTGTATAGATGGGAGCTAATATACTAACATTACGCAGTGCCTGTGCTACCTCGCCTTTCCGGCCTGCTTCGGTGCTGGGGCCTGCAATGCACATAGGTTAAGCCGGTCTGGGCGGAGGTGGGGAGGGGGCGCAGCTGCTGGCACCGAGCCGCACCCTGATGTATTGCTGCAGCCACATCGGGTACAGGTTGTAGGCCACATTGGTGAGGAGCAGCAGCCCAGCCCAGCCTGCGCAGCCCAGTGCGGCAGCATACAGGGTAGTCAGCAGAAAAAATACCAGCCCCACCAGATGAAACCGCTCCTGGTGGTAGGTGGCACTGATAAGCGCCGGCACGGCGGCGCGGCCCCGCACATGCCGGTACTGCGGATACCAGCGCCGGAGTAGGCTGTGCACGATGTCGCCGTGCTGGGTAAAGCGGTTGACGAAGTGTACTCCCAGCCGCTGGTAGGCGGCAAGCCGGTGGCTGAGCTGCCAGCGCCCGAACCACGCTTTTGGTATGGCGTAGGCCAGTAAGCTGGCGGCCAGCAACCCATATAGCCACGGGCGCGCCATGCACTGGTAGCAGAACATGCTGATGGGCGTCAGGCCCAGCCCCGACCAGAATACGTTCGGCACGGCGTTGCAAAAGGCCAATAGGGCCGCCGAGGGCACAGCAGGTTTCTTTCCGGTGGGCAGCATTGAGGCTCAAGATACTCGCCACCGCGCCACGCTGAAAGTCGGGCTTGCCGGCTGGCCTACGAGGCCACGGCTACAGCAGACCCGAGAGAACATTGATGCTCAGGGCCACGATGGCGGTGTTGAATCCAAAGGAGAGTACGCTATGAAACAGCACCAGCCGGCGCATAGAAAGCGTGGTGATGACGACATCGGAGGTTTGCCCCGTCATGCCAATCACGAAGGCGAAATACGCGAAGTCCCAGTACGAAGCCGGCTCAGCGCCGGCAAAAACTACTCCCACGGGCTGGCCGTCGGGGCCCGGCAGCTGCTGCTGGCTGAAGTACATATGCGCGTAGTGCAGCGCAAACATGGTGTGCAGTAGGCACCACGTACTCATTACGCCCACCAACGATACCAGAATGTGCTCCAGGCGCTCTTCGAGCGGCATATCGTGGAGGCCTCGCAGCATCAGGACCACCGCCAGCAAGCTAACAGTAGTACCAATAAAGGTCAGCGCCAGCAGAATGCCCCAGGTGCGGTCGGGGTGCAGGAGCAGGGAGGCCCGACGGATATCCGGTAGGCTCGCCCGGAATATGGTCAGCCAACTCAGCACCAGCACGCTCAGCACAAAACCATCCCAGGCCATCATCAGGCGAGTGAGGGGCCGAAAATCGGGAGGGGCGAGTTGGTAGCAAAGGGTTGCCGCTCCCATTGCCAGCAGCACCCGCAACATGCGCGCGGGCATACTCAGGCCCAGTAGCCTCGGAACGGTAGAGGAAGTGGCGGTAGGAATAGAAATAGCCATGGCAGAAGCAGCTGCTGACCAACTACGGAAGATACACAAATAGCCCCGCAACTCTATGGTTTGTAGGCCAGTGTTGCTTCCCTAGGCTTCTCTTCCTAGTCTCTTGGGTTTCCTGGTAAAGCCACTTGTAGCAGTAGCCACTGGCCTAGGCCAGTACTGGGTAGCCACCGGCTCAGAAAGCGGGCCTCGCTATAACTGAACAGTGCGTCCGGTATCGGACGTATTTACCACTGTGGTTGATTGCTGGATTTGCAGTAACGTGCTTGTGTAAAGATGATTATGAAAGTGGCCTGCGCTTTGAAACTACCAGGCTGTAGTAGTTCTCATTTGTTCAAAATCGCACACATTATCAGCCGCCCCCTATGAAACGCTCTTTGTCTTCCGCTTCGCCCCTGACTCAGGTTATTGCCTTCTCCGACAGCTTTCTTCAGTTTGGAAAGCGCGCCTCACTGAGCGCCTTGTTGGGCCTGGGCCTATCCGGCGCTGCCCTGGCCGGTACTGCAGCGGGTACGCCCCAGCCCGTGTTGGTGCAGGCCGCCGATCAGCACAGCATTCGGGTGCGCATCAGCAACCCCGCGCAGCAGCTGGGGCAGGTTCAGGTAATGCGCCAGGGCAGCGGCCAGTGCCTGTTCAGCGAGGCCTACTCCGCAACGGAATACGGCCATCGTTTCGACTTTCGCCAGTTGTCGGCTGGCCGCTACGTCCTGCTCGTTACGGTAGGGCTGCAGCAGTACCGCTATGTGGTGCAGGTGCAAACCACCCACAATCAGCTCACCGTGGCCATCAGAACCATAAAAGTCCGCCTCCCCAAAACCGAAGCCCTGGCCGCCCTCTAAGGAAAGTGGCCTACTCTCGGCAAGCCTGATTTACACCTATCAGATAGCTAGAACCTAGTTCCCCTCCTCAGATGATGTTGTGCAATCAAGCAAGGAGGGGTTAGGGGTGGTTGATGTGGCCTAGAACAGCTTTTAAAATTACCACTAGTAAATGGTCAACCACCCCCAGCCCCTCCTTTCCAAGGAGGGGAGCTTTAGCTCTGGCTTAGGCCACTCCGGCCTCGTAGCGCAGCCACAGAATGCCTCCGGGGCGCTGCTCTACGCTCAAGAGCTTAAATGACCGGGGTGGCCCGGGCTGCTCGCCCTGCTCGAAGATGGTGGGGGAGGTAGCGGCGCCATCCACCACGGGGTAGTGCAGCAGGCTCAGCTCATCCACCAAGCCGGCCCGCAACAAGGAACCGTTGAGGTGGCCGCCGCCTTCCAGCAGAATCGTCCGGATGGGGAACAACTGGCCTAGCTTCTCCAGCACCGCTGCAAAGTCCAGCTCTGTGGTGCCCCCGAAGATGTACGAGACACCCTTCTCGCGCAGGTAGGCCAGGTACGCATCGGGCACTTGCTCCGTGAGCACGCTGATAACGTGGTCGTCATCAATGTACCCCGACTCCCAGCCCAGCTTGCCGTGCGCATCCACCGCCACCGCAAACGACTCGGCGCCGTGCTCGGCCACGAAATCGGAGCGGTCCAGGGGCTCGGTCACGGGCTTCAGGTCAGGCGCTAGGCCATCCGTGAAGTCTTTCTCCATGGTTACGCGGCCACATAGCCAGGCCTCGGCCTCAAAGGTGGCGGCGGTGGTTTCGTATTCTTTGGTATTGGGCTGAGCGCCCCAGCGGCTCAGAATGATGCGCCCATCCAGGGAACTCATCATGTGGCAAATCAGGCGAGGTTTCATAGTGTGGTATTTCAGAAGCAGGTAAGGGCTGCTATACGGGCAAGGAAGCGGCAGGGCGGGCTACGGCTGCGCTTTCCAGGTAATTGCCGAATCGGTAGGCGCAAACCGGCGGGCCAACACAACCAGTTGCGCGTCCTCATATACGGTGCGGTAATTTGCATCGGCCTGAAACTGAGCCAAAGCCTGCCGGGCCACCTCCGGCGAGAGGGGCCAGGCGGCGGCTTCGCCGGGCTCGCGTAGCAGGGCCACCAAGCGGGCGTTGCGCAACACCGGAAACAGATACACCGCTTGCCGATTGAGCAGATGCGGCACCAGACTGGAGCTGGCACTCAGCGGCACATCGGCCGGCACCTGCGCCAGGGCGGCGCATAGACCAGCCCGGTCGGGAACCGCGCTGGTGTAGTGCTCCGGTAGCAGCGGGTTGTTGGTGACGGGCGTGTACCACCGGCTGAAGCGCGTGGAAAAGGTATCGAGGGTAAAGAGGAGCACACTGGCCAGGGCGCCCGCCCAGGCCAGATGCCGGATGCGGCCCCATCGCCATGAGCATAGCGCGTCGGTGGCGGCCAGCGCCAGCACGGGCGCCAATTCAATGGAGTAGTGCCCATTGATGCCCCATAGTACAAAGTCGTTGGAGAGGAGCTTCTGCCCCAGAATGGGCAGGAGCATAAGCGCATACCACGGCCGCCAGACCAGCGCCCACCCGCCCGATAGCAGGATGGCCACCCACAGCTCCCGCTTGATGTGGTCGTAGAGCGGATCGGGGAGGGTATTGTGCAGTAGTACGTCCCATAAAAGCCGGGGGTGCAGCAGCACGTTGGCTACGGCAGCCGGTAGGGTAGGGCCCAGATGCGCGTAGCGCACAACCTGGGTGAAAGCCCGGTGGTTGACATCCAGCGCGGGCATCACCACCTGCGTTATCACCACAAAGTAGCCGAGCGATGCCAGTGCGCCGGCTGCCAGCCAAGCGACTACAGCCCGCTGCCGCCAGTGCTGCCACGCCAGGCCCAATAGCACAAATGCCAACCACAGGGCCATGTTCTCCTTGCTCAGCAGCACTACGAGAGCGGCCGCAACGGCTGGCCCCACCCGCCGCTGACCCACCCACAGCGCCAGCCACGGCAGCGCCATGGCACCCACTACATTATCATGATAATCGAAGCTCAGCGCTGAGTAGATGCCCCACTGGCTGGCAAAAAATGCCAGGGCCCAGTTGCATACGCCGGGGCTTGCGCCCTGGGCCTGAGCGTAGCGCCACACGCCCAAGGCGCCCAGTAGCAGCGCTCCGGTTTGCACCAGCAGCAGGGCCCACGCTCCGCCCACCACATAGTATAACGGCACCGCCAGCAGGGGCGTGAGGCTGAAATGCTGGCCTAGAAAGGGCGTGGGCGGCGAGTCGAGCAGCAGCGTGGTCTGGGGCCACCGCAGCTGCGCAACCTCTCCCACGGCCTGGGCAATCAGACCCAAATCGAGGGTGGCGGTGCGGAAGTTGTAGTGGTTGACGAAGGAGATAGATGCGTAGGCCAGTGCAAACAGCACCAGCAGCAGGGTACGCCCCCACTGGGCCTTGAGCGTGCTTAGGTATAAAACGGGCATAACAGGAAGACCACGGCGGCGAAACTTGGCCGGTAGCCAGGAGGGAAATAAAAAGGAAGATGGTTACCTGCCAGAAGGCCCGGCAACCCGCAGAACGAATACGCCCGGCAAGATGCGCCTTAATCGAAAAGAAGCCAACCTACCCATCCCACAGCCAAACTGCCAACTGGCCTAGGGAAGTAACAGAGATGCTTAGATCCGCGGCCTGATGCACTACCAGCTCCATAAGTCGGGCGTCTCTCAACCTGATCTGGAAATACTGTTGTTCTGTAACTAGGATATTTCCTCTATTTTGGCCTCATATTTGCCCCGGCTGTTGCACTGAAATTGGTTTGCTGGTTTTGGTGTCGGTTGCTTCTCTCTCCCTACTTCCCTGGTATATGCTTAAATCTTTTCTCGCGGCGGCTGGCCTCACGGTAGCTGCTCTGGCCCTGAGCCCCACCTCGGCGCACGCCCAGGTTACCATCAACATCGGCCGGCCCGCTCCCCAATATGTGGTGGTGCGCGAGGCTCATCCTGTGAAGAAATACAAGTACAAAGGACCCAAACATTACTACCGCCCCGCTGGCCCGGTGATGCTCGTGCCTGCTCGCCCCGTGTACTACGCTCCTCCAGGTCATGGGCATGGGCATGGTAAAGGCAAGGGGCGCCACTAAACAACGCGACTTAAAAAAGGCTCCTGCAAACCGCAGGGGCCTTTTTTGGCTTCAGAGTAAAGCAGAAGGCCGACAAAAGAAGCTTGTGCAAGGGTAGCCCTCTAGATAGCCTCAGCGGCCTGCTATAATTTGGCGGGCTAACGTAGGCAGGTCTTTCCCCTGATAAGTGGGCAGCGGAGCCAGCGGGTAGAGAGTTTGACCGGGCCGGGCAAGGAAGCCGCTACGCAACCCTGCGTGATGGGCCCCGGCTACGTCCCAGCCATGCGCTGCTATCAGAAGCGCCTCATCAGGACCTATATCAAGGGCTTGTAGTGCGGCCTGGTAGGCATAGCGGTGGGGCTTATAGAGCTGCTCCGTATCAATGCTTAAGCCCTGCTCGAAATAGTGAATAATACCCGCATAGCGGAGCTGCTCATCCAGTGTAGCGCGTGGGGAGTTCGTGAAGGCCACTAGCCGGAAACCGGCATCCAGTAGCATTTCTAGGCCGCGTGGTACGTCTTTGTGCGCGGGCAGCTGCTTCAGCAGGCCTACCAGCTCCTGCTTTTTGGCGGGTGGTAGGCGCTTTTCCTCCAGCATATCGGCGGTCATGTCCAGGGCTGCTTCTGCAATCTGCCCAAACGGGTGATAGGCGCCCATCACGGTATCTACCAAGGAGTATTGCAGCAGCAGGCCAAACCACTGTTTGAAGGCATGCTTGTTGCCGAATGCCTTCGGCACGGCCCGTTTGAGCTTGCTCAGGTCCAGTAAAGTTTCATTTACGTCGAAGAGCAGCACCTTGGGGCGTGGCAGGACAGAGGAAGCGGGAGCTGGCATACGAAAACAGGAGGATTGTCCGGCACCTACCGGGCTCCTACTGGTACGCAGCAACGCCCCTCACCGACGTACAGGATACTGGGTGTCATGTGCCTGCCTAGGCCACTACGCTGTTGGAGAAGCGGTGCCACGCTGGAAAAGCTCTTCACTGCAGGCAACGGGCGCCACTAAACAGCGGCTGTTTTACACAACAAAGGCTTCCACGGTTAGCGGAAGCCTTTGTTGCGTTCGGGAGTGGCCTAGGGGCGCTAGTCTACTTGCTTGAGGGGCACGTTGGCAAAGGTGCCCGTAACGGTGATGTTGCACGCGCGCTTGGGGAAGGTGCTGTAGGCCACTGTGGGGTCGCTGGCACCGGTTAGGGTGGCGGTGTAGGTGCCGCTTAGGAGCTGCCGCTTCGCATCGTAGCTGCTGATGGAGAAGCTGCCGCTGATGTGCTGTATGCTGCTGAAATATAGGATGGTACCGCCGCCCCGGCTTTCGGGCAGGTCGTAATAGTAGGTCAGGTCCGCGTCGAGGGCCCGGTCGCGGAGGGTTTTGAGGGTGTAGGTGCCGGTGAGAGCCGCGGGCAGCTTAGTGCGGTCGAAGGTGAAGTTGATGCCCTCGGTAGTGGTGGTGGGTTGCACGCCCACGACTAAGCTCTGGGTGGTCTGCGAAACAAACTCCTCCAGCTGCTTCGCCTGAAACGTGGTATCCCGGCGCTGCCCGTTGTCTTGATATACAATAGACCGGCTATAGGTAGCGGAAGCCTCCGGCAGAGGCTCGGGCGTGTCTTCCCGATCATCTTTATCGCAGCCAGCGGTAAAGGTCAGCGTTAGGCCCAGCAATAGCGAGAGAGTAGCGTTGTATTTCATAAAGAATAGAGGAGTGTAAAAACACTATATAGAAAACTGTGCCAACTAGGGGAAGCTTAGAGTTGGTGGAACTGGATTCTATCAGTTCTCCGGAAACATTCTGTAATAGGCTTCGGCATTTCTCCAGTAATGATTCCAGTTGAATACTACGCCTTGGAAGTGCTCGATTTTGCTATCCATCAGCTTTATGCTGCCTGTTGTAGTGGCATTATATTGAATAGTGCATATCAAATTCGGCTTGATTCCATTGCTTCTTAATGCTCTACCTCTCTTGTTATCTTCATACACTGAAATACATATGTATTTAATGGGTATTTGTGGATGCTTATTAACCATATTTAGCTCTTTGCTCTTTCTGCGGGTGTGAGCTAAAAGCTTAGGTAGAGAGGCTTTTATCAAATTTATGATGCGTTTTTTATCACGCTCTACACCACTATAAACATATCGAGCATCTTTTATCAACATGTAGTCATTATATGAGTTCACGTACTGATATATGTCTTTGTATAAGAATGCATCAATTAACTCTTCATTATCTAACCTATTAGCAGGGTTGACATTGTAAACAAATGCATTAGAGTCCATACTTGCTGGCATATTTTCCACAAAGCCATGAAAGAACCATTCAAGGCTGTCAGTGACAGCGGGGATAAAGTCGTCGCTACTAATCGCACCCTCGATACTGTTAAGAGCCTTAGTGTCAAACTTCACATACCCATGGTATCCATTATGAGTGATATGCAAATAAATTTCATCAAATCTCCCAGATGCTAGATGAGATGCATGTACAGCAGTTTTTATAGCTTCATCGCGCAACTCGACTTGAGATGAACAGAAAGAATTGACATTAATAGCTAGTTGCTTTTTTTCTAAAACCTGCTGATCAATGACACTCAGTACTTTCCAAGTTGGCAATGTATTGTTCAGCTTTATTTCCTGGAAAAGCATTTGACGAGGCATATTTACTTTCCGCAACCTTAGTTTTTTATGCCAAAATGCTAAGTAGGCCAACGTAAAGCCGTTTACGATATCTAAGAGCAAATCAAACTTCCTGATGAACTGATAATAATACAGAGTTGATTTATTGTTCTTTTTATCGATATAATCAGCTTTAGACTCCCAGTAGATTATTTTTCCATGGCCGATGCCGTTTCTGACTGTGTGTTCATAAACTGGCAACAGGTAATTAAATCTGGTCTTACTCAGTTTGCCAATGCACGTATATAGGTCTAAATTTTCTGTCTGTTTGTTTTCGTTTGCCAATTGTATATAGGTCGCAAGTTGAATATAGATTAGCAATACGCCATCAAGTAATTGCAGATAATTATAGTTTATATACTCGTCTATAAAGGTAGCGTCGGTATCTTTTACTTGGCATTCATGTATTGGCTTGTCATTGATAGTTTCAAGCAGTTTATATGAAATATTGATTGCCTCTTCTTTATCGGTGAGAAAGTTTAGAAGTTCTGCTTCATTCTTTCGTAAGCTTTCACTCAGAAAATCGAAGTAGGTGTTGTACGCTTCCTGGTTGTAATATTTTTCGGGAGAAGAAGTTAAAAATCTTTGTAGAAGGTTTTCCATGTTCTGCGAAAAGACTGATTAGAATTCCAACAAGCACAAAAAAAGGGGCGAAGTCTTACTTCGCCCCTTTTCAATTAGTGTATAATACTTCTCTTACGAACCGCAGGCCTCGCAGGCGTCTGGGTTATCTAGGGAGCAGGCCATGTCTGAGGCGTTCTGGGCCGATACGTTCAGCGGCTCCAGGGTCTCAGCGGCTTGTTTCTGCACCGTGAACTTGATGGCATCCACGGCGGCTTTGGTGCGCAGGTAGTACATGCCGGTTTTCAGGCCCTTCTTCCAGCTATGGAAGTGCATGCTGGTGAGCTTGCCGAAGTTCACGTTCAGCACGTGCAGGTTCAGGCTCTGGCTCTGGCAGATGTACGCACCGCGGTCAGCCGACATATCAATGATGCGGCGCTGCGAAATCTCCCACACCGTCTTGTACAGGTCCTTGATGTTCTGCGGAATGCTGGGGATGTCCTGCACCGAGCCGTTGGCGGCAATGATGGCGTTCTTCATCTGGTCGTTCCACAGGCCTAGCTTTACTAGGTCCTTGAGCAGGTGCTTGTTCACCACCATGAACTCCCCGCTCAGCACGCGGCGCACATAAATGTTGGAGGTGTAGGGCTCAAACGACTCGTTATTACCCAGAATCTGGGCCGTAGAAGCCGTAGGCATAGGTGCTACCAGCAGAGAGTTGCGTACGCCGTGCTCCATTACCTGAGCGCGCAGCGTTTCCCAATCCCAGCGGCCCGACTCAGGCGTTACGCCCCACATATCGAACTGGAACTGGCCCTTGCTTAGCGGCGAGCCAGGGAACGTCTCGTAGTGGTCGTCGCGCATGGCGAGGTCCTTAGAGGCCGTCATGGCCGCGAAGTAAATGGTCTCGAAGATGTCCTTGTTCAGGCCGCTGGCTTCGTCGCTTTCAAACGGCATGCGCAGGGCAATAAACGTATCGGCGAGGCCCTGCACACCCAGCCCGATGGGGCGGTGGCGACGGTTGCTGCGCTCCGCCTCAATTACGGGGTAGTAGTTGATGTCGATGACCTTGTTCAGGTTCATCGTGGCGTGGTACGTAACGTCGTAGAGCTTCTGGTGGTCGAAGATGAGCGCGCCCGATTCGTCGGGGCGTACGTAGCGGGGCAGGGCCAGCGAGGCGAGGTTGCACACGGCAATTTCGTTCTCGTCGGTGTACTCCATAATCTCGGTGCAGAGGTTGGAGCTCTTAATGGTACCGAGGTTCTTCTGGTTGCTCTTGTTGTTGGCAGCGTCCTTGAACAGCATGTAGGGCGTGCCGGTCTCGGTCTGGCTTTCCAGAATGGCAAACCACAGCTCCTGGGCCTTAATGGTCTTACGGCCACGGCCATCGCGCTCATACTTGGTGTAGAGCTTCTCGAACTCCTCGCCGTAGCACTCGTCTAGGCCAGGGCACTCGTTGGGGCACATCAGCGTCCAGTCGCCGTTGGCTTCCACGCGCTTCATGAACAAGTCGGGCGTCCAGAGGGCAAAGAACAAGTCGCGGGCGCGCATCTCCTCCTTGCCGTGGTTTTTCTTGAGGTCCAGGAAGTCGAAGATATCGGCGTGCCAGGGCTCCAGATAAATCGCGAAAGCGCCTTTACGCTTGCCACCGCCCTGGTCCACGTAGCGAGCCGTGTCATTGAACACCTTCAGCATCGGCGTGAGGCCGTTAGAAGTGCCGTTGGTGCCTTTGATGTACGAGCCCGTGGCGCGCACATTGTGCACAGCCAGGCCAATACCACCGGCAGACTGCGAAATCAGGGCGCAGTTCTTCAGCGTGTCATAAATGCCCTCAATGGAGTCGTCCTTCATCGTGAGCAGGAAGCACGAGCTGAGCTGGGGCTTGGGCGTACCAGCGTTGAACAGCGTAGGCGTAGCGTGCGTGAACCACCGCTCGCTCATGAGGTTGTAGGTCTCGATGGCGGCGGCAATGTCGGCTTTGTGAATGCCCACGGCCACGCGCATAATCATGTGCTGGGGCCGCTCTACTACTTTGCCATCGAGGCGCAGCAGGTAGGAACGCTCCAGCGTCTTGAAGCCGAAGTAATCGTAGTTATAATCGCGGTCATAGATAATAGCCGAGTCCAGCGTAGCGGCGTTGGCGTGCACGATTTCCCACACGTCCTGGGCAATCAGCGAAGCATTCTCGCCGGTCTTGGGGTCCTCATAGGTGTGCAGCCGCTTCATGGTGCTGCTGAACGACTTGCTGGTCACCTTGTGCAGGTTGCTTACGGCAATGCGCGCCGCCAGAATAGCGTAGTCGGGGTGCTTGGTGGTGAGCGAAGCAGCGGTTTCAGCTGCCAGGTTGTCGAGCTCTACCGTCGTCACGCCATCATAAATACCATCGATAACCTTCTTGGCTACCTCAATCGGCGAAATGAAGTTCTGATTCAGCCCGTAGCAGAGCTTTTCAATACGCGCCGTGACTTTATCAAATTTCACGGATTCGCGGCGGCCGTCGCGTTTGAGTACCAACATAAGCGTAGCAGGTTATTGAGGTGTTCGAGTATGAGGATGCCTGCTCCGTCAAGAGCCGGCAATAGTTCAGAGCTAGAGCGAAGAGAGCCTGCTTGCAGCCAAGCGACACTCATTGATAGCGGAAGATATTTCTATCTGGGCTGTAGGACAAACCTTCTTTTCAGAAGTTTTCCACATAAGCGTAAAACAGTGCAGTTCAGCGGCTTTTTGTATCCGCGAGGTCCACTATATAGTTCTGCCTTTCCTAAAAATTTTAGGTTGCTGGTTTCCGTCAGAATCGGTATTGTCGGTGGAGGTGGGGTGGCCTAGAATCGGGCAAATAAAAGGCGGAACACAAATGGCCAAGCTACCCTAGCACGTCATCCCCACCTGCACACCATTCCCTCTAACACGTCGTCCCACTTTAGCACGTCATCCTGAGCTTGCGAAGGATCTTCTCACGCATGAACGACTAGCCTAGCGCCCTGTGCTAACGTGAGAAGATCCTTCGCAAGCTCAGGATGACGTGCGGGAGTGTATGACGTGCGAAAGAAGCGCGCCACACGATAATAGCCTTCTAGGCCACCTCAGCCAGCTGTGAGAAATTCCCACTTGGGATTCTGGCTGGCTATCAGCGCTTCTTTCTTGGCTCGGGTCCAGCCCTTCAACTCTTTCTCGCGGGCAATGGCGGCCGCGTTGCTGGGGTATTCCTCAAAATAGAGCAAGTGATAACAGAAATAGCGGCCCGCAAAGGTTTGAGCGTTACCACGATTAGCATAGTGCTGGCCTAGCCGCGTAGCCAGGTTATTGGTGACACCAATGTAAAGGACGTTGCGGGCAGGATTGGTAGTGATGTAGGTATAGTAGAGCATATAGGAGAACTATAGGGCACTGAATTGCATAGCACGCCATTTCACACAAAGCACGTCATCCTGAGCTTGCGAAGGATCTTGTCACGTCAGCACAAACCGTTCTAGGCCAGTTGTTCACGCGTGACAAGATCCTTCGCAAGCTCAGGATGACGTGCTTGAGGAATGACGTGCCAGAAGCCAACAACCTGCCTTACTTAACCGGCACTTTATACTCCAGTCCGAAGCGTTTGGCGTAGCTGGCTAGGGGCTCCATCCCGATGGCGGCGCGGCGCTCATCTACGTGGGCTTCGTCTTCAATGGTATGAAACATCATTTTGCCGTTGGCGTCGCCTTTGAGCTGGCTGCCGTAGATCTGGGGCTTGCCCTGCCACATCAGCAGGCGGTCTTGCAAGAGCGCAAAAGCAGACTTGGCTAAGTCGCCGCGCTCCATGGCCTGCTTGGCCATCGGGAAGTATTTCTCCATCGTGGGCAGGTTGGAGTGCTGAATGACCAGAAAGACCGTTTGCGTGCCCGTGTTCCCGACCTCCGATTTCTTGGGCCACCCATGCGTATCCAGCAGCTTGGTAATACGCTGCAGGTTGCGGGCATCGGTAACCTCAATCTCCTTCCAGAGCGCCGTCATCTCCGTTGAGTTTGGGCCGTATTTCTTCTCCACTTCCTGAATTTTCATCCGGCCACCTTGGTCGGATGCCATAATAGAATCCAGCTGCTGCTTCAGCGGCTTGTTGTAGTTGGCTTCTACCTTGGCCACGGCCGCTTGCAGCTTCGTGAGCATGGGCAGCCAGCGCTTGTCGGCGTGCAGGGTGGTCAGGTCGGTGTCCTGCTTCACATGGGCCACGTTCTCCCAGCCGGCTACAGTGGCTTTGTCGAGGTATTGGAAGGCCTTGGTGGTATTGCCGGCCAAGGCCCAGCTGCAGGCCGCGTTGTAAAGGTCGGTGCTGGTAGGGGCTGCTTTGGCCTGCTTAAAGGCCTGGTCATACAGTTCCCCGGAGCTCTTGTAGCTTTTCGCCGCATAGGCATCGGCTGCCTGCTGATTTAGCTTTTTGAACTCGCTCTGGGCGAAGACGAGGCTGCTGCTCAGCAGGAGTACCGCCAGAAGGGTAGTGGCCTTTTTCATAGGTAAGGAAAGTATAAATCGTTGGAATAAATGGCAGTTGTCAAAAGCTTGTCTAACTCAAATTGCAGACTAGATCTAGTTCCCCTCCTCAGATGAGGAGGGGCTAGGGGTGGTTGAGGTGGCCTAGAACGAGTTTTAGAACCAGAAGCTAGTTGCTAGTAGCTGTTCAACGATTGTCAACCACCGCTAACCCCTCCTCATCTGAGGAGGGAAACTAGCTCTAGCTTCTCATTTAGCACTACTCGCCTTGGGGTAGTTGCACCTATGATGGGCAGTCAGGACGGCAATAATGCGATGTTACTATAAACGCACAAGGGGGCGCCAATCGTATGATTAGCGCCCCCTTGGTATAAGTTGCATGGAGGACTGGCCTAGGCCAGTATTGCCTCGCAGTCAGTCGATTAAAAGTCCTCGTCGAGGGAGAAGGCATTGGAAGTCCGCTCGCTCATCACGCCGGCCTTCTGGTACTCGCCCACGCGCTTCTCGAAGAAGTTGGTTTTGCCCTGCAGCGAAATCATTTCCATGAAGTCGAAGGGGTTGGTGGCACCGTAGATCTTGGTATAGCCCAGCGAGTCGAGCAGGCGGTCGGCCACAAACTCAATGTACTGGTTCATTAGCTGGGCATTCATCCCAATCAGGTTCACGGGCAGCGCATCCGTCACGAACTCCTGCTCGATCTGCACAGCATCCTGAATGATTTCGTGCACGCGGCTCTCGGGCAGCTTGTTGTTCAGGTGGTCTTTGTAGAGCAGGCAGGCGAAGTCGCAGTGCAGCCCTTCGTCGCGCGAAATCAGCTCGTTCGAGAAGGTCAGGCCGGGCATCAGGCCGCGCTTCTTCAGCCAGAAGATAGAGCAGAACGAGCCCGAGAAGAAGATACCTTCCACAGCCGCAAACGCAATCAGGCGTTCCGTGAAATTCTCCGAGTTGATCCACTTAATAGCCCAGTCGCCTTTTTTCTTCACGCACGGCACCGTTTCCAGCGCATTGAAGAGGTGGTCCTTCTGCTTGGGGTCTTTGATGAACGTATCAATCAGCAGGGAATAGGTTTCCGAGTGGATGTTTTCCATCATCACCTGGAAGCCGTAGAAGCAGCGGGCCTCGGCCATCTGCACTTCCTGCATGAAGTTCACAGCCAAGTTCTCGTTCACTATGCCATCGGAGGCCGCGAAGAACGCCAGCACGTGGCTGATGAAGTGCCGCTCGCCGTCGTTGAGGCTGTCCCAGTCCTTCTGGTCCTGGCCTAGGTCAATTTCCTCGGCGGTCCAGAACGAGGCCTCGGCCTTCTTGTACATCTGCCACACATCATTGTGTTGGATCGGGAAGAGGACGAAGCGGTTGGGGTTCTCAGTGAGCAGAGGTTCCATGGCAGCAAAGTAGAGGTAAGGTATGGTAGCTAAACCAGCCAGAAATCCGGCCGACTTTCTAACCCCAACCTGTGGAGTTTGTTCGAAGGGGCTTGCCAGAACAGTGTCTCAGGTCAGGAAGCCAAAGATAAACCCCTCTTGTGGGAAGGTCGGCGCGCTATTTACGTTTTTTGTGTGTTAATTTTTGTGTATACCGCTAGGCTACTGCTAATTGACCATAGCTCTGGAATATGCAGCCTAAACACCGGATAATTCCAGTTTCATAAAAGTTATCCACATTTTGTGTGTGGACAATCTTCGTTATCCACAAATTTGCTATTCGCGTATGCGCTGGCGTGTTCCTGCATATAGGCCTCTGGAGGCCGTGGGTGGTGGGAGCAATGAGGTTTAGTGAGTTAGGTTTGGAATTGTGAAATGATCCTTCTACTTTTGCCTTCCATTTTTCAGAAACCGCGAAGACACCGATGTACGCAATTGTCAACATAGCCGGGAAGCAGACTAAGGTCGAAGCCAATAAATTTGTATACGCCCACCGTTTGGCTGGCAATGTCGGCGACACCGTGGAGCTGGGCAAAGCCCTGCTGACCGAAAACGAAGGAACCATCTCTATCGGAGCCCCCGAACTGGACGTGACCGTAACGGGCACTATCCTCGCTCACGTAAAGGGCGACAAGGTTTTGGTGTTCAAGAAGAAGCGCCGTAAGGGCTACAAGAAGCTGAACGGCCACCGTCAGCAGTTCACCAAAGTAATGATCAACACCATCGGCTAATTGCGCTACTAGCTAATGGCTTCTCGCTGTTAGCTGGCTGTTCAAAACCGGTGTTTTCCTCAGAACATCAGCTAGTAGCGAACCGCTAGTAGTGTAAAAGTTAAAATACCATGGCACACAAGAAAGGCGTAGGTAGCTCCAACAACGGTCGTGAATCGCATTCCAAGCGTCTCGGCGTGAAAATTTTCGGTGGTCAAGGCATCATCGCCGGCAACATCATCGTTCGTCAGCGTGGCACTAAGCACCACCCCGGCCAAAACGTAGGCATCGGCAAAGACCACACCCTGTTCGCTATGATCGACGGTACGGTGCAGTTCCGCAAGGGCCGCAAAGACCGCTCGTTCGTATCGGTAGTACCCGGTGCTGTAGAAGCTGCTGAAGTACACACGTCGGCTACGGCTTCGGCTGAAGCACACGGCAACGCATAACTCTCGGTAACTCCGAAGTTTTGAGCAGAAGGGACTGTCCGCAAGGGCCGTCCCTTTTCGCGTTTGGGGACCATAGATTAACACTGCCCCATCTTCACAACACCCCGCACGTCATCCTTCACTCTGCTCAGAGTGACGTGTGGGTGGGGTGGTGATAACGAAGGCGCAAAAGAAGTGGCCTACGCGCCACCTAAACTGTAGAGCACAGGTTTGCTAGGGCTGGCATCAAGCTCTAGACTCGTGATTTGCAGATTCAGCAGGAATAAGCCATCCTCTACCTCATCGGGCACGAAGATGAGCTCGGTGATGGTGGAAGTGTGGCGCGTGGCGTGAGGGTACTGCCAAAAGCCGTGGTGGGCCAATAGGGCGCCTTCGTCCTCCTCCCGATCTACGCTGGGCAGGTCCAGCAACAAATGCTCGATGTGCTGATCGGCGAGGTACTGGCCTAGGGCGGGCTCCAGATAGGTGGGGTTGGTGCCGGAATACTGACGGGCACGCTTGGCTTTGTGGTTTGGCAGGGTGCGCAGAATAACTGCTTCGGGAGCAATGTCCGCATACGGGCCGCCTTCCAGCTCACGCCGGAAATCGTCCAGCATGACGACCAGGTCACCGTTGGGCTGAGGGCGGGGCTGCACCGAAATCAGCCGTGCCACGAACAGGAACCGGCGCAGGCAGCGGTTGAGCGTGGCCTGGGGCTCCGGCGAGATATGTCCGAAGCACTCAGTGTGGGTGCCGTTGCCGTGGGGCGTAACGTGCACGCGCTTGTAGTTGGTACTGCCGCCATCCGCCACGCTGCCCACAAAGCTACCCACCCGAATCACATCAAACTGCACAGGCTCAGCCCAGAAGCAATTCACCTGGTTCTCGCCGGGCGCCAGGGGCAGGGAAATATCCAGCGGCGCCTGTGGGTTGAAGGAATAAGTGCGGCCCTGGTAGGGATAGGTGGCAAACATAAATAGTCTGTTAAACAGCGTTTTGCTGAGAGGTTGCCGCCCTATTGGTCTGCTCGGCGGCTAGTTTATTCAAAATCTGGGCAATTTCCGGGGCGTGGCTGATGACCATGAAGTGGCCGCCGCCTCGGATCAGGTGCTCAACAGGCGTAGGGCCGGGCGGAAACACCCGGTCGTGGGTGCCCAGGATCTGGGTGCTGCGGCCGGCGATGGTGCTGTCCCAGTGCATAAGCCGGTCGATGGCCCACTTGGTATACACGGGCTCCATGTCGCGCAGAATCTCCTTGAACAGCGGATACTCTTTCTGCTTCACCCCGAAATACCACTGCCCGGCCCGCGGAAACAGCTTTAGCATCTGGGGCGGCACCAAGCGGTACACGCCGGTAGCCCGGATCAGGCGCAGCAGCGGCGGTAGGCAGCTGGAATCCGGAATGCTGGAAATAAGTACGGTGCGCATTTCCGGCCGCATCCGCGTGATTTCCAGGGCCACCATCCCACCAAACGACACGCCCACCAGCAGTCCCGACTGGCCTAGCGGAATGCGAGCGGCCATACGCGCCGCATACTGCGGCAATGTCTCATCGGGTTCGGGGGTAAGCCACTGCAACACCTGCGTTTCTCCCTGCAGCAGCGGCTGCAGGTTCTGAAATACGCGCTCATCGGCACCCAGGCCAGGAATGAGGTACATCATCGGGCAATGAAGGGGAAGTGATGAGGGGACGGAGTGAGTAGTGAAATGATAGGCCGTGATGAAGCATGACGGTCGAGAGGTAACATAGTTCTAGGCCAGTCTCGCCAGCGTGACAAGAGCCTGTGATTCCCCTCCAGACGATGTACCATTTGGCCTGTCACTTCATCACCTCGTCACTTCATTGCCCCCTCAGGGTTCGATGCGCAGGAATACTCCTTCGAGATAAAAGATGTTGTGGGGTTGGTCGGACTCGTATTCTTCCGGGTCCTCGGATTCGGCATTCAGGCTGATATCGAAGGTCTCGTCTTCCTCCTCGCCTTCATCTTCCTCATCGAAGGGGCCGTCGGCTGGATAGGTGCAGGAGAGCTTAAGGGCCACATTCGGTAGCGGGACGGGCGTGCTTTCCTCGGAGCTGTACTCCAGCAGGCAGGGCCACTCCGTAACAGTGGCCAGAGCATCGGCTACTTCTTCCTGCAAGGCCTCGGCGCGCGGGCCCGCCAGGCGCAGGAGTAGATCGAGCTGCTGGAAGGGCAGGCCTAGGTGGAAAAAATGGAGCTCATTATCGAAAAGCGTAGTGCCCCAGATGGTTACGTCATCGGAAGTATCGAACACAATAGCCGTCAGCTGCACCTGCTCGATGAAGAAATCGGTGTCGTCGGCCAGGGCATCAATCAATTTTCTCATAACAGCAGGATGGTTGCGGCATACACTCGGCAGGGCGCAGGAAGTGGCCTAGGCGGCAGTTGATAGGCCTGTGGCTTTCCTTGGCTAGCCCGAAATGGGAAAGGGAAAGTAGGACTTTTGGCGCGGCAACCAGGCGTTATTCCGGCAAAAAAGAGTGGCCTTTCGCTTAAGTGACTGAGTAGGCGGCTGCTATTTAGTAGCCGCAAGAACCAACGTGCCGATTTCTGGCTGTCTGGAATGCCAGCAGTACATACGAAACAGCTGCTTCGGGCTACTACTCGGCCTGAAACAGCTCCAGCGTAATCTGGTCGGCCAGGAGCTTGCCCTGGTTGGTGAGCGTAAGTACATGCGCCGGGCTCAGGGTGGCCCACCCGATGCGTTGCAGCTCCTGCAGATACTGGGCACGGGGGCCCAACAAATCCACGCCCAGCACATCCCGAAGGTGGCCCAGGTCGCAGCCCTGGGCCGTGCGCAGGCTGGTCATGAGGTACTCGTTGGCGCGGTCGGTGAGGGAGAGGTGCTCCACGGTGGCCGGTACCTCATGGCGCTCCAGCACGGCCTGCACATAGTGTGGGTTGTTGGCGACGTTGAACTGCCGGCTGTGCCCATTGAAAGAGTGGGCGCTGGGGCCGAGGCCCAAATACGGCACGCCGCGCCAATACGCCGAGTTGTGGCGCGACTCACGGCCGGGCTGGCAGAAGTTGCTGATTTCGTACTGCTGGTAGCCGTGGCGGTCTATTTCCTGCAGCAGCATCTCAAACTGCTGGGCCACAAACTCTTCGGGGGCCGCCAGAAACTTGCCTTTCGTCAGCTGCCGGCCAAATACGGTGTCGGGCTCAATGGTGAGGGCGTAGCAGGAAAGGTGCGGTACGCCCAGCCCAAACGCTATGGCCATATCGTGGAGCCAGATGCCGTGGCCCTCGGCGGGTACGCCGTAAATCAGATCTACCGAGATATTCTCGAAGCCGGCATCCTGCGCCAGCTGCACGCACACCCGCGACTCTTCACCGGAGTGGGCGCGGTTCATCAGGCGCAGATGCGGCTCATGAAAGGTCTGTAGGCCTATGCTCAGGCGGTTGATGGGCGAGGCGGCTAGCTCCCGCAGCTTTGGGGCCGTGAGGTCGTCGGGGTTAGCCTCCAGCGTGATTTCCGCGTCGGGGGCAACCGAGAAGTTGCGGTGTATGGCCTCGAAAAGGGTGTCCAGTTCCGCCCCCGTCAGCAGAGAAGGCGTGCCGCCTCCGAAGTAGATAGTGTTGATGTGCGCGGCGGGGCCCAGATAGTCGCGGCGCAGCTCAATTTCCCGCACCATTGCTTCTACCAAACGGCCTTTCAGCGCCATAGAGGTGCTGAAGTGGAAGTCGCAGTAGTGGCAGGCTTGTTTGCAGAAGGGAATGTGGAGGTAGAGGCCGGACATGAAGGGCGAGGCCAACCGTATTCCCCAAGGATTCTGTGAATCAGGGGAATGAGCGGGATGGAACTGGAAGAAGTAACTTTCGGGAAATTAAAAGCGCAATTCTGCGTTTCAGTTCCCAAATGTACGCCCGCCTCCTCTTTCTTGGTCTGCTGAGCTGCTGGCTCCTGAGTGGCCTAGGCCAGGCGCGCGCCCAAACCACCCCGAATACGCTGGCCCAACCCTCGCTGCAAACCTTGCCGGCGCCGGCTAGGCCAGTCCAGCGGCCCGATTCTACGGTGCGCGTGCCGTTGCCACCGCGTAGGCCAGTAGCGCTGGTGCTGGGGACGGAACCAGCTGACCAGGAGACCATACGGCGCTACCGCTACCGCAAAGTGCTGCCCGATTCTGCCGCTGCTGTTCGGGAGCTGCGCGACCTGCTGCTGGCTTTGCAGGCCGATGCCTACCTCACGGCCTCGGCCGATGAAATGCGCTGGGGCCACGACTCCTTGCGGGTGCGGCTGTACGTGGGCGAGAAATTCCAGTGGGCACAGCTGCGCAACGGCAACCTTGGCGACGGGCTGCTGACGCGGGCCGGCTACCGCGAAAAGCTGTTTCGGGGGCAGCCCTTCCAGCCCAAAGAGTGGGCGCAACTCCAGGAGAATATTCTGCACGAAGCCGAGAACCAGGGTTTCCCCTTCGCAACGGTTACGCTCGACTCGCTGGAGCTGCGCGGGGCAGAAGTGGCAGGCCGTATTGTGTTGCAGCGCGGTCCGGCCGTCGTGTTCGATTCCATCCAGATAGTTGGTAAAACCAAAACCCGCGTGGGCTTCCTGACGCGCTACCTTCAGATTTTCCCTAGCCAGCCCTACAGTCAGCAAAAAGTGCAGGAAGCGGCTCGGCGCCTGCGTCAGCTGCCGTATCTGCACCTCAAGGCCGAGCCCGAAGTGCGGTTTGCGCTCGGAAAAGCCCGCGTATATCTACTGCTCGAAGACCGCGCCGCCAGTCAGTTTGATGCCATTGTGGGCGTGCTGCCCAACCCGAACCCCGGGGTAGGCCAGAAGCGCGTGCAGATTACCGGCGATGTAACCATCAACCTGCGCAACATCAAGGGCGGCGGCAAAGGCATCGGACTGCAGTGGCGCAAGCTCGATGCTTCCTCGCAGTTGCTGGATGCGCAGTACGTGCACCCAAACTTCTTCGGGACGCCGCTGGAACTGGGTGGCACCTTCAACCTGCTCAAGCAAAACGACCAGTTCCTCACCATTCGGCCGCGCTTACAGATGACTTACCCCACGGCACGGGCCGGCCGCGTGGCCTTCTTCACGGAGCGCCGCAGCTCCCGCCTCCTCGCCGACTCGGCCGCGCTATCCGTGTACACCAGTGGCCTACCCGATAACATCGACTCCGAGTTCAACTCTTACGGCCTCGACTACAGCTGGAACACACTCGATGACCCCTACCTGCCCCGGCGGGGTTTGCTGGCGGGCGGACAGGCCTCGGTGGGTACCAAACGTATCAGCCGCAACCCCAATCTGCGCGAAAACCTCTACGAAGCGGTAGCCCTCCGCTCCACTCAAATCAGTGTGGGCGGCCGTGTAGAGCGGTACTTCCGGATGGGCCGGAATGGGGTGTTGTTCACGCGGGTGCGCGGCGAAGCGTTGGTAAACCAGCGCCTGTTCCTGAATGATTTGTTTCGGATTGGCGGCCTGGCGACGCTGCGCGGATTCAATGAGCTAAACTACTACGCCAGCCAGTACGCCATCGGAACGGCCGAGTTCCGCCAGTTCACGGGCGCCGATTCTTATGTGTTTCTCTTTGCCGATCAGGCCTGGTTGCGGCGCGACATCACCACTGAAACCACCCAGGACACGCCCACTGGCCTGGGAGCCGGCCTCAGCTTTCGTACCGCGGCCGGGCAGTTCCAGTTTGTGTACGCCCTTGGCCGCGACCAGCAGCAGAAGTTCGCACTCGGCTCCGGCAAGATTCACTTCGGCATCACAAACCGGTTCTGATAAGCTATTTGCCTACTCTAGGCCACTCGCGGCCATCATAACCGCACAAAAAAGCCCTGACACTTGTAGTGTCAGGGCTTTTTTCTGGAATAGAAGGGTGGCTACTGAGCAGCCAGGGCCTTCTTCAACTCACCGGCGGCTAAATCCTCAGCCTGCATGGCCTCAGGAATAATAGCGCCCATGCCGAAGAATTCGTGGGTTACGTTGTCGTAGAGCTGGTATTTAACCGGCACCCCGGCCGCCTGCAGCTTATCAGCGTAAGTTTTGCCTTCGCTCATCAAGGGGTCGATGCCGGCTCCAATGACAGTAGCGGGCGCCAAGCCTTTCAGGTTTGGCGCTGTTACCAGCGAAATCAAGGGGTTCTTGCCATCGGCAGCAGTGCGCAGGTATTTATCAAAGAACCACGCCATGAACGGCTTGCTCAAAGGCTTGGCATTGGCGTTTTTCTGATACGAAGGCGTATTCAAATCGTAGCCCGCAATAGGGTATACCAGCAACTGATGCTTGGGCTGCATGGCGCCTTTGTCGCGGGCCATCATGCACACAGCGGCGGCCAGGTTACCACCGGCACTTTCACCGGCCACGGCCACGCGCTTGGGGTCGCCTTTGATGGAAGCGGCGTTCTTCAGCACCCACTGGTAGGCGGCAAAGGCATCATTATGAGCCGTCGGGAACTTGTGCTCCGGCGCCTGGCGGTAGGCCACCGAAACGAAGATGGCACCGCTTTTCTCGGCCAGCGCCCGCACCGAAGAATCATAGGTATCAAGGTTAGCAATGACCCAACCGCCCCCGTGGTAGTATACCACCACCGGCAAAGGACCAGTAGCGCCTTTAGGCGTATAGATGCGCGCTTTCACGCCCGGCGCAACCTCCTTGCTCATCGTATCGAGGGGAGATGGCGGGGCCTGCACGTGAAAATCTGCCATTACGGCCATGGCGGCATCAGCCGGAGATGGCGCTTTGCGAACCTCTGCTACAGGCAGTTTTTCGGGAGGCGTAGGCCCCTGCAGCTTTTCCAGCTTTTCAATCACGGTCTGCATCTGAGGCCCGATGTTGGGCGCCCAAGCCGGGGCCGGACCAGCTGGCTTTATGGCATCGGGGCCTTGCGGCGTGGTGGCAGAGTCGGTGGTGGCCACCGTGTTAGTAGAGTCGGAGGAGGTAGCAGTTTCAGTACTGGAAGGTGAGCCGCAGGAGGCCAAGGATAGGCCTAGCGCCAATGCCGGAACGGCCCACCGAAAAGACAACGCGGCCGAGGTGGATAGAAAAGGGGAGTTCATATGATTTTGGGTAGATCAGACGTGTGTGAAAACAATGCAGCTTTATTACGCTCTGCCTTTCACAGAGATTAGGGAACGACATAATTCTATACTCAGTTACCGGCTGGCTTGCATAGGTAGAAAAATTTCCGCCTGATAATCAGGCTGAAAGAGTCATTAATAAGGTAATCAAACCCCGTGTTGTGGCTTTTCCGAAAAACCCTACTACATTTGCATCACCAAACAGTGCGGGGTGGAGCAGTTGGTAGCTCGTTGGGCTCATAACCCAAAGGTCACTGGTTCGAGTCCAGTCCCCGCTACCTACAACGACCCGGTTGCCATTACGGCGGCCGGGTCGTTTCTTTTTTTGGCACAAAGCCAGCCAGACTGCTCATTGCAGTGCTAGGCCTCTACCCGCAGGTTGTGATTCTGGCAGGTTTCCGTATACCTTGGAGGTATACCTCTCCTTCCTTGCTGTATGCTAGATCTGGTTATCGATGCGCGCCCTGCCGACTTGGGCAATGGGTTCGGAGTACGACGCATTCTGCCCTATCGGCTGCGCCGGATGCTGGGTCCCTTCATCTTTATGGACCACGCCGGCCCCGTACACGTGGCGCCCGAGCTGATGCCGGCCCTGGATGTACTACCGCATCCACATATAGGCCTATCTACCGTCAGTTATTTGTTTGGCGGCCAAGTTACGCACCGCGACAGCCTGGGCGTGGAGCAGATTATTCGACCGGGGGAGGTGAACTGGATGACGGCCGGCAGCGGAATAGCGCACTCCGAGCGATTCGAGGACCCGGCTGCGCTGGCGGGCGGCGCACTGGAAATGCTGCAAACCTGGGTGGCCCTGCCCGAAGCAGCGGAGGAAAGCGCTCCGGCCTTCACCAACTATCAGCCCCAGCAGCTGCCCATCTTCACTGAGCCGGGCGTGTGGATGCGCCTGATTGCGGGGGACGCTTTTGGCCTGCATAATGACGTCAAGACTCATTCTCCGCTATTTTACCTGCATGTGGTGTTGCAGGCGGGTGCCCGTTTTGGCCTGCCGCGCGGCTATCCGGAGCGCGGGGCTTACGTAGCCAAAGGCAGTATAGAGGTAGCGGGCCACACCTATCGGGCCGGCCAGCTGCTGGTCTTTACGCCTGGCCTAGACCCGGTACTGATAGCTCAGGAGGCCACCACGCTGATGCTATTAGGCGGGGAGCCCTTGGGCGAACGATTCATCTGGTGGAACTTCGTGTCGTCGCGGCGGGAGCGAATTGAGCAAGCCAAGGCCGATTGGCAAGCTGGGCGCATTGCGCTGCCTCCCAACGACAACCATGAGTTTGTGCCCTTGCCGCAGGACCGGTCCAGGCCGGCCGGATCTGGTGCGTCGCCGGCGCCACAGCCTTTGTCGTGAGTGGCCTAGCTGCCCAGGTACACCCGGAATGTAGTGCCCTGCTCAGGCTGACTTTCCACTTCCATACGGCCCCCTTCGGCCTGCACAATGCGGTTCACCAGGAACAGGCCTACGCCGGTTCCTTCACCGGCGTGCGGATGAAAGCGGCGAAACAGCTGAAACAGCTCGTGGCCGTGGCGGTCCAGGTCTAGGCCCAGACCATTGTCCTGAACTTCCAGCACGGGCTGTTTGCCAGCCAGCCGGCTGCGGAGCTGAACGCGAGCGGGCCGGTCGGGGTGGCGGTATTTCACGGCGTTGGCTACCAGGTTAAGCAGCACGGTGCGCAGGTTGCTGCGCACGAACTCAATCTCGGGCAGAGCCTCAAAATCCATCTGAATGTCAGCCTTGGCATCCTGCAATTGAGGGCGCAGGGTCTGCAGCACATCGGCCGTGAGGTCGGCTAGTGCTACGGGCTCGGCAGTTTGTTCCCCAGGCTTGCGGGCTTCCTGCACTACGGCCGCCAAGTCCGTAATCGTGACGGAAAGATCATTCAGAGAGTCGTCCATGAGCCGCAGCATCTGGTCGGCATCGGGGTCGTGGAAGGTGGCGGAGCGCTGAAGCTCATCGAAGAGGCCGCGCAGGTTATGCACCGGCTGGCGCAGGTCGTGGGAGGCGGCGTACACAAAGTTGTCGAGGTCGGCGTTGGTGCGGGCCAGCTGCTCGTTGGCAGTACCCAGCTCCACATTGCGGGCCTGCACTTCCTCATTGGCCAGTTTCAGCTGCGCGTTGGTCTGCTGAATCTGCTGGCGGGTTTCCGTCAGCTCCTCCAGCGACTCGCGCAACTGCTGATTGATGGTCTGCAACTGCACATGGTACCGAGAAACATACTGGCGCCACTCGTTCTTCTCGATGGCGTGCGTTACGGTCTTGTACAGCATCTCGGGGTCAAAGTGCTGCTTCACCAGATAATCAAGGGCGCCATTGTTGAGGGCGCGCACAGCCAGTGCCTCGCTGCCGCCCCCCGTAATCATCACCACGCACAGCGTATCGGGCGGTGTGAGTTGCTGCAAATCGCCGAGCAGAGTCAGACCATCCGTGTCCTGCAGGTTATGGTCGAGCAGTACACAATCGGGCCGCAAGGTGCGAAACAGCATCAGGCCCTCGGCTCCCGAGCTGGCTTCTGAAATCTCAAACCGCTCGTGGCCAATCTGTTTGCCCAGGAACCGCTTATACAGCATGCGGTCCTGTTCATTGTCGTCGATGAGTAATATCTTCTTCACGCGCAGCAATTCCTAGCTCAAATGGGGCAGCTCCGAGGCTGTTAGCCAGTAGTTCATCAGTAGGCGGGTTTTCTCTTCCAGCACAGCGTAATCAATGGGTTTGGTGAAGTAGCTGTTGGCCCCCAGGCGGTAGCATTCCTCAATATCCCGGGCATTGGTAGAAGTACTAAAAATGATAACCGGGATAGACTGCAACAGGGGGTCCTGCTTGAGCACGGCCAGTACCGTACGGCCATCGGTGCCGGGCATGTTCAGGTCCAGCAGTACAAAGGCGGGCAGCTGCTGGGGCCACCCCGTACGCTTGCCATAGCCCTGCAAATACTCCAGGGCCTGGTCGCCATCTTCGCAGCGCAACAGCGGGTTCGGGAGCGCGTGCTTGCGGAAAGCACGGCCCAGGGCCGTGAAGTCTTCCACGCTGTCTTCCACCACCAAGATGGGCTTGAGAGATAAGGCTGTCACTTACAGGTGTTTTGAGAGAGAGAAATAGAACGTAGCGCCTTGGCCTAATACGGAGCCGACCCAGATTTCGCCGTGGTGTTTTTCCACCATCTTCTTGGCAATAGATAGGCCTGCTCCCGTACCACCACCATATTTTTCCTGCGTATGGAGGCGCTTGAAAATCTTGAACACGTTTTCATGGTGTTTCGGATCAATGCCGATGCCGTTGTCCTGCACATAAAATACATGGAAATCTGCCGGGTTGCCGGTGCCGTGGGGGCCACGAACCTCAGCTGGCGCTAGGCCTATACGCACGAGGCGTTGCACCTGGTCGCTGTAGCGCATGGCATTGGTCATGAGGTTATTGAACACCTCTCTGATGCGGACCTCGTCGCAACGAATGGTAGGCAGCGGGCTGGTAATGGTAGCCGTGGTACCGGTCTGCTCGAAGCGCGGCTGCAGCATATCCAGCACGTCTTCTACCACTTCCTGCACGTTGGTTTCCACCACGGTAAGCTCCTGGCGGCCTACGCGCGAAAGCTGCAGCAACGATTCGATGAGGGACTCCATGCGCTGGCTGAGCCGAACTAGTGTCTGGAGCTTGTTTACGCCCTCAGCATCCAGCTGCTCAGCGTAGTCTTCGAGCAGGAAAATGGAGTAATTATGAATACCGCGCAGGGGCTCCTTGAGGTCGTGGGAGGCCACGTAGGCAAAGGAATCCAGCTCGTTGTTGCTGCGTTCCAGCTCGCTGTTGAGGCGGCTTAGGCTGGCGGCGCGGGTCTGCAGCTCATTGAAAATCTTGAGGCGCACATCGGAAAGGTGCAGCCGGATTTCCTGGGCCGCTTCAATTTCCATGGGTAGCCACGGGGCCGAGGTGCTATCCACGGTCTGACGCCAGGCCTCAAAGGATTGGCGGGGCGAGAGGTGCAGCTGTCCATCCTGCAGTACTTCCGCTTTCTGGGTCTGGCCCGCCCACGTAACGGTCTGAATCTGCTCCGGCCGGAACCAGATGATGTAGTCGGCCGACTCCTGCGACAGGGAAATTGCCAGTAGGCCACTCGCCGTACCCCGGATACCTACGCCCGCTGGGTTCTGCGCTACATACGAGTTGGTGTAAAACGCATCCTGCGGCACGTTCTGGTGCAGCCAAGTCGCTAGCTCCTGAATTTGAGCCTCGGTAGGCGTGGTGCCCATCGTAATGATTTCGCCCTCGAAGCAGATGGCTGCGCCACCGCAGTTGATGACATCGGCCACCGAAGGCTTGCGTTTGTAGAGCCCTTCAATGAAGTTATCGTGGCGGCTTACGAGCTCAAACAGGCGCACCTGCGTTTCCCGAATGTGCAGCTGATAGGCGAAATTATCGTGCTGCAATTTGCTGCGCAGCAGGGCCGAAAACGTTTTGCCAATGAACAAACACAGTTCGCGCAGCTCGTAGCTCACGAGGCGCGGCGTGAGGTGGTGGCAGGTAATCATGCCCCAGAGCACTCCATCGGCAATAATGGAGATGGTCATGGTGGCCGCCACGCCCATGTTGCGCAGGTACTCCAGGTGGATCGGCGAGACGCTGCGCAGCACGGCGTACGTCATGTCGGGTGGCCTAGGAGCCGTGGGGTGCAGCACCGGGTGCAGGCGCGCCGGCACGTAGGCCACATCCGGAATAAAGCGCAGCCAGTTTTTGAGGTACATGGCGCGGGCCTGCTGCGGAATATCGGTGGCGGGGTAGTGCAGGCCTAGGAAAGGTTCCAGGTCGTCGCGCTTAGCTTCGGCCACTACTTCGCCGCTGGCGTCCTCGGCAAAGCGGTACATCACCACCCGATCAAACCCCGTGATGTCGCGCACCTGGCTTACGGCGTGCTGGCAGAACTCCAGCACGGAAGTAGCACCCAGCATCTGGCCTAGGGCTACATTGAGGGAAGGCAAATCCAGGACGCTGGCGCCGGTTTCAGCCACCGGCTCAAACTCCAGCCACAGCAGTTGGTCGTGGCGGTGCAGGATAATCTTGTAGAACGGCTGGCCGGGCACCTGCTCCAGACGGGCGCCCAACAGCTTTGTGATTTCGGTGAGCGTAGGCCACAGCTGCTCCAGCTCCGCCAGGGTAGCGGGGCTCAGGAGCTGCTCTAGGCCAGTCCCGATCAGGTTTTCGGCCGCAATGCCCAGCAGCGCCAGCGTGTTTTCGCTGGCGTGTACTATCTGTTTCGTTTCCTCATCGAGGCAGAGCAAAAAGCCGTAAGGCTGCACGGAGCCCGGAATATGAATGGGCTCCCGGTCGCAGTTGGTAAGCGTGACGGGCGCATTGAGCAGGCTCTCGTCGGAATAGATTACGGCTGATTGATCCACGCGTGCAGTTTTTGGAACGTAAGGCTGGCAGACTCCACTATTTCTGCCTGGTTTTCATCGGTGCTTTCCTGGGTCAGGAGTTGGCAGAAGCTCTTCCACATAGGGCCGGTGCGCTCGGCGTAGCCCATGAAGTAGGCGCGGGTGTCGATGCCGGCCTTGGCCAACTGCCGCGCAATTACCTGCCCACCCAGGGTGGAGCCTTCCAGCACGTACATCGCACCCAACAGTTGGGCCTGAGTGACCAGAGGCGGCATGTCGGGGCACAGCGGTAGGCCAGTAGCGGGCTGCAGATCCTGCAGAATCAGGTGGGCGCGGTGGCGTTGCTCTATGTTCCACTCCGGACCGAACACGTGCCGGTCCAGCTGAGCCTCATAGGGCTTCAGAAAGCCATAGAGCTTGGCCAAAAAGTGGGTAGTAGTGTCCGGCGAGACGTTTCCGGCCAGCAACATCTGGTTGAAATCGTTTTGCTCCAGGGCATCGTGGAAGGGACGGGTTTCGCTGCGGAGGCGTTGGAGAAGGACAGGCGGATCGGGGGCAAACAACATAGAAAGAGCGCGATATACTCTTCGTAAAGATAAGGCAAGGCGAAAAGTACGAATAACGCGCTACACCGTTGGGCTGAAATCTGCCACGGATGCAGCTACGCGCAAACTGTCCCGATGGTGGCCTAGTTTCGGCGAAACGCCACATCTGCTGGGCAAAAAAGCTGGTTTCCTCGTTGTGGTCTGCTTTGCCGGAAAAAAATGCCCCAACACTTGGTGTAGCTCAACAGTTCCGCTTGCGTACCAGCCTTATCCAGTCGCCGGAAGGTGGCTAGCGCAACCTCATGCTAGGCAATCCGTTATCTGGCAAAGAGTTAACTTAGGCAAGAGCTCAACAAATCCAACAGCCATGGCACTAAACAGACCCTAAAGTGGTTAAGGAAAATGGTGCGGAAGCCAAACGGCTCGTTTTTTGTGTAGTTGAATATTGTGTGTCGGGTAAGTGTAGCCGGCAAGAATAGTACTGGCTCCTGACGAGCTTACAGAAGATGTCCGCACATTTTCTCAGTGAAAATCGGCTTATTGGGCTTCACTTCAATTCCTTAGTCGGTATTCACCCTCACCAGCGGCGGCATCCGTAGTCGCCGGGTATTGATCATTGGAAAGAATGGCCGCTAGGCCTCTGCCCTGCCACACTTGGCCCTGGCCCTTTCCTCAAACGTAATTTCTCATGCAAGCTTCTATATCAACCTTCGGCTATGTAGCCGGAAATACGCATGCCCCAACACACGAACTGAAAATCTGGCCCGCTTGCTTTACCGCTGTGGAGGCCGGGACCAAACCCTTCGATGTGCGGGAAAATGACCGCGATTTTCACGTAGGCGACGCCCTGATACTGCGCGAATACGAACCCGAAAGCGAGCAATACAGCGGCCGCAGCGTAACGCGCTGGGTGAGCTACGTGATGCACGGGGGCTCTTTCGGGCTGGAAGATGGCTGGTGTGCCCTGGGCCTCAGCGAGCATCCGCTACTGCCCGCCGGCATCCACGACACCAAGCTCTGGTAAGCCGTTAGCCTCATCTTTTCTCTTTGAGAAAAGGCGAAATTCACCTCCCGCAATCGATAGCGGAATTCTGCAAAAGCCGACCGATACTCACGCTCCGTGAAGTTGAGGCCGGCTTTCTGGTTTTTGGAGGTGTTGAGCGAGAGTTTAAATAGAAGCGGTCATGCTGAGCACAGTCGAAGCATCTCTACCGCTTCGTTGAGTCGTTGCTAGGCCAGTAAGTTAGTTAGAGGTAGAGATGCTTCGACAAGCTCAGCATGACGTTCAGGTTGTCTCTTGGATTTCGCTTCTAGGCCACTTGGGGGCGCGCTCGTCGGGTAGTATCTTCGTGAGAGTTAGGTATAGAGAAAGTGGAGCAGCAGGAAAGCCGGAAAATTATCCATCTGGATATGGACGCGTTCTACGCCTCGGTGGAGCAGCGCGATAATCCGGCCTTGCGTGGTAGGCCAGTGGCCGTAGGCGGCTCGCGGCAGCGGGGCGTGGTGGCGGCGGCCAGCTATGAAGCCCGGCAGTTTGGGGTGCGCTCGGCCATGGCATCTTCGGTAGCCAAGCGCAAATGCCCGGAACTGATCTTCGTGAAGCCGCGCTTTGAGGTGTATAAAGAAGTCTCGCTGCAGATCCGGGAGATTTTTGCGGAATACACGCCCCTGATTGAGCCCGTATCACTGGATGAGGCCTACTTGGACGTGACGCACAATCTGAAGCAGATTCAGTCGGCTACGCAGGTGGCACAGGAAATCAGGGCGAAGATCCTGGCCAAAACCCAACTGACAGCCTCGGCCGGCATCTCCTATAATAAGTTTCTGGCGAAGCTCGCCTCTGATTACCGCAAGCCCAACGGGCAGTTCGTGATAAAGCCCGCGCAGGGCCTAGCGTTTGTGGAGGCGCTAAGCGTAGGCCAGTTCCACGGCATAGGGCACGTGACGGCGGCCCGCCTGAACCAGCTGGGCATCTTTACGGGCCAAGATTTGGGCCAGCAAACCGAGGCTTTTCTGCGCCAGCACTTTGGCAAGGCGGGCTCCTATTACTTCGCCATTGCCCGCGCCCAGGACCACCGCCCCGTAGTGGCCGACCGGGTGCGCAAGTCCTATGGCTCCGAAACCACTTTCGAGCAGGATCTTACTACCCAGGAAGAACTCCTGAGTGGCCTACAGCCGGCTCTGGAATCGGTGTGGAGCTACTGCCAGCGCACCGGCATTCTGGGCCGTACGCTCACGGTGAAAGTGAAATACAACGATTTTCAACTGCTCACACGCAGCCGAACGGTGGTGGCTCCTTTCACCAGCCAAGCAATATTGGAGCAGGTAGGGCGAGAGGTGCTGGAGTCGTTGTGGCCACTACTTAAGGGTGTGCGGCTGCTGGGCGCCTCGCTTTCCAACCTCGATACGATGGGACAGGACACCCCCGGCCGCCAGCTGCTGCTGCCGCTGTAGTGGGCAGGTGGTGGGACGTGCTAAGCCGCTTTCTTAGTAGTACGTTTCCTGGCTTTGGCCTTTGCCTTATGCACGGGCTTCCGGCGGCGGCGGGCGCCGCTTCGTTGCCGCTCAGCTTTGCGCTCGGCGCGGTCGAGGAGGCGTTGGGGCAGGCGCGCAATCAGCCGCTCCCGCACGTGGCAGGCCAGGCCGGAAAGCGGCACCCGCTGGGTGGTACGCAGTAGGTTCATTACCTCGCGCTTCCGGAGGGTGCTCACGCCTGATAGGCCTAGGGCCAGTAAATACTGTTTTACTTCTTCCAGGAGCAGCAGACCTGCCAAAGGCGCATGAGCCACGGTGGCGTTGTAGGCGGCGGCGCGGTGCGTGCGCAGCTCCGGGCCCACGGCTACCAGCACGCCTACCCACTCCGGCAGCAGCGGCAGCAGTTTGGGGAGGTGCTTTTCCGTAACCACAAACGTCACGAAATCATATACTTCGCCGTAGCAGCGCAGCTGGTTGGCTACTCGCTGCAGGGTGTCGCCGTCGCCTTTTACCTCGTAGCCGTGCATGAAATCCGGCGTGATGTGCACTACATCGGCGCGGGTGGTGCCGGTGGGCAGCTCATCCACGAACACGCCCTCCGTGAAGAGCGGATAGAGCAGGGCACGGATTTCGGGGTCGTTCATGATAGGCCTAGGCCAGTAAAGCAGTCGGGTAGAAGTTGAAAAGCAGCGTTTTCAGAAGCAAGATAAAACAGAAAGCCCGGCCACACATGCGTGCGGCCGGGCTTTTGAGTGGTAAAGCGCTAAGCGCCTTGCCTTAGTTGGTTGGGTCAGCCTTTACTTTCGACTTGCGCTTCTTGTCTTTGGCCTTCACTTTGGCGCCGTCTTTCGTGTCGGTAGCGGTGCTTACGCCGGTACCCGACTGGGTCTCAACGGTAGTAGCCGGAGTCGACATGGTAGCGGCCGGAGTCGTGGTAGTAGTAGTCGACGACTTGGTGGTTTCAGTAGTAGCTGGCGTCGTCTGGAGAGTACCCTGAGTAGGGGTAGTAGTTTGCGACTGCGTGGTTGTGGTCGTGCTGGTTTGAGCGTTAGCGGCAGTAACACCACCTACGAGGAGAGCAGCAACAGCGAGTAATTTTTTCATGGGGAAAGGGGGTTAGGGGCATGAAACAATACCGAGAAACAAAACAGTTTCCTGTAGCGCTTCGGCTAGCCTTTAACGCAACAGGCAGGCAGTTGTTGCCCAAGCCGTATGAAATAATTTAGAAAATTATAAGATTACCTAGAAAAACGGCCATTCAAGCCTCTCCGCGCAGAATTTCCAAGGGTGGGCGAGTGAGTACATCCCGGCTATTGAGTAGGCCAATAAGCACCGTTAGGGCGGTAGTAAGGGCCGCCAACACCAGCAGAGGCAGCAGCGGCGGCACAAAAGCTACTTCGAATACCCAAACGGCCAACGCCCAGGCCGCCACCACGGCCAGCAGGAGCCCGGCCACGGCCGCCAATAGGCCTAGCAGGGCATATTCCACCAGCGTGATGCGCAAAATCTGGCGGCGGCTGGCCCCCAAGGTGCGCAGCAACACGCTCTCCTGCACGCGCTGGTAGCGGCTCACCATCACGGAGCTAATCAGGACCACCACGCCCGTGGCAATGCTGAACAGGGCCATAAAGCGAATCACGAAGGAAATCTTGCTGAGAATATCGTCTATAGTCTGGAGCACTAGGCCCAGGTCGATGGCCGACACGTTGGGAAAGGCCGCCACCAGGTCGCGCTGCACGGCGCCGAGCACCTGGTTGTTCGGGACGCGCGTAAGGAACACATGAAACTGCGGGGCCGGCTCCAGCACTCCGGTCGGGAATACCACCAGAAAGTTGGTTTGCACGCGGCTCCAGTCAATAGTGCGGGTGCCGCAGAGGATGGTAGTGAGCGGGGCGCCCTGCACATTGAAGACGAGCGTATCGTTGAGCTTCAGCTTGAGGCGCTGGGCAAAATACTCGTCCATGGAAATTCGCGGAATCTTATCGGCTCCCACGTAAGGTGCTTTTCCGGCGGCCAGGGTTTCGGAAGCCGGATTGAGCGTATCGCGGTAGGTGACGCGGTATTCGCGGGTGAGGCCGCGGGCCGGTGGGCCGTTGGTGGTATCCTTTTTCAGCTCCGATATGGTGCGGCCGTTGATAGACGCCAGGCGCATCGTCACGATGGGAACCTGCTGCAGAATGGGCAGCCCGCGCCGTTGCAGCAACTGGCCTACGCCCGCTTTCTGTTCGCTCTGGATATCAAATAGCACCAGGTTTGGCTGATTGCCGCTGGCCGAGAGCTGCACCCGGCTCAGCAGTAGCCCTTGCATGAGGTAGAGGGTAGCCATCAGAAACACCCCCAGGCCAATGGACACCGTAAGCAACAGCGTCTGGTTGTTGGGCCGGTACAAATTGGCGAGCCCCTGGCGCCACACATAGCTCCACGAAGCCGGAAAGAAGCGACGGACCGCATACCGCAGCCCCTGCCCTAGGCCAGCCAGCACCCCAAACGCCACCAGAATACCAACGGTAAAGCCCAGAGCCAGCTTGATATCCCGCGTCTGCAGGTAAGCAAACCCCAGCATAAACAGGGAAATCAGGCCAAACACCACCAGCCGAAGCGGGTCGGGCCGGGCCGTGTCTTCCTCATAGGAGGCCCGCAAGGTGCGCAGCGGCGATACACGCCGGATACTCAGCAGGGGCAGCAGGGCAAACAGCACCGCCACCAGCAGGCCCGTAATTACCCCTTGGCTCACCGCCTTCCACGAAATACTTGTAGCCACCACTACCGGCAGAAAACCAGCAAACACTTTAGGCAGTAATAGCTGAATGGCCGTGCCCAGGGCCGCGCCCACTATCGCGCCCACCAAGCCCATGAGGGCCGTTTGGAGCAGATATATAAATAAGGCTTGACGTCCGCTGGCCCCCAGGCAGCGCAGCACGGCCACGGCCGCCACTTTTTCGCGCACATACAGGCTCACGGAACTCGCCACGCCCACGCAACCGAGCAGCAGAGCCACAAACGCCACCAAGTTCAGGAAGCGGGTGAGGTCGGAGAAGGCGCGGCCGGTTTGCTGCTTGCGGCTGGCCACGGTCTCGGCCCGGATATTTTCCTGGCTGGGAAGATCCACTAATGGATCGCGGAGCCGCTCGGCGGGCACCCCCGGCCGCAGCTTATAATAAGCGCGGTACTGCACCCGGCTGCCGGGCTTGATGAGCTGAGTGCGGGCGAGCAGAGAAGCGGAGTCGGGCTGCCCCGAAACGGTAAGCTGATAGTCGCCGGGAATGAAGACGGTAGGTGCTACCGAAGCATTGAAGTCTGACTGGCCGGGTGTTTTTCGTACGCGGCCGGCAATCCGAAACACTACTCGGCCCACCTGAATGGAGTCGCCGACGCGGGCGGCAAACTGGATAAGCAAGGCATCATCAACCAAGGCCACGGGTAGGTTGTGGCGCCAGGCTTGTCGGAATTCCTGTACGGCCGAGGTCGGTTCCGTCAGCCAGGTGCCGTAGTAGGGAAAGTCGCCGGCCAGGGCGCGCACCTGTGCGAGGCGCACCCCATTCCCTTTAGGAAACTGAACCAGCGAGGGAAAAGCAGCTTCCGCGGTAGCCGTCTCAATGGCCGGGCCAATCATCGGCTGGAATTCCGGCTTAAGCGGCTGGCTCGCCGACAGTACCAAGTCGGCGCCCAGCAGCTCTTGCGCCTGCTCATCAATAGTGCGGGCCAGATTATCACCAAACCCATTGATGCCCACCAGCGCCGCAATACCCAGCACAATGGCCGAGATGAACAGCAGCAGGCGACTCCGGCTGCGACGGCTGTCGCGCCAGGCCATGCGCCAGAGCCAAGCCGCCCCTGGCCTAGCCGAAGGAATCTGGCTCATAGGGCAGAAGAGGAAGTAGGGGCTGAAATGGGGGCGCCGGAATCAGAAATCATGGCGCCGCCCTTAATCCTGACTACGCGCTGGGTTTTGGCCGCTAGCTCTAAGTCGTGGGTCACGAGCACGAGCGTGGTGCCGGCCTCACGGTTTAGCTCAAACAGTAGGTCTACTACCGTGGCGCTGGTTTCGGCGTCGAGGTTGCCGGTGGGCTCATCGGCAAACAGGATGGTAGGCCTATTGGCGAAGGCCCGCGCCAAGGACACGCGCTGCTGCTCTCCGCCCGAAAGCTGGGTAGGGTAGTGGTGGCCACGCCCGGCCAGGCCTACGCGCGCCAGCAACTCCTGGGCCGCCCGGGCCGAGCCTTTCTCGCCGCGCAGCTCCAGCGGCACCTGCACGTTTTCGAGGGCCGTGAGCGTGGGCAGCAGCTGGAAGTTCTGGAAGATAAAGCCCACGTACTGGTTGCGCACGGCGGCGCGCTGGTCTTCCGACAGCGTATCGAGCAGTACGCCATTGAGCCACACGCTGCCGGCTGTGGCTCTGTCGAGGCCAGCGCATAGGCCTAGCAGGGTGGTTTTGCCGCTGCCCGAAGGCCCGACGATGGAAAAGGTGTCGCCGGCGGCCAGCTCGAAGCTGACGGATTCCAGCACAGTCAGGGCCTGGCCGCCACTGGAATACGACTTAGTGAGGTTTTCTACTTTGAGCACGAAGGATGAGCTAATGATCTGTTTTCAGTTTCCTGTTGTGAGTTGCCAGCAGGAACGGTACTATCAACCGGTAACCGACAGCTGGCAACTGATATAGCAAACGAATTAACCTTCCGTTTACTTTCTTTCGTTACGCAACTAGTGAAAAGACTTCCTGCATGAAAACTGTTTTGTCCTTAGTAAGCGGCGCCCTTCTGAGCGTCCTTGTCGGCTGTACTTCCGATTCGCAAACCGCTACCCAAGCGGCCGAAGCTCCTGCCGCTGCCGCCACTCAAACGCCAGCTGCCCCGCGCAACGCAACTCCGCAAACCATCCTGTTCTTCGGAAACAGCATCACGGCGGGGCTGGGCGTGGAGCCGGATGAAGCTTTTCCGGCGCTCATCGGCCAGAAGCTCGACTCGGCCGGACTGGCCTACACCATCGTGAATGCCGGCCTGAGCGGCGAAACCACCGCTGGTGGCCGGAGCCGCGTGGGCTGGGTGCTGCGCCAGCCGGTGGCCGTGTTTGTGCTGGAACTAGGGGGGAATGATGGCCTACGGGGCCTGCCGCTCACCGACACGCGCCGCAACCTGCAAGCCATCATCGATACGGTGCGCCGCCGTAGCCCCGAGGCGCAGATTGTGCTGGCCGGCATGCAGATTCCGCCCAACCTCGGCCCCGACTACGCCACGCAGTTCAAAAAGCTCTACGCCGAAATAGCCCAGAAAAACCAGGTGAAGCTTATTCCTTTCCTGCTCGAAGGGGTAGGTGGAGTAGCCAAATTCAACCAGCGCGACGGTATTCACCCCACGCCCGCTGGCCACCGCCTAGTAGCCCGCAACGTGTGGACCGTGCTGCAGCCTATGCTCCGGCAGCCTGCAGCGGTGGCCCAGTAAGCCAGAATTTAGGCAGTTCTTCCATCGGGAGCCTCAAGGTGCGGGGCTGGGCGGAGGCGCTAGGCCTGTACTGCCTGCGGAGTAAAGAGCTGCCTGCCTCTGTGCCGTTTGTAGAAGCTGAAGCGTACTGATCAACAAGTTTCTATGGCCTACCAACACACCATTCGCAGCCGGGTCTACACCTTCCCCGATCTAAAGGCGCTGCTGGCCAAAGCCTCCCCACTTCGCTCTGGCGACGAGTTGGCTGGTGTGGCTGCCACCAGCTACGAGGAGCGCGTAGCCGCCCAGATTACCCTGGCCGATGTGCCCCTGAAAGCTTTCCTGCAGGAAGCAGTGGTGCCGTATGAGCAGGACGAAGTCACGCGCCTCATCATCGATGCGCACGATGCCCAGGCGTTTGCGCCCATCAGCCACTTCACCGTAGGCCAGCTCCGCGACTGGCTGCTGTCTGATGTTGTAGGCCAGCCGGAGCTGCAGCAGGTGGCCTACGGCCTGACGCCAGAGATGGTAGCGGCCGTGAGTAAGCTGCTGCGCAACCAGGAGTTGATTGCCGTGGCTCGCAAGTGCGAGGTCGTAACCAAGTTCCGGAATACGCTGGGGTTGCGCGGCCGCCTAGCCACGCGCCTGCAGCCCAACCACCCCACCGACGATGCCCGCGGCATTGCAGCCAGCCTCGTCGATGGCCTGCTCTACGGCAGCGGCGACGCCGTACTCGGCATCAACCCCGCCACCGACAATCTGCCCACCGTACGCAACCTGCTGGATATGCTGGATGCCGTGCGCCAGCAATACCAAATTCCCACCCAAACCTGCGTGCTCTGCCACGTCACCACCACGCTCGAACTCATCCGGCAGCAGGCCCCCGTTGATCTGACGTTTCAGTCTATCGGCGGCACTGAGACGCTCAATGCCAGCTTCGGCGTGAGCCTGGCGCTCCTGCAGGAAGCCTGGGAAGCAACCCTGAGTTTGGGCCGGGGCACCCTGGGCCAGAACGTGATGTACTTCGAAACGGGCCAGGGCAGCGCGCTTTCGGCCAACGCCCACCACGGGCTAGACCAGCAGACTTGTGAGGCGCGGGCATATGCCGTAGCCCGCCAGTTTCAACCGCTGCTGGTGAATACCGTGGTCGGTTTTATCGGCCCCGAGTATTTATATAATGGCAAGCAAATCATCCGGGCCGGACTGGAAGACCACTTCTGCGGGAAGCTGCTAGGCCTGCCCATGGGCGTTGACGTGTGCTATACCAACCACGCCGAAGCCGACCAGGATGATATGGACACCCTGCTCACGCTGCTAGGCGTGGCGGGCTGCAATTACATCATGGGCATCCCAGGCGCCGATGATATCATGCTTAACTACCAGTCTACTTCCTTCCACGATGCCCTTTACTTGCGCCGTGCCCTAGGCCTCCGCCCCGCGCCCGAGTTCGAGGCATGGCTGCAGCAGCAAGGTATTTTCAGCGAAGACAGACTGCTGCTACCAGCTCCGGACCAGCACCGGCTGCTGGGCGTGGGCGGGTTAAATAATTGAAGAAAAACGCCTACTTAAATCGCCAGACGATATGAATCAAAAAGCTATTTCCATCCGCGCCTTCATCGGCGCAAAAGACTTTGCTGTCTCGCGAAGCTTCTACCGCGCCTTCGGCTTCACCGAAACCGTCCTGTCTCCGGCCATGTCATATTTTGCCCTGCAGGGCGTTGGCTTCTACCTACAGAATGCGTACGTGCCAGACTGGGTGGATAACACTATGCTATTTCTGGAAGTCGAGGATGTGGAAAAGTACTGGGCTGAGTTAGAAGCACTTGATTTGCCCGGTCAATTCAAAGGAGTAAAGGTGTCGGCTATTCGCTACGAGCCCTGGGGCAAAGAGGGCTTCCTGCATGATCCCTCGGGGGTGCTCTGGCACATTGGCGAGTTTAAAAAATAAGGCGATTCGGCTCTCTTAGGGCTCGGTTATAGAGTTGATACCATGTAAGTTGTTGGTATGTCCCCCGATTTGCCTTCTGCCCACACTCAGCCCCCGGCCCCCGACCCCTGGAGTGGCCTACGCGCCTTCACGGCGGCCCGCATCGCGCTGGGTCGCGTTGGAACGAGCGTGCCGCTGCAGGAGGCGCTGGCGTTTCGGCTGGCCCACGCCGCTGCGCGTGATGCCGTGTACTCCGCTCTTGAGGTGGAGAAGCTCACGACTGGCCTAGCGCAACTCTCGGTGCGCGTATGTGTCGTCAGGAGCCAGGCTGAAAACCGCCCGCAGTACCTGCAACGCCCCGACCTGGGCCGCCGGCTGCACCCCGCGTCCCGGGAGCTGCTGCTAGGCCACTCGATGGCTCCTTCCGATGTGGCCGTTATTCTGGCCGATGGCTTATCGGCCGCGGCCGTGCAGCAGCATGCGTTACCAGTGTTGCAGCTCCTGCTGCCGAAGCTGCAAGCAGCCGGCTTCAGGCTGGCTCCGGTAGTAGTTGCCGAACAGGCCCGCGTGGCCATCAGCGACGAAATCGGGCAGGTACTGCAGGCGCAGCTTGCCCTTATTCTGATTGGTGAGCGGCCGGGGCTTAGCTCCCCGCACAGCCTGGGGGCCTACTTCACCTACGGCCCCCGCCCTGGCCTCACGGATGAAGCCCGCAACTGCGTCTCCAATATTCGGCCTGAAGGCTTAAGCTATGCGCTGGCCGCCGATAAGCTGTTCTTTCTGCTGCAGGAAGCCCTGCGCCGCCAGCTTTCGGGAGTACTATTGAAAGATGAAATGGGGCTGCTCGATGCCTGATACCCAGCCAGTGGGCTCGGACTTCTTTAGTCGTCTTACGTACGCACTCCTACCAATTGCTTTTGACGCTATCTTCCGGGGTCTTAAGGAGTTTGTCGTCTTCTACTGGCTCTAGGCCACTTTTCCCCTCTGCCTATGCGTTTTCTTACTCTGTTGCCGGGCGCGGCTCTTGCGCTAGGCCTATTGGGCGGCTGCGCCAAAACACCGTCGGCTAGCACCGGCGTGGCCGGTCCTACTGCCCCACCAGCCCTGGAAGCCATCCGGGAAACCGAAATCCGGCGCGACCTTTTTTCACTAGCCAGCGACAGTATGCGGGGTCGCCGTGCCGGTACCGCCGATGAGCTGCGCGCCGCCGTTTGGGTAGCTGAGCGCGCCCGCGCCGCTGGCCTAGAGCCTGCCGGCGACGATGGCACCTACTTTCAGTTCTACCCCCTGCGCCGCATCACGGTGGCTGCTACCTCGCGCATGAGCCTCAATGGCCGGACGCTGGGGCTTTGGAAGGAAGCCTGGATAACCGCCCCCATCAATGCCCGCCTCGATGGGCCCGTTGTCTGGCTGAACTCCCTGGCCGACACGGTGCGCCGTGATTTGCGCGGCAAAATTGTGGCTCTGCCGCTGGTGCCGCCCACGCCGCTGCCCGTCGCCAACATCAGCCTACGGAGCATGCGCTATGCTCTGGCCGCTATCGGTCAGCAGGGTGCTGCGCTGCGTTTGCGTGGAGTAGCGGGCATTATTCTGGTGGCCGATGCGCCTACTGAGCCCAGTTTGGAGTTTATAGGCCACCGCTACCAGGATGGGCAGTACCTGCTGCCGTCTATGCCGGTGCCGGCCGCCCCGATTCCGGTTTTGCTGGTTCGACAGAGCCTGACCGCCGCACTGCGGGCGCCCAAAGCCCGCTTTCAGGCGGAACTGGGCATGAATGATTTCGAGTATCCTTCCATTAATGTGGTAGCGCGCGTGCCGGGCACCGATCCGGAGCTGCGCAAGGAAAACGTGCTGTTCAGTGGCCACCACGACCACGACGGCATCGGGACGCCCGTGGCCGGCGACTCCATCTGGAACGGCGCCGACGACAACGCCACCGTAAGCGTGGCCCTGCTGGCCATCGGGCGGGCCTGGAAACAGCGGCCGGGCGCCCGCTCGGCGTTATTTGTGTGGCATGGCGCCGAGGAGCGTGGCCTACTGGGCTCCCGCTGGTTTGTTGATCACCCAACCGTGCCAAAGGCGTCCATTGTGGCCGTGCTCAATGGCGACATGATGGGCCGCAACGCCCCCGATTCGGCGGCGTTGCTCGGCTCCACGGCTCCGCACCGCAACTCCCAGGCGCTGGTAGATATGGCGCTGAAAGCGAATCAAGGTGTCAGCAAATTCACTCTTGACAACTCCTGGGACGACGCCAAGCACCCCGAAGGCTGGTACTTCCGTTCCGACCACCTGCCCTACGCCCGCGCCGGCATTCCGTCCCTGTTCTTCACCACACTGCTGCACCCCGACTACCACACGCCCCGCGACGAGGCCTCGCGCATTGATGTGGCAAAGCTCACCCGCATGACGCGCTGGATGTATGCCACCGGCTGGGCCGTATCGGCCACGCCCCAGCGCGTAACCCAAGACCCCGATTTCAAGCTGGAGCGCTAGGCCACTGTCTTCTGTGAAATTGATATGAAACGTCATGCTGAGCGGAGTCGAAGCATCTCTACCGCTTTCTAGGCCAGTAATTTAGCCAGAGGTAGAGATGCTTCGACTCCGCTCAGCATGACGTTATGAGGAAACAACGGTTGTATATCACCACAAAAAAGCCCGGCCTTCTCACTAGGAGAAGGCCGGGCTTTTTGCTTTAACAGTAGCTACTAGGTCAGGCTTAGTTCAGCCAAACGGTCAGCAGCATCTCGAAACGGTGAGGCGCATAGGCGTTGTAATACGGGGCTTCACCCTCGAAGCCGAGAACGTGCACCAAAGGAATGCCTTCGGTGTGAGAATCGACTACCCGAACGGGGTAGAGGTGGCCTTCTTCGGGCCAGTCGCCTACGTGGTTGTAGGGGCGCTGGCTGGCATCAACGCAACGGGCGTAATCCACGAAGGGGGCATGACGGGTGGCTTCCGCCAGAGACAGGTTGGCAACTTCGTACTTGGGCATATTGAGTCTTTCTACAAGAAAACCGCCTTTTTGATTCAATTGCGGCGCACAAAATTCGCGCCACTAGTTGGCAGTCTGATGGTTAGAGCTTGAACTGGAAACTCACTTTCACCCCAAAGGTACGCGCTCCGGGCGAGTTGCGGTACGTGAGGCGATGGATGAAATCTACGCGGGCCACCCGGAAGATGTTCTCCACGCCGTAGCCCACCTCGGCATACGGCGTGCGGCCCAACGACTGAAACGAGGGCAGCGGCCCGCCGTTCACAGGGTCTTCGGTGGGGTTGATGCGGCGGTTGGCCTCGCTCACGCTGCCCCACAGCACATTGCCGGTGGCTACCAGGCGCCAGTTGAGCTGCTTGATGGCCGGAATGGAGTTGAGCAGGAAACCATCGAACTGGTTCTCTACCCGAAACGAGACATACCGGTCGCTCACGAACTCGAAGTAGCGCATCAGGTTAAAGGCCCCGCTATTGTAGAACGGCGACTGGTTGCCGAGGTGCGACTTCAGCAGTGGGTAAGGCACCGTACTCGGAATGTAGCCCGCGTCAAGGCGGTAATCGGCGCGCCCTACCTGGCCTAGTCGAACGCTTTGGTCAATGAGTAGGTTGATTTTTTGGTAGCGGAAGTCGCTGCCCAGCAGCTTATCAAGGCCTACCGTGTAGCGCACCGTAAACACCGGCCACCGTTTCAGGCCAATGGCCGTGCGGCGGTTCTGGTTGTTAGGCAGCAGCACTTCGTCGCGGGCATACCGCGACTCCACCATAATTTCCGACAGGTCGAAGTGGTCGTCGGTGGGAGAGCCGGGTTGCTGCTCCTGGGTGTAGTAGGCAAACGGGTACAGCGGATTGAAGCTCTGGCGCCGGAACATCACGCGCTGCGTGAAGCCTCGGAACAAGTCGGTCTGCACGGCCAGCGTGGTCAGGTTGCGGCGCAGGGGGCGGCTGGAGCTGATGTTGCCCAGGCGCGCCGAGGCCTCGAACAGCGGGTTTTCCAGGGCGTAGTCATTATCGAGGAGGGCTACCTGATCGAGGTCGTGGCGGTGCTCGAAGTTCACCACCGTCCAGTGCTGGCGGTCCACAATGCGCTGCACCCGAAGGCCATACTTAAAGCGGCCGTCGCGGGTGCCGTAGGCCAGGTAGGGCCGTAGTAGCCAGTCGCGGCTGAACTCTGGCGTGGTCCGGAAGCCCACTCGGAAGCGGTTGCCTTCAATATTATTAAAGCTATAGGCCGTAAGAATTGGGCCCCAGTCAATTTTGCCCGCCCGGTAGTAGCCATTTACCGCAATATCGGCCACCTCCAACAGGTTGCGCATGGCCGGCAGCTGCCGCACCGAGTCCAGCACCTGCAGCGTGGCCTGCTCCTGCTGGCTCAGGGAGTCGGGCCGGTTTTGCTCGAAAAACCCCTGAGGCACCTCAAACGCATCGGCGGCAGTTTCCAGGGGGCGGTCGTAAAAAGCCAGCGGCTTAGGCTGGTTGGCGCTGAAGTTGGTATTGACGATGGTGAGGTGGGCCAGAATACCGGTGCTGCCTTTGGTTGGCTTGATGCCTACCACCACCGCCGTGCGCCGGGGCAGGCTCGGCCCCGCCGCCGAGGGAAGCAACTCCTGCTTCACCCGGATCTGGTCAATAAAGTTGAGGTTAGCCTCCGGGCTCACCACCAGATCTACCTGGCGCAAAGCGTATGTGTCGGCCGTAATCCAGATGGTGCCCACAAAGGCCAGGTCCTGCGGGCGGCGCGGTTTCACCCCAATCTGGTAGCAGTAATCCTGGCCTACCAACACTGAGTCCAGCAGCTCATATTCGTAGGTGAACTTCCAGCCCTCGGCAATAGGCGAAATAAAATCCTTGCCCAGCAGCTGCTGCCAGTTGGGGTAGAAATCCCAGTCCTGAAACGAGGAGCCCAGAATCTGGGAAGTAACGGAGCCTTCCCGCGGTGCCGCGCCGTGCAGCTGCGTCTTCCTGATTTCTTCGCGCTTACGCAACGGGCGGTTGAGCTGGTAGTAGTGCGAAAGCACTTCGGAGGCAAAAAAAGGCACAATGGGCTTACCACTGGCGTCGCGGGGCAGGCCCGCGCTATCGGCTACCTGCACCATCTGGCGCAGCAGCTTGCGGCGGCTAAGCTGGTCGGGCAGATTGTTGAGCGCTACCTCGGTGCGGCTGTAGCTGTCGAACTCGAAGGCCTCCAGACTGCGCTTGTTGTTTTGAGGCTTATGCTCCTGCACCCGCCGCAGAATCCGGTAGGCCGGATTCTCATACGGCCGCACCACTACCTCGCCTAATGAAACCGAGCCCGAGCCCAGCACAAAATTGACGGTTTGAGTGGTTAGGCCACTCACGCGCTTTTTTAGCGTGGTGAAGCCAATAGCCGAAGCCCCCAGCGAATCAACCGGGGCAGTGGCTTTCAGCTCGTAGCGGCCTTCCACATCGGCCGTAGCTCCCTGCCCGGAGCCCGGCACAAACACCGACGCAAACGGAACCGCTTTGCCCGTGGCAGCTTCCGTCACGCGGCCTTTAAACAGCAGTTGTTGACCTACAATAGGGTTCACGCCTACCAGCAGCAGAAGCAAAAGCAGCAGGTAAACGGTTTTCATTTCGTGAAAATTAGTGGGCCGGATAGTAGGGATATGGTAGCGAGTAAGTTACACGTTCTGACAGCAACCCTGGTTTCTCGCCGACAAATTTCCCAAAACTCTGTTCCTCGCCTCTACGAAATTCACGTTGAGAGGTGGCCTACGCCCGCCAGATTATAGCTCGCCACCTGGCAGAGCACCCAAGCTTTAAGGGCTGATCTGATGCTGAAATCCTACTTCGGGCACTCCTCGCGCGTAAGGGTCTCATTGATACAGATGGCGGCCTGACTGCCCTTGGCGGCGGCCAGCAGCGCCTGTTGCGTGCCGGGCGTAATGTCGCCGGCCGCGTAGAAGCCGCGCACGGAGGTTTGCTGGTCCTTATCAACCAATACAGCGCCTTTCTCAGAAAACTCACAGCCCAGCTGTTCGGCCAGCGGGCTACGCTGGTGCTGGTGCGCGTGTACAAACACGGCTTTGCGAGCCAGCTTCTCACCCGTTTTGAACTCGATATGCTTCAGCTCGCCACTTTGGTCGCCTACCAGCCGATCTAGCTCCTCTTCTCGTACCGAAATTCCCTGCCGCCGCAGCCGCCGCCGCGCGTTAGGCGTGAGGCCTTTCCAGCCATCAGTACACACGATGATATCCTTGCTCCAGCGGCTGACCAATAGGGCTAGGCCAGTCACGCTTTTATGTTGGCCATACACGGCCAACGGCTTGTCGCGCACTTCCCAGCCGTGGCAATACGGGCAGTGCAGCACCCCGCTGCCCCATAAGTCGCGCATGCCATCTAGCGGCGGCAACTCATCATCAACGCCCGTGGCCAGCAGTACCTTACGGGTCGTATAGGTGGTGCTGCGGCCTGTGGCCCCTTCAACGGTCAGGCGGAAGCACTTGGCCATCACCTCTACCTGCGTGACGCGCGCTTCCCGCACCTCTACTGTCTTATAAGGCGTCAGTTGTTCCCGGCCCAGGCGCAGCAGCTCATCCGGCAGAATTCCGTCGCGGGTGAGAAAGCCATGCACGGCGGGCGAAGGGGCGTTACGCGGTTTGCCGCCGTCGCACACCAACACGCGGCGCAAGCAGCGGCCCAGTACCAACGCGGCACTCAGGCCCGCACTGCCGGCCCCCACAATCATCACATCATAATCAGTAGCAGGCGTAGCAGGAGCGCGGTGACGAGGGGAGGTGGCTGGCATAAGATAGGAGGCAAGTAAGAGCTGTTGGGCTAATACCTCTAAAGTGCTTGCTTGGTTGACATATCGGCGGCGGAACTGACAATAAAAAAGGCTCCTGCAAGTGCAGGAGCCTTTTTTATTGTCAGAAAAGAGCAGCGCGCTATTCTTTGATTAAGCGCGTCGTCTGCACAGTGTTTTGTCCCTGAACGCGGATCAGGTAAACGCCGGCCGGCCACTGGCCTACGGGCAGTGCCTTTGCCTGGCCACCCTGGGCCGAAGCCTGGTATACCGAGCGTCCCGTTACATCCAGAACCATTACCTGGTACTGACCTACAGGCAGCGTGCCCAGCTCCAGCGAAGCCTCACCAGAAGCCGGGTTAGGCTTCACGCTGATAGCGACGGTAGTGGAGAACGTAAGCGCCTGCACGGAGCTATAAGAAGCCGTGCCATCTGTATCTACCTGACGCAGGCGGTAGTAGGCCACTTGGCCCTGTGCCTGCTGTCCAGCCTGCGCATCGGTGAAGCGGTAGTCGGTAGCCACGGAAGTCGTGCCCTGTCCTTTTACCTGGCCTACCGACGAGAAGCTCTTGCCGTCGAAGCTGCGCTCAATCACGAAGTAGTCATTGTTTTGCTCCTGCGCCGTGCGCCACGTCAGCTGTGCCGACTGGCCTACGGCTTTCGCCATGAAGCTGGCTAGCTGTACAGGGAGGGGAACTGCTACTGCCGATCGACGGAAGTAGGCATCTGCTAAAGCACTTGTATAGCCTGGAGCGGTAGAACTTGTCCCACTGTATGCGGGGTCGTAAATATCCACCAACCCATTGAAGTTGTCGTCATGATAATAAGTCGACTGTATATCAAGGAAGTTCGGAATATTGTCACCGTCCGAATCCTGCAAAAATGCCGATAGAGTAGTAGCAGCATACCCAGCCCCATTAGTAGTGATAGAATAATAGTTGCTTTTTAATGGATTATTAGTTGCAAAGAGTTGGGCCAATGTTACAATTTCATCGCCTGCTGCTCCACTTCCATTGGCATCAAAACCCTCAGTCCAGTCAGCAGTCTGTTTATAAATAGGCTGAGTGGTGCGGGTTGCATTATCGCCATCAGAGTCGAGGTCAAACATATCGGCTACTCCATCTAGATCGGTGTCGACTCGGGTAGTAATGGAGTTGCCGCCGTTAACGTTTCCATCGTAGGCGTCCCGAATACCATCTTTATCTGTGTCCGTGTTAAAGTTAGTTTGGGCTTTACGGGTAGCATAAGTGGCAGAAGCCAAAGCTTCTATCTCATCCGTGATTCCATCGTTATCAGAGTCTAGATCAAGGAAATTATAATTGCTGGCAGTCTGGTTATTTGCTGTAAACGTATCACCATCACTATCAGTCAATGTGTAGCGGATAGTAGATACTTCAGTGTTGTTATTTGTGCGGTTCTCTACAGCGTTTGGTAATCCATTATTACCAACTGAAGTTGATAATGAACCAAGAGTATTGGTGAAGCGCCCTTGTGCAACTGAGTAACCACTAGTAGTACCAGCAGAGCCACCACTACCAACCCACGTAAGATTAGTATTGCCAGCCTCAAATGAATCAGTGAGGCCATCACCATCTGAATCTAAGTCAAAGTGGTTAGGTATTCCATCACCATCAGTATCAAATATGTCATTAACCCCGTTATTATTCAGATCGCGGAAGGCGCCAAAGATGGGATGCACATAGTCTACGTCAAGGTAGCGAATAGGGGAGGTAGCATCAGCAAAGGCACTAGGGTCAATGCTGCTAGTGCCAGATAAAGCCTCGACTAAATCTAAAATCCCGTCGTTATCGTCGTCGATATCAGTATTATCTGGAACATTGTCACCATCGTTGTCACATACGTTTACAGTAATATAGGTTAGGCTATTTGCGGCACTAACAAACCCATAAGTCCACGTATTTACAGTTGCAGCGTTACCAGGGGTAGTAGCATCATTATTGCCCCAACTGTGAGCTGGACTGAGTGTGCCATTTAGACTGCTTGTACCTAGGGCTGTAATATTAGTATCATCCCAGTATAATGCGTCAGCTCCTGCTGCTGAGGGACGAATGTTCCGCACTACAAATCCGCCTTCATTGTTTTCTGCATCATAGAGAGGAAAATTGACTGGTGCCCCCCGATTTGTGAAGCTATAAGTGATGGTTTGTCCTGCTGGAACACGCACACCATTTACTAAACCGTCCCAGATGATTGTCGCGGATGAACCGCCTACTACATCTGTATTCAATGTACGGGTGTTACCGCCATATGTAATGTTAATATCGAAGCGCCCAGTTTCAGTGGATGAAGTGGTAAAAGCTACCTCTGTATTACCATTACGGCAATAAGGCTGGGGAGTAATAGAAGCTGTTGGGATGCTTGCACTACGCCATATAGTTGGGTCAGGGTCGTTTACGAAGCTGGGATACTGTGCATATGCAGTGTTACCATTCTGACTTTTGCGCCGATCGGCTACCGAAGTACGGCCGGTAGCGGCAGTGGAACCAAACTCATTAGTAACGAAGAAGAAAGCATACGGACGCAGACCAGCTAGCTCGATTGCTTTCACGTAATAGCTGTTTGCTGTAGAGCGACTTTCTACTAGCGGGTACAGCGTAAACTTACTAGATAGCAGATTGGTCGCAGCTAAAGAAGAAAAGGCCCAAGCCTTACTAAAAAGACGTCCGTTTTTAGTCTGATTGTCGGTACCCGTTACAGTAAAATCCCACAAGTTATAGACACTGAAAACACGGTTGCCTGTTGCACTTGCTCCGTTATTAAAAGCAGCATCTTGCGTCTTTAAGTCGTTAAAACCCGGTTGAGTGCCTTGGTCAGTGTACTCTCCTGCCTGCGTAAACTCAATAAAAAAGTCTTGGGTAGTTCCTGTATTATTGGTGTATTCTAGTGGCTGGTAGCCACCAGTAGCAGGTAAAGGACCAGCCGCCGCTTGAGTATAATCGTCAATGACTCCTGCCTGGTTTGTGCCTAGTAAATATGTGGTTGTAGGATTACGTGCGAGCGTATTTTGCTTAACAATTTTACCATCGCCAGTACCATAACGCAACGTCAAAACTAGATCCTTATAATTGCTGGTAGTAAAGTTTGGATCATTGGCTCGTTGTATACCATATGAAAGCTTCTCATTAGGCAACAAACGGATAAAAAGTCGATAATCGGGATTGAACTGAACCCCAACAGGGCTCACCCAGCTAGCAGGCTTTAAAAATCCATACGATACATCTACCTGCGCTGATTGCTGATCAGAATTGTGTACTAAATAGCCGCAACGGTCATTAGTAGCGGCGGTAAGTGCATTAGTGTTGGTGCCAGGTGTCAGGTTTTTAGACCCCTCAGCTTTTACTGATGGTCCACCTAACCCTATCCAACTAGCCAAGATGATTAATAAGCGTAAGTGTGTTTTCATTAATACTGTATGTGGATGTTTTTGAATGGTGTGTTGCTGGTCATCATTCCGAGCCTTAGAACAAAACTAAGCTGGAGCATCACTCACCTCTGGCCTTTTCGCTGAATCGGGTAGATATGTCGGCAAATGGTCGAGTTTTTAGTCTCAACTTCCCATTTGTGGATCTTGGTTCAAGACAGTTTTTTGTGGGCACAAAGGAACGTATAAACTTCTACGAAAAAGTTGTGATAGTTGGATTTGACAGAAATGATTAAAAAAAAAGGGAGCCTCACAGCATCGTGAGGCTCCCTTTTTAGGAAAATGTCCAAGTCTATTTAGTATACTTTATCTCGTGCACTTTGCTGTACTAAGTTTATTAATTCTGAGTTAAATGCAAATTTTTGTTTTAATTCTTCTAAGTTGATGTGCAGCCGGTATTTCCAGAAATGGGTCGGGTTGGAGGGTACGTTTATCTGCTCTTCCAAAGGGTCTTCGCGGCGTAGGCCACTATCCATAGCAAGCAGATCCTGCAGGGGGAAAATGGCCCACATGGCGGGTGAGGCAAGGTGCTGTTCCGTGATTTCGCGGGCAACCCAGGGCTCGCAGAACTGGGGGGCTTGCTGGCCGTAGTGGCCTAGTGTATGCTCGAAGAAGCGCTGGGCTTTCTCGCGGTCTTCTTCCCACCAGCCACGCACCGTGCTCATGTCGTGGGAGCCGGGACTCACTACGGAGAGGTAGGGGGCAGTGCCGGGGTGGCCGAACTCTACCGCAGGGTCGGAGGGCATGCGCTGGATGTTGAGGCCCAGGATGCCGAGGGCTTTCATGACGCCGGGCACTGAGGCGGGTACCATGCCGAGGTCTTCGCCGCAGATGAGCATATCGGTAGCGTAGCGGACGGGGGGTAGCTTTACCATGCCCTGCTCGCGCCAGAAATCCTCGTGGCGGCGGTAGAAGAAATCGAAGTACAACTCCTGTAGGCGCGGCTTGGTTTGCTCATCCAATTCCCGGAACGACTGGCTTAGGGGCAGCGTAATACGCGGGTGGTAGAGGTCGGGGCGTTGATCATCGGGCACGAACAGCACTTCGTTCACCAGCTTGTATAGGCCAGTGCGGATCCACTTGTAGTGGTCAGTGTTGCTAGGGTCTGCCAGAATCTGCTGGTCGAAGTAGGCCTCTATCTGACGCTGGGTGCGTAGGTGCTCTTTCAGACGGATGGCGCCATGCCAGCCGGCATCTTCCATAAATTCATCGAACACCTGCTGGGCCTGACCGTGGAAGATGCTTTGCAGCATGTGCCACCGGATGTAAGGCTCGCAGAGGCGGCCGTAGTCGAACCACCCGATGTGCTGTTCAATCTCGTGCTGGTGCAGGGGTAGAGCCGGGGAGAAGTGGCCTAGGAGGCCTTCCACGGAGTGCTCCGGAATTTCCCAGATGCGGAAGAAGCCCAGGATGTGGTCGATGCGCAGGGCGTCGAAGTAGCGGGCCAGGGTGCTCATGCGCTGTTTCCACCACGCGTAGCCGTCCTCGGCCATTCGCTCCCAGTTGTAGGTTGGGAAGCGCCAGTTCTGGCCCGTTACGGAGAAATCATCCGGCGGGGCGCCGGCCTGCTGGTGCATGTGATAGAGTTCCGGCTGGGTCCACGCATCCACGGAGTGACGGTAGATGCCGATGGGCAGGTCGCCCTTCACCACTACGCCGTGCTGGCGGGCGTAGGCCACTGCCTCGCGTAGTTGCTTATCGAGGTGGAACTGAGTAAAGAAGTGGATGCCAGCTTCGTCGAAATCGACAGCGGCTTCGTCGGTCAGCTCGGCTACGCGGGCGGGCGTCCGGAACTCTTCGGGCCACTGGCTGAAGTCGGCGGTATGGAACCGGTCGCGCAGGGCAGAGAAGGCCGCATAGGGGGCTAGCCACGACTCCTGCTCCTGGCGGAAGGCCTGAAACTCTGGATCAGCCAGGAATTTTGCCTTCTCCTGCTGATACAAAAGCTTGATGAACTTCCACTTGGCGTTCATCACCGGCTCGTAATCTACAAAGTCTTTGGCGTTGAACTCCTCGCGCAACTGCTCCAGCTCCTGGCGGGCGGCGGCATCCTGTAGCTCCGCAATGGCCTGCAGGTGCAGGTACTGCGGGTGCAGGGCAAACACCGAAATAGCGGCGTAGGGGTAGCTATCAACCCAGGTGTGGGTAGCCACGGTGTCGTTGATGGGTAATACCTGCACCATCTTCAGGCCGGTAGCTACGGCCCAGTCAACGAGCAATTTCAGATCAGGAAATTCGCCCACGCCTAGGCCACTGCGGCTGCGCATGGCAAACACGGGCAAGGCTACGCCGGCCCCGCGCCAGTTGCCGGTGGGGTAGCGGAAATTATCGTCAGCCTTTACGCGCAGGGTGCGGCGGTCGGTGGCCGGATAAATGAGGCGGTCTTCGCCAGCTTCTAGGTGTAGAATCTTTTTTTCCGTCGGCTCCCAGATACCGTACTTGTACTGCACTAGTTGCTCCGGATTTTCCAGGGTTACATCGGCGCACCAGGTAGGGTAGTCGGTATCGGAAAGCAGTACGGCCTGGCTGGCATCCCAGGCACCCAAAGCGGGGTCGGAGCCGAGCACGCAGATTACGTGGTTCGGATCGACGCGGGGGGCGGAAAGCTGGAAGCGAACTACTGCTTCACTGGTGAGGGCAGGTGTAGCCGGAGCCTCCGTAGCGGCGGGGCGGCGCATCAGAGCTTTCAGGAAGGCGGCCGTGTGCAGCTCGTTTTCGGGCTGCGCGGCGGGGCGCCAGAAGTCTTCAAGCACAATGCGCGTGAAGCGCTGCGCATCGTAGCCGATGGTGCGGTTCGGTCCCCATTCCCAGTGCTTGCCGCCGTCGCGCTCATCCAGCAGGATATACTTGTATTCTACCTGGCCTAGGTGATTGTCGGGTAGGCTGATTGCCTGGCTCCAAAGCCCAAAATCGGGGTTGTAGTGCAGGTTAAGGGCTTGGTCGAGATTCCACTGGCCTAGGCTAGGCAGGGAACCGCAAACCACCAGGCGCTGGCCCCACTCGGTACGGAAGGGCAGGGTAAAACGAAGAATCATGGAGGGCGGGCTTCGGGGATTGGAGCGAAAGATAACAGGATACGCGGGCAGGGAGAAAGTGGCCTACGGTCAAAATCATCAACATGCGCACGTAGCCCCAACATTGGGTAATGGGGTATCAGTGGAATGGGTCCCGCGCTAGGCCAGTACCTGCTTTTAGCCCGTTGAACCACGGGCAGAAAACGGCCTTTGCCAACCTAGTACCGGGGTTTTCCGTTGGGTAAAGCCGGAACACCTTCATTTCGCCGCACTATCAGCACTTTGTCACCTACCGTCCGCCGTATTCTGTATGCCCTGTTGGGCCTCGTGGTGCTCCTCCTTGTCTTAGTTGGCGGGGTCGTGCTATATCTGCAATTCCCCTCGGGCCAGGATTTCGTGGCCCGGCAGGCGGAGAAGTACCTACGGGGAAAGCTGCAAACCGAGGTGAGAATCGCCAAATTTCGCACCGACTTCAAGCACGCTATCAACCTGGATGGCGTGTATCTGGAAGACCAGAAAGGCGATACGCTCATCTCCGTAGGCCACCTCGGGCTAGACCTGGACATCTGGGCCCTGACCAAGTCGCAGATTAATGTGAAGAGCCTGGAGCTGAACGATGGTCGCCTGGCTATCAAGCGCACCGAGCCCGACAGCGTCAGCAACTACGACTTCATCGTCAATGCCTTCGCTACCGGCGACACGGCTACCACCACGCCCGCCGATACCACTGGTGCGGGCTTCCAGTACAATATCGGCGACCTGCGCCTGACCAATATCTTCCTGACCTACAACGACCAGGTGGACGGCATGAATGTGCGCACCAAGCTGGGTGAGCTGGCCGTGAACATGGACGAAGTGAACGTGGATGCCTCCACGTACCGCATAGATCAGGCCGCGCTGAAAAACACCAGCATCGGGATTGTGCAGACGAAAGTGCCGCCGGATACGCCCGCTGATACGGCCGCGCTTAAGCTGGAATTTGGCCTGAATCGGGCGCAGCTGGACAACGTGAGCCTCACCTATAAAAACGACCCGTCGGCGCAGTTTATCAGCACCCGCATTGGCGAAGCCGATATCACGGCCGACCGTATTGATCTGGTAAACAGCCGCGTAAACCTGAATACGCTGAAGCTGCGCAACACCAGCTTTGCTTATGCTCAGAACGAAAATGTGCCGGTAGAGAAACGCGTGGTGAACCCCGCGGAAGCCGTGCGCGACCTGAACAAATCAGTAGAAAACGCCACGGGTAAGGAGGCCAGCTGGGTGGTGACGCTCAAGCAGTCGGATATTGAGGGCGTAGATGTAGCCTTCGATAACTTTAACCAGCCCCGCCAGAAAACCCGGGTGCGCGGCATGGACTACAACCACCTCAAGTTCACGAACCTGGCGCTGAATACCGAGAACCTCTTCTACTCCGAAAACAGTACCACGGGCCGCATCAACCAGCTGGCCGGGCAGGAGCAGAGCGGCTTTGCCGTTACGCGCGCCCAGGCCGATGTGGAGTTCGACTCGGTAGAAACCCGCCTAGATAACCTGGACCTAGTGACGCCGCACACCCGCATCCGGCGGACGCTGGCCATGCGCTACAAGTCCCTGGATGCCATTGCCGATGACCTCCCGAACCTGGGCATTGAAGGCGACCTGCGCGACGTGCGCCTCGGCTTCCGCGACATTCTATACTTGGCTCCTGATCTGGCCAGCACCGCGCCCTTCAATACCGGGCCCAACCAGTCTATTCTGGTCAGTGGCCGCGTGAATGGCCGCGTAGGCGACCTGCGAGTGCAGAACCTGGAGCTAGTGGGATTCCGCAATACTATCATAAAAGCCAGCGGCCGCATTCAGGGCCTCCCAGAAACGGACCGCCGCCTGTATACTGACCTGAACATTCAGCAGTTTACGACTACCGATGCTGATATCCGCAGCCTGGTACCCAAGGGCACTATTCCGGCAGGCTACACGCTGCCGCCCCGCATAACGGTGGCTGGCACCTTCAAGGGTAGGCCTACGGCTATGGTGTTTGATACCGATCTGCGGGCGACTACTTCATTTGGCAATGTGGCGGCGAAGGTAGATATGGGCGCTGGCCCTGTAGGCCAGGAGCCGGTGCGTGCCACCTTCAGCACCCAGAACTTCAACGTCGGCAAGATTCTCAACGACCCCACTATTGGCGCCGTTACGGCTTCCGGCACGCTCAATGCTCGTGGCCTCGACCCCAACCAAATGCGCGGCAAGCTCACGGCGCGGGTGCAACGGGCTACTTACCAGGGCTACACCTACCGCGGCATTGTGGCCAATGTGGACATCGACCGCAACCGCTACGTGATTGATGCCAGCAGCAAAGAAGACCCCAACCTCAACCTCGACTTGCTGGCGACGGTGGACTTGCGCAATACGGCCAATCCTACTTACTCTATAGACCGCCTGAATCTGCGTGGTGCCAACCTTACGGCTCTGGGCTTCTATACCGGCGGCGACCTGCGCGTGCAAGGCGACCTGAACGCCAACCTCAGCGGCTCCGACCTGAACTCACTGAACGGTACATTTAGTGGCCGTCGCATCGTCATTGTCAATAACAATCAGCCGTTTGCACTTGACTCCCTTAGTGGGCGCATTCTGCAGCGCACTGGCCGCACCGAGGTAGACTTTGCCTCGAACGTAGCCGATGTGACCTTGCGCGGCAACACGCGCCTCGGCGACATTGCCACGGCTCTGCAGGAGCACATAGACCGGTATTTCGATTTGCCGGGCGTGCAGTATAGGGCTAGCAATGCCAATCAGCAGTTCACCTTCGAGGCCAATCTGAAGAACACGCGCATTGTGCAGCAGCTGGTGCCTGATCTGAAGTTCCTCTCGCCCTTCAACCTGACCGGAAGCTTCGATAGTCGGGCTGCTGACCTGCGCCTGAATACCCGCATTCCGCGCATTGTGTACATGGGCTATACCATGGACTCCTTGCGTTTCAATGTAAGTTCCGATCCGCAGAAGCTGGACTATGGCCTAGGCCTCCGTCAGGTGTCTCAGGATACAAGCCTGCGCTTGCCTAACCCTAGTATAAAGGGCAGCATTGCCAACAACAAAGTAGGCACCCACCTGCGCATTGCCGAAAACGACAGCTCTACGATGCTGGACCTGGCCGGCGCCCTGCAGGTCTTCAACCAAGGACAGGCCTACGGCTTCAGCTTCGACCCCAAACTGGTACTAAGCAACCAGCAGTGGACGGTAGCGCCCAACAACGAGGTGCGCTACACCACCGCCACCGGCGCCATTCGGGCCGAAAATGTGCGCTTGAGCCAGGGCGACCAGGTAGTGGCGCTGCAAACCCTCGCCGGCGCGCAGTATCCGCTGCAAGTCAACCTCACACGCCTCGATATCAATGGCCTAGCCAAAGCCGCCGGCATGACCGACTCTTTGGTGGCTGGTACGGTAAATGGACAGGCAGTAGCGTTTAGCCTAGGCCAGCCGAAGCAGGCGTTTACGGCCAATATGAACCTGACTGGCTTCGCCTACAACAAAACGCCCATCGGGGATGTGGCGCTGCAGGCCACTAACCCCACGCCCGACCGCTACAACGTAGATGCCCGCCTCACCAACAAGGAGGGCATGGATGTGCAGGCCGTGGGCTACTACCTCGCCACGCCGCCCAGCCCCATTCAGTTTGCCGTGAACGTTAACCAGCTTGATCTGAAAATTATCGAGCCTTTCTCGCTAGGCCAGTTGCAGCAGATGGGCGGTGGCGTAGCAGGCCAGCTGAACGTGACGGGCACCGTGAGCCAGCCCGATATTGCCGGCACGCTTACGACCACGCCCGACGCCACCTTCACGCTCACGCAGCTTGGAGCTCCTTACTTCCTGGTTTCGCAGCCTATTGCCTTCACCGATCAGGGCATTGGCTTCAACAACTTCGTGGTGAAAGACTCCCTGGGCAACCAGGCGGTCATCAACGGCGCCATCCGTACCCGCGACTATGTCACGGATTTCCGCTTCGATCTGGAGGCCACTACCGAGAACTTCTTGGCGGTGCAAAACGCCCAGCGCGACAACCCGCTGTTCTGGGGCAAGCTGCTGGTTGATTCCGATTCGCGCATCACTGGCAACCTGAACCTGCCCATCGTCCGGACCCGGGCGCGGGTGGCCGAGGGCTCCCACCTCTTTGTGGGCATCCCGACTGATGATCCGGTGAAGGTAGAGCGTGATGGTATTGTGGAGTTCATCGATAAGAGCGCTCCGCTCGACAGCCTGCTGGCCCGCAAGGTGCCGCTTGATACCGCCGAAACCGCCGCCGGCTACGACATTCAGGCCGTGGTGACCGTGACGGATAAAACGCCGTTTACGATTGTAGTAGATGAAGCCTCCGGCGATAACCTGCTGGTGCGCGCCAATGGCACGTTGAACACCGCCATCGACCGGACTGGCAATATTACCCTCACCGGCCGCCTTGATGTAGCCGATGGCAAGTACCAGATGTCATTATATGACTTGGCTTCCCGCGAGTTTGATATTGCGCCGGGCAGCTCCATCACCTGGAGCGGCGACCCGTACAATGCCCAAACCAACGTGACGGCCCTGTATAGGGTGCGCGCCGCCCCCGCCGAGCTGATATCGGCGCAGGGTGTGGCCGATGAAACCCAGAGTGCCCTGGCCCGCAACCCGGTGCCCTTTGTGGTAGACCTGAAAGTAACGGGCGAACTGATGAAGCCGGTAATCGGGTTTGATGTTCGTCTGCCGGAAGATTCGCGGACGGACTTGCGCGGCCCCATTGAGAACCGCCTGGCCGAGCTCCGGCAGCCCTCGCGCGAAAGCGACCTGAACAAGCAGGTGTTCTCGCTGCTGGTGCTGGGCCGCTTCCTGGCCGATGACCCTTTCCAGAGCAGCGGCGGTAACGTGGTGGCCGAGCAGCTGCGCGGTTCCGCCAGTCAGGTGCTTACCCAGCAACTCAACAACCTCACGGGCAGCTACCTCTCCAACCTGGGCGTAGAGCTAGGCGTGAACTCCTACGGCGACTTCAGCAGCGGCCAGGAGAAAACCCGCACCGACCTGAACGTGGCCGTGCGCCGGCAGCTGCTCAACAACCGCCTCACCGTGCGCCTCGGTACCGATGTGCCACTGGGCGGCGGCAACCAGGGCAGCACTGGCCAGAACGCGGGCGGCATCAGTGCCTTTGCTGGTGATGTGAGCGTGGAATACAACGTGCTGGCCAACGGACGCATCCGCCTGCGGGCCTTCCGTAATAACTCCTACAGTGATATTGATGGGCAGTTTGTGCGCAACGGTGCCTCTCTGGTCTTCCAGCGCGACTACCAGAACTTGGCCGACTTGTTCAAGGGCATCGACGACAACGTGAAGGAGGACATGAAGCTGGAGCGCCGGCGCAAAAAGCAGGACCGCCGCGCAAGCCGCGACTCTACGGCCGCTGCCCAGACGCCCGCCGTTCGTTCCGACTCTACCCGCCGCCTCACCCGCACCGATTCGTCTCGGACCAAGGCAATACCCCGCTAGGCCACTCATCAGTTGCTTTCTAGGCCAGTCAGCCTACCGGCTGCCCTCATTACTTTCCCGAAACAGTAGTTCATGTCACAGCATCAGCCCTTCTCTCCACACCATACGGAAGCCGCCGAGTTAGATCGTCTGGTTCCTCCTCTCCCGAGCCGGAGGGGGCTGGGGAACAGGGTGCGCCAGGGAGCGGCGCTGCTAGGCCTATCGGTGCTGGCGGCCTGCTCCGGCCTTAAGTACATTCCGGAAGGCAGCAAGCTCTATACCGGCAGCACCGTGAAGGTGAAGTCTGACAACCCCATTCCGCGTAAGGCTGAAATCACGACGGAGCTGGAAAGCGTGATTACGCCCAAGCCCAACGCCTCCATTCTGGGCCAGCGCCCCAAGCTGTATTTCTGGCACCTCGGCGAGGGCAAGACCAAGGGCCTAGGCCACTGGTTGGCTAATAAATATGGCGAGAAGCCCGTGCTGCTCAGTCAGGTAGATACCCAGAAGGTGAAGGGCCTGATGGTGAACCGGCTCTACAACAACGGCTACTTCAAGCCTACAGTACACAGCAAAATCCAGATCAAGGGCAATGCCGCCAGCGTCGATTACACGGCCACGGTGAACAAGCCCTACACCATCAAGGAAATCCATTTTCCGGAAGGCGACTCCCTGCTTCCCAGTGCTATTCGGGCTACGCAGCCTGCTTCGTTGCTGAAGGTGGGCGATGCGTACAACCTGCAAACCTTCACCAACGAGCGTACGCGCATTGATGCGGCCCTCAAGAACAATGGCTACTACTATTTCGCCCCCGACTATATTCTGTTTCAGGTAGACAGCACGCTGGATAACCAGGTGAATGTGTACCTGAAGGTGAAGGAAAAGACGCCGCAGCGGGCTGCCAAGCCCTATGTGATGAACCGCATCCGGCTCAACACTGATTATAGTCTCAACGATACCACGCTCAACGACCGGCCTATCCGCTACAAGGGCTATCAGTATTTCCCCAGCGAGGATGTGTTCACGGCTAAATCCATCACCAACGCCACCTTCCTCTACCCCGACAGCGTGTACCGCCGCCGTCGCCAGGATCAGACCCTGAGCCGCCTGATGAGCTTGGGCGTATTCCGGTTCGTGGACATTGGGTTCCGGCCGGCCCGCGCCAAAGCGGACTCGGCGGGCTACGGCTTCCTGAACTCCTATGTACGCATGACCCAGGTCGCCAAGAAAAGCCTGCGGGCCGAGGTACTGCTGGTTAGCAAGGAAAACGGCTTTGTCGGCCCCGGCTTCCAGGTGCAGTTCCGCAACCGCTCCGCACTGCGCGGCGCCGAGCAGCTGGTGGTGAACGTAACGGGCTCCTTTGAGAACCAGACCCGCAGCAACTCCAACACCATCGGCCTCACCAGCTACGAGCTGGGTGTGGATGCGCAGCTGCAGATTCCGAGACTGATTACACCGCCGTTGCCGTTTCTGGATGTGCGCCTGACCAACTCCGATTTCCAGCCGCGCACCTTTATTGGGGGCGGTATCAAGCGGGTAGAGCGCCGCGACGCCTTTCAGCAGGACCTGTTCAACCTGAACTACGGCTACACCTGGAAAACCAAGCTCACGAACGAGCAGACACTGCGGCCCATTGATATTCAGTACCTGAAGCTCGGCAATACGTCGGCGGCTTTTGATTCTCTCCTGGAGCAACGGCCGTTCCTGGCCAACTCCTTCCGGCAGCAGTTTATTCTGGCCAGCTCCTACCGCTATACCTACAACCAGCAGGCCCTGGAGCAGCGCCGCAACCAGGTGTACTTCAGCGGGGGCATTGAGTTGGCCGGTAACCTGGCCTACCTGTACAGCTCGCTCACCGGGCAAAAGAAAACCGAGCTGCCCACCGGCGACCAGGCCTACGCACTGGCCGGCCAGGAGTTTGCCCAGTACACCAAGGTAGATCTGGAATTCCGCAACTACTTCCGCACCAGCGCCAACCCCACCAGCGGCAACAAAATTGCTACCCGCGTCCTGATTGGGGCGGGCGTGCCTTATAAAAACTCCTCGGTGCTGCCCTACCTAAAGCAGTACGGTATTGGTGGCCCCAACAGTGTGCGGGCCTTCCCGGCGCGGGGCATAGGGCCGGGAACATACCGCACCCCCATCTCCCGGGAAGGCAGCTACTTCTACGACCAAGTAGGCGACTTGCGCTTTGAGGCCAACGCCGAATACCGCCAGGATCTGTTCCCCTACGTGAAGGGCGCCTTGTTCGTGGATGCCGGCAATATCTGGCTGGTGAATGGCGACGACAGCCGTCAGACCGCCGACACTGAAGGCAACCCCGATGGCAAAAACGGTCAGTTTGCCTTCAACTCCTTCCTGAAAGAACTGGCCGTAGGCGCCGGCGCCGGCATCAGGGTAGATGTGCAGTTCTTCGTGATTCGACTGGATTACGCGTATCCGCTGCGGTTGCCCTACAGCAATAAGGAAGTGATTCGGCCTAGCCTGAACAATACCTACCGGGTGCAGCCCACTACGGGCCGCCTCAACATTGCCATCGGCTATCCTTTCTAAGCGGCGGTGCAGAGAGAGTGGCCTAGACGGTATAACCGAGGCCGCTTTGGCGCGTATAGAATATAGCACGCCGCCCCGCAAACAGGCCTAGGCCACATTGCTAGCGCGTTTGGTAAGCTATATACAGCTTACCGCTGTTCCCTTTCCGCACCGCTGCCTTTCGGGTAGCTTACCCACCGTATCATGGCCCAAGAACCTCAGAACCCCGTTCCTCAAGACGACAGCCAGCAAACCACCAGCAACCAGCGCGGCGCCGGCGATACTTCCGTAAGCGGCCAGCGCGGCAGCCAGCAGCAAACCGACCCCGAAGCCGGCATCACGATGGGCGACGAGACCTATCATCTGCATAGCGCCGCTAAAGGCGACGAAGACTACATCAACGGCGACACGCACAAAGACGACAGCGTGCAAAAGCCCGAGCAAGACAAACTCTAACACCCCCGTACTGGCCTAGGCACCTTTAGCTGCCCGCCACTAAGGTACAAGAAGGGCCGCGCTGCCAATATCTGGTGCGCGGCCCTTTGCGTATCCTGGTATCAGCGAGTAAGTGTGCTTATGCGGTAGCGGTATGCTTGGCTAACACACTGGCAGTCTACTCTGTACTCTATTTCTGTAGTCCGTTTCCTATCCTATGCACCAGCTGATTTATATGAGTACCGCCACCCATCTGCTGACGGATGAGGAGCTACAGGAACTGCTGGAGCGGGCCCGCGCCAACAACGCCAGATTTGCGGTTACGGGCCTACTACTGTACCATGAGGGCCGGTTTATGCAGCTCATTGAAGGGCCGGTAAACAATGTAAGAACGCTCTACGAGTACATTGAGCAGGACCCGCGCCATACGGATACGGCCAAACTGGCCGATAAAGAAGTAGCGGAACGGACCTTCCCTGAGTGGGACATGGCCTTCCGGCCCATTCAGCCGCAGGATTTTGCCTCCCGGCCCGGGTTTGTATTGCCTGAACATATTGTGCTGCCCGAACAAGGCCTGAGCGGAGCTGATATGCTGCTGCTGAGAGTGATGCAGGAGCACATGCTGCGCGGGGCGGTGTAGGCCACTTTCTCCGCCTGAAAAGTGGTGCTAGGCCAGCGGTTGTTCCGCAATGATTGGCCAGTATCTTTAGCTGTAGTTTTGCTTATCTGGCCGCATGCACGGCGCGGAGGCTTTCTATTGCTGAGGTAATTCCTGTCGATGAATTCTCCCGTCAACCGCTTGTTTCTTGAGAATGCAGTAGGCCGCGTAGAGGAAGACGTGCATGGCTTTATACGGTTGCAGTACCACCCAGGGCCGCGCAATAGCAATAGCT